>CAZIVO010000004.1:0-66417 GCA_964542765.1 uncultured candidatus Brocadiaceae bacterium | reverse complement strand
AGATAAAACTGACAGGAATGATGATCTTTTGCATCTGTGTTTCGGCGTCGTGCAGAATCACAGAACCATGGATGGTGGTTTTTGCTTGGTCGGCAGCTTCTTTGAGGCTCGTGTCGATCTGTAGCTTCATCCGAAGTTTTTCTCCTGGATGAACGACCAGGGGTTGGTCTTCTGGAGAGCGCGTTCGAACTTGTCCATCATCGCTTTGGACCAGGAAGCTTTCCGTTCCACAGGAGCAGGATTTTTCGTATCGGAACGGGATGACCGGGATGCTATTCGAGAGAGGAATCTCGAAGGTTGCTTCGGCGATCTGGCCATGCGGGATCATTCCAAAATCGTGGATTTTCGGAGCATCTCCGGAACTTCTTGGCTCGGCAGGGCCACACCCATGTACGGCCGAGACTCCGATCAGAAGGGTGCCGGTCAGGAGGATTCGAAGAAGCGAAACCATCGTTAACCTATTGAATAGCAACAACGGCGGATGGGGTCACGGGACTCCCCGAGAGTCGGCAAAATTAGGTCCAGGTTTGGGTGTTGTGGGGGCTCCCCGCCGGTCTACCGGGGGGAACTTGCACCCGCAGTCCTTGTCGAAGCAGTGTGCTGGCGGCGGAATTTCACGATGGCCGCTTGCAGGTGTTCCCCCGGGCATTCCGTGGGATGGAGTTCCCTGTGCGTGCGGATGGTCGATACCGAAATGCCATGGTGGTGGCATAGCCACGTGAGCAGGGATTCCAGGCTCTTCAATTGCGATTTGGGTGGGTGCTGACCGCCTTTGCCCTTGGTGAACTTGCCGATCAGACAGACGCCGATGTTGCCACGATTGAGACTTGGATTGCCGGCATGCGCACCTTGCCACTTGATTGCGCGCCCGGTCCAGACGCGGCCGCTCGGATCTACGATGTAATGGTAGCCGATATCAGCCCACTTCTTCTCTCCGCCCATGTGGCCTTGCTGCATGGACAGGATCTCCCTGGCACTCTTGCTTTGGGAGCTTGGGCGACCGGTCACGGCGGAGTGATGCACGGTGATGCGTCGGGCCTTGCCCAAAGGAGTCATCCGGCGTGGGCTCGTAGCTCTCCATTTGCTGCGTGCCAGGATGGCGGGTGCGGTGATGGGTGGTTTTGGTTTGGGTTTCACAACCACCGGCGGGACTGGTTTCGCGGGGCTGCCCAGTTTCTTCAGCAGAGCTCGCAGTTCAGGACTGCTCTCGTATTGCAAGCCCTGCTCGCGTTCGTGCGCCACCCGTTCGATGTTGTTCTTGGCTTCGTATGCAGTGCCCCGCAAGTAATGGGCAATGGCGAGAGTCCGGTTCGTTGGTTTTTCGTTGCCAAACAGCAGCCGGTTCAGGGTGTAGATGGCGCGGTCCGGAAGACCCGTCTCGAGGAAGATATAGGCGCGGCGCAGTTGCGTTCCTGCTGATGGGCTTGCCTCCGGGTGATGGCGGAGTTCCGAGGGGCCGGATACCGGTGCGAGGATGCCTGAGATGGTCAGCGTCGGGGGTGGAGAAGGCTCTGGCTTGAAGGGGGTGGATTTGCACCCGAACAAGATCAGCAACGGTAGAAAGACCCCCAGGGTATTTGTGGGGATCGCCCTCCGCGGCGGTGTGATTCCGCCGTTCCGCTCAGATCCTGGCGGCTGCTGGTTCTGCCTGGGTCCGCCAATAGACCATGCTATCGGGCATATGGACGGGTAGATCCTGCCCTCGGGTAATCCGAGGAGCTTGGAGTGTGGCGACAAGTTTCCCTCCCTGGAACGGTCTGCTGCGGAGGGTACTGGATCGGTGTTGGCAATTCCAGCGTGGCGACCTCCGTGGGAGGCGCCTCCCTTCAGCCGGAGGCGGGAGTTGGTCGATAGGAGATATGGAGGGACTGGAGCGAAGATCTACCTATGGCAGCGAGAGTTCAGCTGTATCTGTGCGGTCCCATGGACCATTTGCGCATCGTCTGGCAGGCGGGTGAGTCGCTTCTGGAGCAGATTCCGTTCGTCGAGGATCCAGACGGCACCCGCTACAACGTTCTTCTAGCGGTCCAGGAGATGGTGACCAACATCTTGCGCCATGCCTACCAGGGAGATGAGTCTCAACCCGTCAAGGTGGAATTCGTTGCCGATGATGAGGGAATCGCCATCACCTTGAGCGATCATGGATCGGCTTTTGATCCTCTCCAGGTCTGCCCACCTGAAAGCAATGGCTTTCCCGTCGCCGAGGGTGGCTACGGGATCATGATCGCTAGAGCGGTCATGGATGAGGTCGATTACTCCCGTGAAGATGGTCGCAATGTGCTGCGCATGCACAAAATGGCGATGGCGCCGGCGCTGGTGGAAAACTGAGGCGATTCATGCGCGGTCATCTGTCTTCAACCGAGATCCTCGGCTCCTTGTCAGAAGCGGCGAGTGGCGAGATCCACTGGCAGAGATTGGATGTGCAGGGGGAAATCCTGTCATCTGGCGGACAGGGTCCGGCACCGGAACACCACGAGGACCATGGTGATGTTTTCATCGATCCTGGTGCAGGCCGCAGCCTCTTCCAGTCTCAACTCCCCGACGGTGATCGGATTGTTCTGACTTATTCCACGGGATGTGGCCATGGGTTGGCTCCGTTCCTTGGCCATTTGCTCCACCTGATCGCTGAAAAGGAAGCGGTGGAACAAGATATGGAGAGCATCAATGCGAGTTCGCTAGCTTTGCTCGAAGAGGTATCGATGATCGGGGACACCCTGCCCAAACTGTCGACGGGGGAGTCCGAGGAGAGGGTCATCGAGATGGCGCTGAAGGCGCTCGTTGTTGCGGCCAGTGTCGAACGGGCTGTCTATCTACGCTTGCACGATTCCGTTGATCGATTTGACGTTATTTCTCAGGTTGTTGCTGAGGAGGGCGGTTGGAACTCCGTGGCGCAAGCGTGGGACGGCGAGCCGATTGTTGGTGAGGATGACGGTATCGTCTGGCGCGCTGCCACCGGGGGGGGGAAGCCTCTGCTGGAATCTGTCGGGTCCGGGTGTTTGGGCGCTGGCCTCCAAGAATTGGCTAGCAGTGAGGTTGTCGCGATGCCGGTGCGGTATGGCAGCATCGCAAAGCAAACGACTCTGGGTGTTCTTCTGGTGATGGACAAGCGGGCAAACGCTTATTCCAGCGCCGAGCGATTGGGTTCTCACGAGACCAAGATGATCACCGGTATAGCATCCATGCTGGGGGCAGTTCTGGGGACTCGCAAGGTCGCTGAATTGGGTCAGGAACTGAAGACGGCGAACAAAATTCAGCAACAGATCCTGCCGGATCATCCACCCGAGATTGATGGTTTCGATGTGGACGGTCGTTGTGTCAATTCGGGAGCGGTCGGTGGCGACTATTTTGATTATCTATCGATGCCAGATGGGCGGTCGATGGTGATAGTTGCTGACGTCTCCGGCCATAACCTTGCCAGCGGCATGATCATGGTCGGCGCTCGTGCTTCACTGCACGCGCTGGCAGCCCAGAAGAGCGGAGTAGCTGAAGTCTTCGATGATCTGGCTCGGGTTCTGCATCCGGATCTGATGCGTACCGAGAGGTTCATCACTGCTGCAAGTGTCGAGTTGACTCCGGGGAGTTCTCGTGCCCTCTTGGTGAATGCAGGTCATAACGACACTTTGATCTACCGTGCTGCGACGGGCGAGGTGGAGCGGTTCCCGAGTTCCAACACCATCATCGGGTTCTTGCAGGATCAGGACCATGAGAGCTGCGATATAGACCTCGGTATCGATGATGTCATCTTGATCTATACCGATGGTGTTACCGAGGCGGTGAACGCTCAGGAGGAGATGTTCGGCGAGGAGAGGCTCATGGAATTGCTGAGGAGGTCTGCGGGTGGGAATGCGCGCCAGATCCTGTCATCGGTATTCGATGAGGTGGGAGATTTTTCGGATCCCATGTCCTTGTCCGATGACATCACAGCGGTGGTGTTGAAGAAGACCTCTTGCCGCGGGGATGGCCGATGAGACAGCACAAGATTCTGGTCGTTGATGATGAGCCGTTCATCTGTCGTTCATTGTCTTTTGTTCTGGCCAAGGACAACTATGAAGTTTTCGAAGCGCGCAACGGCGAAGAGGCTTTGAAAGCGATTCGCGAACATTGCCCGGATCTGGTGTTCCTGGATGTGATGATGCCCAGGATCGATGGCTTTCAGGTGACCCGGGTCGTCAAGAGCGATGACGACCTCAAGCACATCAAGATCATCCTCTTGAGTGCCAAGGGGCAAGATTCGGACAGGGACACGGGAGTGGCTGCTGGGGCGGATGACTACATGACCAAGCCATTCAGCCCGACCAGGATCGTCGAGCGAGCCCGGCAGATTCTGGATTCTCCCTGATTATCCGTGGGCGTGGAGGTGGCACCCTCTACGGGTTGGATCGCCCGTGCACGGAGATCCGTCCCGTGTATCCATGAACGGGGTGGAGAAGCCTGGCGTGGCGCACTAACTTCCGCCCCGCCTTGACTCGATCAGATCCCATCCTCGAAGGCCCGCTCCTGCCCGTGGTACTCAAGCAAGGGCTCCTGCTCGCTATTGGCCTCCTTTCGCACGCGATGTTCAACATCGTCGACCTCCTTTTGATCGCAGAACTCGATGATCCTGCGGCGCTTGCGGGGGTTCATGTTGCGACGAACATCAACTTCCTTCCGATGATCATAGGCAACGCGATCAGCGCAGCCACTCTCTCGGTGATGTCGCGAATGATTGGCCGGGGCGAGATTGATCAAGCTCGCGATCTCAGTTCTCGTTCGCAGATTCTCATGCTGGGCTCGGGTGTTTTCTTGGGGCTGATCGGTGCTCTCTTCGTGTCGCCGTCGATCGATCTCCAAGGCGTGGAAGGGTCCGGTCGGGACATCGGCTTGCACTACCTGTTGGTTGCCAATCTGGGGACCTTCACGATGTTCGGTCTCATGCAGACGACCACGACGATGCGGGCGCTCGGAGAGTCCTTGATGCCCTTCGTCCTCCTTGTCGGAGCCAATGTCGTCAATCTCTTGCTGGACATCGTTTTGCTGTTCGGGTGGGAGGATATGGGCATTCCTGCTTTTGGTGCGCCAGGAGCTGCGTATGCCTCGGTGATCTCCCGCGCCCTTGCAGCAGGACTGGGATTGGCCTGGCTGTGTCGCTCAGGATGCGGTTTGCGTTTTTCATGGGTTCCCTTGCGCGGTCCGCTTGGCCAGCGTCGCCAGATCTTTGCCATGGCAACGCCACAGGCGGCTCAAATGCTTGTGCGAGGTTTGGTAGCCATTGCCTTGACCCGACTCGCACAGGAACTCGGCGGTCAAGCTGCCCTGTCTGCCCTCGGGGTAACGACGCGCCTCGAGACGATGGTTTTGTTTGCCGCGGTGGGGTTCGCCAGCGCCGGCACGGCGATCGCTGGACGAAATGTTGGTGCGGGTAATGTTGCACGAGCGCGGCGAGCCGGTCAGTTGGCGTCATTGTCGGCGCTCATTTTTGGCGCTTGCCTGGTGCTGGTATTTTCCCTCGCGGCTCGACCGCTGATGCTGTTGTTCTTGAGCGAGGGCGATGTGGGCGAGGTGAACGCCGGAATTGGCTATCTGCAAATAGCCGCCCTGGGATTGCCTTTTTCCGCCTTTTGCATCGCTGCGACGGGGGCCATCAATGGGGGAGGGCGTTTCGTGCCGCCGATGATCATCGATGCGGTGGGTTATCTCGGATTCTTGCTGCCTTGTGCGAGCCTGGTGGTAGCCGTCTTCGCAGGAGCCACGTTGCTGGCCTTGTGGTGGATCTTCGTCGTGGTCAATGCGTGCTTGGCTTGCGTCTACTGGTTTTACCTCGCTCGCGCGAACTGGGCAGATTGCTCCAGAACCTGACAGACTGTCAGGTCTGTGCGCTTGGCTGGCTGACAGTTTGTCGCAGATTGGCTTGGCCATACTGCGAGTGGTGCATGTAAAGCTTTGATATACAAAGGTTAGAGATGATAGCCGACAGTCGGCACGGCTTTTGTTATCTCTGAGGCGAGCAAACACCGATCTCGAGCTTGATCCTGTATTGGAGACCCAAGCAGGCGGGAGAGATCATGGGTATTCAGGGAGACGCAATGTCGAAGATTATCGGAATCGATCTCGGAACGACCAACTCGGTGGTTTCGGTCATGGAGGGCGGCGAACCGGTTGTCGTGGCGAACCTCGAAGGTAGCCGAACGACCCCGTCCGTGGTCGCCTTCACTCAGAGTGGCGAGCGTCTGGTGGGCGCGCCGGCGAAGCGGCAGGCCGTCACCAATCCACGCAACACGGTGTACTCCATCAAGCGGTTCATGGGGCGTCGGCACAGCGAGGTGGCATCGGAAGAGAAGATAGTGCCATATGCCGTTGTCGGTGGCGCGGATGAACTGGTCAAGGTAGAGGCCAATGGCAAGGACTACACGCCTCCCGAGATTTCCGCGATCATCCTTCAGTCACTCAAGGACGCGGCTGAGGCATATCTGGGCGAAGAGGTTGAGCGTGCGGTCATCACCGTGCCGGCCTACTTCAACGACTCTCAACGCCAGGCCACCAAGGACGCCGGCACCATCGCCGGGCTGAAGGTCGAGCGAATCATCAATGAGCCGACAGCAGCAGCTTTGGCTTACGGGCTCGATGAGAAGAATTCGAAGAAGATTGTAGTGTTCGATTTCGGGGGTGGCACATTCGATGTCTCGATCCTCGATGTTGGCGATGGTGTGTTTGAGGTCAAATCGACGAACGGCGACACGCATCTCGGCGGAGATGATATTGATGGAGCCCTGATCGATTGGCTTTGCGATGAGTTCAAGAAGTCCAACAGCATTGATCTCCGTCAGGATCAGATGGCACTTCAGCGGCTGAAGGAAGCCGCCGAGAAGGCCAAGATTGAGCTCTCGTCCGCTCAGCAAACGACAATCAGCTTGCCGTTCATCACGATGGACCAGAGTGGTCCCAAGCATCTGACCGAGAATCTCACTCGCGCAAAGTTTGAGCAACTTACGGAGTCGCTGATGGATCGCTGTCGTCAGCCTTCGCTAGCAGCGCTCAAGGATGCCAAGATGAAGGCGGGTGATATCGACGAGGTCATCCTCGTGGGTGGGTCGACGCGGATTCCCAAGGTTCAGGAGATCGTCAAGGAGATCTTCGGCAAGGAGCCTAACCGGTCCGTCAATCCCGATGAAGTGGTGAGTCTCGGCGCAGCCATTCAGGGCGGGGTCCTCGCGGGCGATGTCAGCGATGTCGTTCTTTTGGACGTCACCCCGTTGTCTTTGGGGATCGAAACTCTCGGCGGTGTGATGACCAAGCTCACCGAACGCAACACGACGATCCCTACCAGTAAATCGCAGATTTTTTCGACTGCTTCTGATAGCCAGCCGGCGGTCGACATCCATGTCCTTCAGGGTGAGCGTGAGTTTGCCAATGACAATCGTACGCTTGGGAAGTTCAAGCTCGAGGGCATCCCTCCGGCGCCGCGCGGGGTACCGCAGATCGAGGTTACTTTCGACATCGATGCGAATGGCATCCTGAACGTGTCGGCCAAGGATAAGGGCACGGGCAAGGAGCAGAAGATCACGATCCAAACCTCATCGGGTTTGACCGAAGAGGAGGTCGAGCGGATGCGCGCTGATGCGGAGGAGAACTCCGCCGTCGACAAGGAGCGCCGCGAGCTGGTTGAATTGAAGAACAACGGCGACCAGATGATCTACGGCCTGGAGAAGACCTTGAAGGAGAACGAAGCGAAGGTCGAGGACGACGCAAAGGCGGAAGTCGAGGCGAAGATCAAGGTGTTGCGTGAGAAGTTGGAGGGTGAGGATGTTGCTGCTATCCAGGCGGCTCTTGCTGA
Organism: uncultured candidatus Brocadiaceae bacterium; assembly: GCA_964542765.1. Classification (GTDB taxonomy): domain Bacteria; phylum Planctomycetota; class UBA1135; order UBA1135; family UBA2386; genus CAZIVO01. Next base: position 58,607 of record CAZIVO010000004.1, on the reverse strand, counting down.
TCTCGAAGCTTCGTCCCAGAAGATAGGCCAGGCGCTCTATGCGCAGGCGCAGCAGGAGGGGGCCACAGAGGCTGACGCTCCCGGGGAAGGTAGCGAGGAGGGTGCCGGGGCTGGAGCCGGGGTTGACGAGGACATCAAAGACGCGGATTTCGAGGTCAAGTAAGGCTCCGCTTCCGGCTTCTGGCATCTGCACGAGTGTCGTGCAGGGCTGTGTATGACCTCGGCCTTCTCAAAATCCTGTTACGTCAATGGGGCTTAGGGGCTACACCATTGCTGGATGATCCGGGTTAAGGAGCTCCTCAAGCGGTTCGGGCAGACGGTGGCGGTGAATGGCATCTCGCTGGAGATTGCCAAGGGTGAAGTCGTCGGTTTTGCCGGTCCCAACGGAGCTGGGAAGACGACGACATTGCGGGTGCTGACCTGCTTCCATCCGGCAACGTCCGGTACGGCTCATGTTGGGGGTATCGATGTATTTGCCGATCCCATCGCGGTCCGTCGTCAGATCGGCTACCTGCCCGAGAATGTGCCGATTTATCCCGATCTCCGGGTGGCGGAATATCTCCACTACCGTGCCGAGCTCAAGGGTGTGCCGAGGCGGCAGCGTCGGGGCGCTGTGGAGGAGGTCATGGAGCGTTGCGGAGTCACCGAGGTCCGCCGAAAGCTGGTCGGCCATGTCTCGCGAGGTTACCGGCAACGCGTCGGACTGGCGGATGCTCTGGTGAGCAAGCCACCGATTCTCATTCTCGATGAGCCGACCGCGGGTTTGGATCCGAACCAGCGCCGCCGCATGAAGGCTCTTGTGCGGGAACTCTCGGACGAACATACGGTGATGTTTTCGAGCCACATCTTGAGTGAGGTCGAAGACGTCAGTACCCGGATGATCATCATTCACAAGGGCGAGATTCGTGCCGATGGAACACCTGACGAGCTTCTTTCCCGTGCCTCCGGGCGTCATGTGCGGGTGACCGCATCGGTTCCAGGCAGAGATCTCATCGAGTTGCTGACAGATTTCTCACGGGGATCGCTGCCTCGTCAGGTTTCCGAAGAGGGTGATTTTCTGACCGTGGAGTTCCCCGTTTCAGTCGATGTTGACCCGCGTGACGATGTGTTTCGTTGTCTCATAGATGCGGGCGCGGTCATCCGGGAGCTCAGACTGAATTTGCCAAGCCTGGAAGATTACTTCCGCAGCGTGACCGAAGACGGTCTCGGAGGCGAAGTTGGAGCAGAGATTGCGAAGGTGTCTTCGTGAAGGTGATCTGGACAACTCTGAAGAAGGAGTTGATCTCTTACTTCTCCAGCCCTGTCGCATACGTGATAGCGGTTCTGTTCTATCTCTACCGTGGCTTCGAGGTTCAAAGTGTCGTCAAGCAGGTCAGTGAGTTTCAACTCGACCGGGACCTCTTTTCGACGCTTTTCATGTTCCAGCAGAGCAGCAACTTCATGGTTGTTCTGGTGCCGCCGATCCTGACCATGCGCTGCTTCGCGGAAGAGCGGCGCACGGGCTCCCTCGAGGTATTGATGACCGCGCCGGTGCGCGATATCGAGGTGGTGCTCGGAAAGTGGTTCGCGGCCTTGTCGTTTTTCATGATCTTGTGGCTGCCGACTCTTCTCTTGCTTTGGGTGCTCACGTGGGACAGTTTCCTGGCGACCGAGTTGTCGTTCGGTCCGGTCATCGCGGGTTATCTCGGCATGTCGCTTTTTGGTTGCTTGCTCCTCTCCGTCGGTTGTTTCACCAGCAGTCTCACCGACAATCAATTGCTCGCGTCCCTGTCCGCCATGTTGTTCAACATCGCGCTGCTCACGGGGGCTTTGGGCCAGATCGTGAAGGACGGAGCTGCCGAGTTGATCGCTGCGACGGAATGGCTCGTTGGAGACCTGGGCGATGAGGCCGGATTTTTGAAGGCTTTGGGCGATCAGTTGAATGTCATGGACCATCTGGCCAACTGGTTTGGTAGAGGTCTGGTGGACACGGGCCAGATTTTCTTCTATCTGGTGACCACCTGCTTTTTCCTGTTCTTGACGGTGATTTCTTTGGGGTCGAGAAGATGGCGGTAGGTGACAGTCGGAGGATCGTCGGGTGGTTCAACGCCATCTTCCAGGCAGCACTCGCGCTGGTGGCGGTACTGTTGTTGATCGTGCTGGCGACGCTGCCGTCGGCCAAGGCGCTATGGGATCTTTCGCCGCAAGCCCGCTTCAGTGTTGAATCGGCTACCAAGGATCTCCTCGCGGGCATCCTGCGCGATGGCAAGAAGGTGGAGATCCACACGATCTTCGAACCACTTGTTGCTCCGAACTCCCGTATGTCGGACTGGGATCGTCGGCGGATCGATATCCACAAGAGGCTGCAGGACCTGACGATCGACTTGCTTCGTCAGTATGACTACCTGGGTGGTGATTCGGTTTCGGTCACGCATGTAGATCTTCGCCAAGAACCCGCGAAGGTTCGCGAGGTCCTCAAGGAGATCAAGATGCGACGGTCGAATACGATCATCGTCAAGCTTGACAAGCGCTGGAAGACGATCTCGCTGGAGGCCGATGTCGCCGATATCGATTTTGGGGCGACGACTCAGAGCGGTGTGCCTGGATCACGGCGGTCCATGCCGATCTTGAAGGACTACAAAGGCGAAGAGGCTATTTCCAGTGCCATCAAGTCCTTGCTCGTGGAGGGTTCTCCAAAGATCTATTTCCTCACCGGGCATGGTGAGGCCGAGATGACCAGGGCGACGGCTGGTTCTTACTCGATGTTACTCACGGATCTCGAGGCAGAAGGCTTCGAGATCGATGTTCTCGATCTGGAGAAGGAAGGCCGTGTGCCGGAGGATGCGCAGATTGTTGCTCTCATCGAGCCCAAGCACGAGATGTCCGAGCAGGCTGCCGAAGCATTGGTTTCTTATCTGCGTCGAGGCGGCCGTTTGTTTGCGAATGTGGCCTGGTATGAACTTCCCCGTGATTGGAATGTCGGCCTTGTCGGGTTGGGGAAGCGACTCGGCTTCGAGGTGGGCGAGCGGTTGGTGTGTCATTTGATCCGCGACCCACGCGACCCCCACAAGACTCAGATGGGAAGCCAGGAGGTTCAGAATCTCATGCTGGTCAAGATGAATCCGGTTCATGAGATCACGCGCCCCTTGATGAACCGTCAGAGATATCCGCAGTTCGTGTTCGGCAGGGAGATACGAGCCCTGGAGCCCAATGGCCTCGAGGGGGTTCGTGTCGATACGAGCTTTCTGAATACCGATAGCCTGGCCTGGCTGGAGGATCGTGTTGGTGCGCAGGGGCAGGTTGACTATGTCGTCGCAGCGGACCGGAGTCTGCTCGCATCGCGCTGTGTGGGGGCCTTGATAGATGTGGACTCCTCGGAAGATTCCCGCCTGGGGCATGCGATCGTGATGTCGGCGCAAGGTTTTCACAACACGCGTTACCAGGTGAATGGCGACCTCGGTCTCAATATTTTTAACTGGTTGGCAGAGCGGAGGGCGTTGGTCAGTGTGCGCGGTGATCGATATGTCTCTCGACGCCTGGAGGTGGTGCCGCAACAACTGTCTCGAGTTCGGTGGCTCTTGATCGGCGGCGTGCCAGGGGGTCTCCTCTTTCTTGGTCTGATCGTGTTCTGGGTCCGCAAGAGGGAGTGATTGGGGATGCGGACTAGCTTGCTGTTGGTGTTTCTGGTTGCCCTACTCGGTTTCGCCCTGTGGCTGACGAAAGAAGATGGTGGCGGCGCGGGTGATGGCAATCGGGAGTTGCAGGTATCACTCCTTGGCGGCAAGCACTTGTTGGATGCCGACAAGATCGTCTTTCGCAGTGACAGGGATATGCGCCCCATCCATCTCGAGCGCCGCGATCATCGATGGCATATCGTTGAGCCGCTGGTGGATTTCGCATCATCGGGAAGGTTGATGAGCTTGGCGCAGCAGTATGACACGGCGCTGCTCATGCGGACGTACAAGCCCTCCGAGATTGATGATGATCTTTTGGCGCAGACGGGCCTCGACCAGCCGCGTGGTGAGGTGGCTCTGTATTTTGGAGATGACGAGATACGCGTCGAGATTGGCGATGAGGGTCCGCTGGGTGGTGTGTTCATCAGGATGGGCCAGGAGATTCACCGCGGGGGAATGGCATTGTGGGGAGCTTTGCAGGGCATCCCCGATGACTTTCGCGAGCATTCCGTGTTCGAGACCGAGTTCGAGGAGGTCGAGCGAATCGCGGTCATGCGGAAATCGGGTGCTGATGATCGCGAGGAGAGTCTCGTCCTGGAGCGAGGTCGGGATGGCACCATTCGGCTCCGCGACCCCATCGATGTGCGTGTCGAGCAGGCTCTGGCCATGCAGTTCATTGCCGAGATTCTGGGGATGCGCGCCGATCAATTTTTGAGCGGCACGATGGGGTTGCGCCCGCAGCCCGATTTTGTCGTCGAGGTCCAAGGCGTTTCCGGAAAGGAGAGTCTGAAGGTGTGGGTTCAAGGCGAGGAATCGTTGATCGCCTTGGTGGAGCCTCGCGGACTCGAGTTCAGTATCAAAAAGAGCCGGTATGGTCAGATGTTGAAAATTCCGGCAGAACAACTCCGCTCAAGATTGTTGATTCCCTTCCCGGCCGAGCAGGCTTCGAAGTTGCGGATCTCGCTGGTGGACCCAGGAGCAAAGCATCTCCAGTTCGAGCGCGGAGTAGGTAATCTGCTGAAGGTGACCTTGCCGGTCCATTGCCAGGCCCGTGCAACACCGGTCGGGAAGTTGATTCATGCCTTGCGCAATTTGGGGGCCCACGAATTTGTCTCGGATCCTGGGCCGTCCGCAACCTATGGCCTGGATAGTGGCTTCCTTACTGTTGAATTGACCGGGCCTTTCGATATTCGGCCGACGGTTCTCCATATTGGCAAGGACACGGGAGAGTTCACTTTCGTCAAGCGTGCCGATGAGCCGCACATCGTCAAGGCGGCAAAGGTCCACGCTGATGTTTTGCGCTCACCGTGGACGGATTTTGTCGCTCTCGATATTTATCGAAATGACGTGCCGGGTCAGATTGCGCGGATGGTTTTGAAGCGAGCGGACCGGTCGAAGATCTATGTTCGTGGCCCGGATGGCCAGTGGCGGGTGAGTGATGACGGAAGTGTGAATACTGATGCCGAGACTGTTGCCGCCGAATTGAAGGATCTGAAGGGCGTGCGAGTGCATGCGCTCGAGGCGGGCATCGATGCTACCGATCAGATCGAAATTGAGTTGCAGACGGTGGAGGGATCCGAGATCGAGACGTTGCGCCTGCTGCGCGCGGCCGGGGAGTTGACGTTCGTTCGGACTCAACGGGTTGCGGTGCTTTACGAGATCTCCAGGTTCGTGGCGAGTGCGATCATTGCGATTGCACCACAGTAGTGGAGTTGAAAGGCCTTCGGGAAGGTAGGTTACAAAGATGAGCGGATTGCGATGTGAACTGACTCCTTTCTTCCTGCTGGGCGTTCTTGGTGGGTGTGCGAGTTCGCCGGGTCTGGATCTGGCAACCAACGAGAGGCTTTTTCGTCCGCCGAATTATCAGGTCAAGATTGCTGCGGATCGTCCGGTAACAATTCTTCCGGTTGTCGATGCGCGCGGACCGTTGCTTCCGGACGGTGCTACCAGGAGTGCGGTGGTGGAGTACATGCCGGAATCACTTTGGGTGCGATCGATTCCGGAGATGCTGGGTGATGTCGTGCAAGAATCGCTCACACGGTCACGTGTTTTTGCAGAGGCTCTCCCCGGTATTCACGCAGAAGCCTGCCTCCTCCGCATCGAGATCCTCGATTTCCATGCCGCTTTGGTCGAGCGGGTTACCGGGCGCAATACCTTCGCATCGGTTCGTCTCGGGGTCCGGGTTCATGGGCCGATCATGGCTGGAGGTGAACGTCCGGTCTGGTTCGAACAGGAGTTTGGTGATCACCAGGTCAGTGAGGTCGGGATGATACCGCCTGCCACTCCGGTTCTCTTGGGGAGGGCGACGTATCGTGTCATCGCGCAGATGCTGGCCTCTCTGGATCAGTCCAATGTTGCCCGCACAGGTGTTCCAAGGGAGTCGGATCGGTGAGTTGACCTTCGCTGGGTGGGGCGGGGACGGATACAGGGAGTCTTGGGCAGCAGGGAGTCTTGGGCAGTCAGCGAGGATGCTGCTCGCGCCAAGAGCGGATGGCTTGTGGATAGGTTTCGCATTCGGCGGCGAAGACGCGTGCAGCCAGAGTTTCGACGGAGTCTTCGGGGAGGACTTCGACCTCGGTTTGGAGGAGCAGGGGACCATCGTCGTAGTCGTTGTTGCAATAGTGCACGCTACAACCAGATCGCGTCTCTTTGGCCTCGAGGACGGCGTGGTGAACGTGCTCGCCATGGAAGCCCTTGCCACCGAACTTGGGCAAAAGAGCCGGATGGATGTTGATGACGCGGCCCTCGAAGTCTTCGGCGATCGGAAGCAGTCGCAGGTATCCCGCCAGACAAACCAGTTCGATCTGGTGCTGGCGTAGCAGGGTGTAGATATGCTCGGGTTCATGCTCGACGAAGGTGGGGATGTTGGCCTGTCGTGCACGAGTGAGGCCGTAGGCGACTTCGCGGTTCGAGATCACACATCCGATTTCGGCATCCAGACTCCCACTTGCGATGCAGTCGATCAGGTTTTGCAGGGTGCGACCACCTCCTGAGAGGAGGATCCCGATCCTGGTAGGGAGGTTGCCTGTCATCGTGGCAAGGTCCTGACGATACCCGCGATCATCGCCGCCATTCGTGGCGCTGCCAGATCAGCGGCATCGACCATTGATTCGATCGATACCGGGCGGTGGCTTTCGAGGGCCACCATCTGGGTGACTCCGACGAGAGCGAGGACATCGATACCGCAGTGAACAGCGGCGAGGACTTCCGGGACCAGTGCCATGCCAACCAGATCGGCTCCGACCCGCTTGAGGAACCGGTATTCGGCGCGGGTGGGCAGGCTTGGACCAGGTATTGCGGCATAGACCCCATGCAGGCATGGGATGCCGGCTTCGATGGCGACTCCCCGGGCGATTTCCCGCCATCGTGACGGGTAAGGGTCTGACATGTCGTGGCAACCGGGGCCGATATCTGGATCGTAAGGCCCTTGCAGAGGGTGGAATCCCGACAGGTTGATGTGGTCCTCCACCACGGCGATGGTGCCTGGTTCAAGTTGAAGGCTCAAGCTTGCGCCACCGGCGGACAGGCAGAGGAGTTCTACTCCCATCGCTTGCAGGACTCGAACAGGGAAGGTTACGGCTTCCGGCGGGTGCCCTTCGTGGCAGGCGAGCGGAGCGTCTGCGATAACCACAGGGATGCCTTCGAGTTCGCCAGCCAGCAGCGGTGAGTTCTCGGAGAAGTTTATGCCGGCGGGCAGATCCTCCGATTTGAGTGTGACGCGATTTTTCAACTGCCCGGCAATAGATGTGTGCCCGGTCCCTAACAGCATGGCAACCCGCGGCTCTTGGCCAAGTCGATGTTTGAGTTCGGCAGCAGTGTTGGCAATGCGTTGACTCAGAGTTGGTTCGTTGGGTGTCACGGTATCCGTTAATTTTGTGATAGAAGGATGGGGGCGAGCAAGCAGCGTATCTTCTCCGCGGTCAGATCTTGCACCCGAACCGATTTGTCGCGAGAGGTTGTTCCTGATTCGAGTGAGATCTGTCGCGGGGAGATCTGCAACTGGTTTGCCAGGAGGGCGAGGATGCGCTTGTTTGCTTTGCCTTTCTGTGGCGGTGCGGACACAGAAATTTTGAGTGCGTCACCATGAACTCCAACGATGCGTTCTCGGCTCGAGCCAGGGATCGCCCACACCTTGAAGGAGATCCCATGAGCTGTTTCGATGAGGCTCAGATCAGCAATCGAGGCCATCGGGATGTGGGCTTGGAGCTAATGGAATTTTTGAACAACGCAAGATCGTGGGTATTCGGCCAGCAGCCGTTCGAGGTGTGTAGCCGCTGCGATGTTTCGCCTCTCTGACATGGCGCGTAACGCTTGCGCGAGAATCTGGGATGCGAGCATTTCACGGTGGAGAGCATCGGCCCATGACGGCCCTCGTCCCTCGAGGATGGTCGTTGCAAAGGGGAGGGCGCTATTGCCGCCGCGATAGCTCTGCTCACCGATCCCGCTGGTGTCGTCGCCGCTGTCGATGGCCGCAATGTAGGCCTGCGCGTTCTGGAGAGTCGTGTCGAGCGACAGGAGGCCGAGGAAGGCTGCGCGGCCGAGAGAGTCGGGCGCCTCGGGTAGTGTGAAAACGGTGGCGGGATTTTCCGCGAGCAGTTCGGTCAGTGGGATGAGGCGGGGTTTCGGTCTGATGCGTGGGCCATCTTTTACTGTCAGACCGGCTTGGTCGCCGGAGGTTGTGAAGGAGATGATCGGCAAGGCGGAGTCCGATCCTGGGGGCTTGTAGCTGAGCGTTCCGTCAGCTGATGCCTTGGTGAAGACTTGTAGAAAGCCATCCGCTTCGCGGGCGGCGACGGCAAGATGCTCGGCGACTTCTCTGGAAATGAAATTGCCCAACCGCTTCTGGGTTTCGCTGGCAGCATTGGCGGCACCCACGAAGTCGAAGGTTCGTATACGCGCCATGAAACCGTCGGGAGAAAAAATTCCCTCTCTGAAGGTCTGCCATGACTGGGCGACCGCATCTCTTTGCTCCGACTGTTGTTGGGCTGTATGTCTTCGGTAACCGTCGCCGATGTATTTGCGGAGATCATCAGCGACCGCCAAGATTGGCAGCGGCCAGCCCTTGTCATCATCGAGGACAGCTTCGAGCGCAGCCAGAGCCGTGGTGGTTGCTTCGTGGTTTCGGTCTTCCAGCGCGTTTTCGAAGGCCTGCTTCATGCTGGTCAGGCGCTGGGACATGACGGAGATCAGTTCGGAGCGTAGCTTGGCGTAAGAGTTGGCGACCACTGGGTGATCGCGGAGTTCTTGCGGGCCACTCTTCTTGTCCAAGATATCGTTTGCCTTGGTGTAGTCGGCTTGGGAGATAGCCTCCCGGACAACCATTTCCAGGCGTATGACTTCTTGCTGGACCGCCTGTTCGAATTTTTGTTTGGCTTGCTTCGCAGTTTCTATGCGGGTCCGGATTTGCTTGGCCGCGGCGAGTCCCTTGCCGGCATGCTGTGTCTCTCGATGCTCTTCGGCCATGCTCTCGAGAGCGAGCGCGAGTTCTATACCGTCGAGATCAGAGGCGCTGATTTTCCAGAAGGCAGCTTCGGCCTTGAGCTCGCGATTCTCCGCGACGAGCTTCTTGTCAGCGGGGTTCTTGATCTCCTTGACGATCGTTTCTGTTTTCCCCTCGGGGCGCGTCATGCCGTAGTAGATACCTCCAACGGCGATGACCAGCGCCGCGATGGCACTGCCGATGAGGAGGCCCTTGCGGGTTGCTGGTGCAATGACCTGTTCGAGGTCGAGGAGGAGGTCATCGGCGGTCTGATAGCGCTGGTCGAGTTGTTTCTCGAGGAGCTTGTCGACGATGGCAGAGGCTTCGGAGGAGATCTCCGGATTGACCTTTGAAGGTGGTTCTGGCGCATCCTTGACGTGGGCGCGGAGGATCTCCTTGACGCTGTCGCCCTGGAAGGGGGTTTGGCCGGTGAGGAGGCGGTAGAGGGTGCAGCCCAGGGAGTAGAGATCGCTGCGATGATCGGGTGTGTTGCGGAGAGCTTGTTCGGGCGACATGAAATGTGGCGTTCCCGCCACATTGCTCAGGTCATCTTCGTCTGTCAGCGCTAGACCGAGATCAGCGATCTTGACTTGCCCATGCCGGTCGATCATCAGGTTGTCGGGTTTGATGTCGCGATGGACAATTCGCAAGGAGTTGGCGTAGCTAAGTCCATAAGCGGCTGCTGCGGTGAGCTGGAGGGCTTCTGCCTCGGGGATCTTGCCGCGGGACCTCAACTCTTGCTCGAGGGATCCCTCATGCATGAGTTCCATCGAGTAGTAGTAGGTATCACCTTCATGGCCGACGTCGAACACTTGCACGACATTGGGATGGTGGAGGCGGGCGGCTGCACGAGCTTCGGCGACGAAACGGGCCACGAACACCGGGTCCTTGGTGAGTTTCTTGGACAGCACTTTGAGGGCGACTTCACGATGCAAGCTGACTTGTTCAGCGCGGTAGACAGTCCCCATGCCACCCTTGCCGAGAACTTCGATTAATTTGAAACCGCCGAGCATGTTCTTGCCGGCAGTGGCTGTGGTTTTTTCCGAGGCCGAGTAGATCAGTCGCACGCTTCCCAGATCGAGTTGATCCCCATCCTCGAGTCGTGCCACTTCTGTTCTCTGGCCATTGACCGTGAACTTTCCGGCGAGACTCTTTATGCCGAAACCTTCATCTTTGAGGGCCTTGACGACAGCATGCTCGCGGGCCACTTCGGGGTCATCGAGGCGCAGAGTGCAATCATCCGCTGTGCCAATGATGCAGGGTGTTTCGCGCACAAGGACTGTGCGTTGCCCCTTGTGATGACCGTTTTCGACGATGAGTTCCGGCATGGATTTGCGACGAATCTTACCGGGCGAGGTGATCGTGGCTGCCCGATGTATAAGTATGGCCGAGGGTGTGGCTCGGCGCTATCCCATCGATACAACGATCTCTATACGTTCAGAAGTGCCCGGCGAGACTTTGAAGGGGTTTGCTATTTCGATATTGGCGGCACAGACGATTTGGTCATCTTGGTCGACGATGATAGGTAGGCGGTCTCGGTCAAAGATGGGTACCTTTCGATTGTGGAGAAAGCCGCGCAGGTCGACATCTCTGCTCTGGCCGAGTGGCTGAAACCGTTCGCCAGGAACTGGGGGGCGGGCGCTCAATGGTGGGTGAAGATGTCTTGCGTCGACGTAGAGCCGCCCGTGGCCCTGGTCGGGAGGAATGGAGCCGGGCCCCTGATACCGCCGAGCTGAGATGCGCCACTCGGTCGTGCCGAAGGCGGTGGTGGTACCGTTCAGCGGCAATTCGGTGGGGGATGGTGCTCCCGCGTGGATGGTGTCGGCGAGGAGAATGCCCTGGGTAGTGCGCTCGGCCAGAGGCCAGCCCGGGCCAGTCACCCGCTGCCCTCTGGGCTTGTCGCAGAGGTCTGTCATCCGTTCGATCCATGCCCATGCCGGCGGCGGAGCGCCTGGAATCAGGCGCGCGTGCAATTGTCGGAAAGTTTCGTGGAGGATGTGTGGAGGTTTTGAGTCGTTGGATTCGAGGGAGAGTTCGAATCGCCAGTGCGCTGGAGATTGGCAATGGTCCGCGAGATACGATGCGGCGAGCTCTTCGTCCGAGATGACAATTTTTCGTGCAGCTTCAAGCATGGCGAACAGGGCGGCTTCGGCACGGTCGCCGAGTTTGCGACGCAAGTCCGGCAGCACCAGATGGCGGATGCGATTGCGGCTGCGATCGAGATCTGCGTTGGTGGGATCTTCGACGGCGGAGATTTCGTGCTCTTCGAGCAGCTTTTCCAGTTGCTGCCGCCGGATCCCCAGCAGAGGTCGGATGAGGCTGATGCCTTCGGCAAGCGGGCGTTTTTCGGGGATTCCCGTGAGTCCACGCGGACCTGTTCCACGCATCAGTCGGAAGACCATCGTTTCGAGAACGTCATCGGCATGGTGTGCAGTCAAGACCGTGCCTGCTCCAGCAGTTCGAGCGATTTCGATGAGTTGTGTGTAGCGGGCGTCTCGCAGTGCCCGTTCACTCTGTCCGACATCGCCGAGTCGCCGCTCGAAGAGCGGCAGACCGAGCTGGTGTGCGAGGGCATGGACGGCCTTACGCTCGCGTGATCGGTCGGGTCGGAGGCCATGATCGACCCAGCCCAGAGAGAGGTCTCCTGCCAGTTGACCGGATCGAAGGAGCCGAGCGAGTACCAGGGCCAGCGCGGTGGAGTCGACCCCACCCGAGATGGCCGCTACATACCCGCCGGCTTGCTCACTTGAGTGCTGGCGGAGACATCTGGCCACATCTTGTGTGACTTGGTCCAGGAGTTCCGTTTGGGTGATCACGCCCTTCCGATATATAGTTCCCGCCCCTTCACGGCACGACCTCGGACTTAAAAGGAGTTTCTTTGCCATGGCGATCAGGATTGGGATCAATGGTTTTGGGCGCATCGGGCGGCTGGTTTGTCGCGTTCTGCAGCAGCGAGAGAATTTTGAAGTTGTTGCTATCAACGACCTTGCACCGGCGAGTTCGTTGGCTCATTTGCTGAAATATGACTCCGTCCATGGACGTTATTCAGGGACAGTCGGAGTTGGCGATGGAGAGATCCAGATTGACGGCAAGACGGTTCGTATTTTAGGGGAGCGTGATCCAGCGCAGTTGCCCTGGGGAGATCTCGGAGTTGATTTTGTCGTCGAGTCAACCGGCGTGTTTGTGACTCAAGAGGCTTGTCTCAAGCATGTCGACGCCGGAGCGAAGAAGGTTCTTTTGACGGTTCCTCCGAAGGGTGATATCGATGCGATGATTGTCCTTGGCGTCAATGATGAGATGCTGGAGTCCGGTCATCGGGTCATCTCCAATGCCTCGTGCACCACGAATTGTCTGGCACCGATGGCGAAGGTTTTGCACGAATCTTTCGGTATAGAGAGAGGGCTGATGACGACCGTACATGCATTCACGAACGATCAGCGCATCGCGGACATGGTTCACTCCGACATGCGCAGGGCCCGCGCAGGTGCATCCAATATCATTCCCACGACCACGGGTGCTGCGCGCGCGGTTGGTAAGGTGATCCCTGACCTGAACGGCAAGCTGGATGGCTTTGCATTACGAGTTCCAGTTCCCGACGGATCTGTCGTGGATCTGGCTGCTAACTTGACGAAGAAAGCCTCTGTCGAGGAAATCAACCTTGCCCTGAAGGCTGCTGCCGAGGGCCCCATGAAGGGGATCTTGTTCTACACAGATGATCCTATTGTTTCGTCGGACATCGTCGGCGACCCTCACAGTTCTGTCATTGATGGTCAGAGCACGATGATTTGCGATGGTGGTGCCATGGCGAAGGTCGTGAGCTGGTACGACAACGAGTGGGGATATAGCAATCGAGTGGCGGATCTGATGCAAAAAGCACACGATCTCGGTTCCTGAGTCGGTCAATAGCATGGCGAGAAATCTCGACGATCTACCTTTGAGCGGTAGTCGAGTTCTGGTCAGGGTTGACTTCAATGTTCCTTTCGATGATCGCGGCAGGGTTACTTCGGATGCGCGTATCCGGGCGGCTTTGCCGACGATCCAGAAGATCCTGGACCGCGGTGGACGGCCCATTCTGATGTCGCACCTTGGACGACCCAAGGGGCGGGTTGTCGAAGCGATGCGGATGAGTCCGGTAGCGGCTCGGCTCGCGGAATTGCTGGGCGTCGAGGTGAAGGCTGTGCCGGAATGTGTCGGTGAGACGGCGCGATCTGCAGCGCAGGCGCTTGCGCCAGGAACCTGCCTGATGCTCGAAAATCTGAGGTTTCATGCCGAGGAGCAGGATGGCGATGAGGCTTTTGTACGGGCCTTGGCGGAACTGGGTGACTGCTACGTCAATGACGCTTTCGGCACGGCACATCGTGCTCACGCGAGTGTTTCGGGTGTGCCTCAGTTTTTGCCTTCGGCGGCGGGTCTTCTGCTCGAGCGTGAAATCGAGGCTTTCCGTACCGTCCTCGAAGGGGGCGAGCGACCGCTGATCGCGATTCTGGGGGGTGCCAAGGTCAGTGATAAGTTGCCTGTGATCCTCAACCTTCTCGATCGAGTCGACGGGCTGATCATCGGTGGAGCCATGGCTTACACCTTCCTCAGGCAGGCGGGTGTGCCCACTGGCACTTCGCGTTGTGAGGAGGAACTCATGGATGAGGCGGCGCGGATCAGGGAGCGTGCGCAAGAGCGAGGAGTCGAGATTTCTTTGCCCGAAGATCATGTCTGTGCCGCCGAATTCCATGCCGATGCAACCTCGAGTATCCATGGTCCAGCGATCCCCGATGGGCTGATGGGGCTGGATATAGGTCCGGCTTCAGCCGCGGGGTTCGCGGATGCCATCAGAGCCGCGCATACCATCATCTGGAATGGCCCGATGGGAGTTTTTGAGATGGAGGCCTTCCGTCACGGCACGCAGGCTGTGGCGCGGGCGGTGGCTGATTCGGAGGCCTTTTCGGTCGTTGGTGGTGGCGATTCCGTGGCGGCGGTCGAGATGCTGGGCCTGACCGACAAGATCAGTCATGTATCGACCGGTGGGGGCGCGAGCCTCGAACTCCTCGAAGGCAAGAAACTTCCTGGAATCGCGGCGCTCGAAGATACGCTCACAGGCTGATCTTGTGATGGCCCGGCATGTGCCATGGCCATGATCAGTAGTACTCAAGTCTCAGGTGATCTGGAATGCATCCGATTCGTATTGCTCCGTCCTTGCTGTCATGTGACTTCTCACGCATCGCCGAGGAGGTCGCGAAGGTTGAATCTTGCGGCGCCGATTGGCTCCATGTTGACGTCATGGATGGCCACTTCGTTCCGAACATTACAATTGGGCCGCCCGTTGTTGCCAAGATCAAGGAGGTGGCCACGACACCGCTCGATGTCCACCTGATGATCGAGGATCCGCTCAGCCACGCAGATTCGTTCCTGGATGCGGGGGCTGATGTTTTCACTTTCCATCTCGAGATCGTCGAAAAGATCGATCCGATGAAGCTCATTGACAAGGTCAAGAGTCGTGGTCGGAAGGTTGCCATGGCGATGAATCCAGATGGAAATCCCCATGACCTGTCGCCTTTCTTGCCCTGTCTGGACATGGTGCTGGTGATGAGCGTCTTCCCTGGTTTTGGCGGACAGAAGTTCATGCCCGAGGTGCTCGACCATGTGCGGGTCATCCGCGACGAACTCGGCTTCACGGGTGAGATCGAGATGGATGGTGGCATCGGACCCGAGAACATTGCTGCTTGCGCCGAGGTCGGCACCAACGCATTTGTGGCTGGAACCGCGGTTTTTGGCGCTGAGGACGTTGGACAGCGGATCACAGATCTTCGTGAAACAGCTACAAAGAGCCGGCCAGGATGAAGTTGCGACGGGGGGCGGATTCCTCGTCCCCGACCCTGTATTCTCTGCTGACCGATTCTCGGAGCATTTGAAGATCCCATGGCCTGGACACGATTTGGCAAGAAGAAGGACATACCCGGTGGGCTATGGATCAAGTGCGAAAGCTGCGGAACGATGCTGTTCCGCAAGGAATTCGAGGCCAAGCACCGGGTTTGTGGTTCTTGTGGCTATCACTTCACGCTGCCAGGTCGCGATCGGATCGCGTTGACCGTGGATGAGGGCAGCTTCGAAGAGTTCTATGTTGATCTGTATGCGGAGGATCGGCTGGGCTTCGTCGATCGTGAGCCTTACGGCCAGAAACTGGAGAAGACGCAAGAAAAGACGGGGGAGAAGGACGCTGCCATTGTCGGCACCTGCACGATCAAGGGATTCGATGCCGTCATCGCTGTCATGAACTTCAAGTTCATGGGGGGGTCGATGGGTGTTGTGGTTGGCGAGAAGATTGCTCGGGCTGCAGAACTCGCGATGGAGAAGGGCTGCCCGCTGTTGATCTTCTCATGTTCTGGGGGTGCTCGCATGCATGAAGGCCCCTTGTCCTTGATGCAGATGGCCAAGACCTGCGCCACGATCTCTCGGCTGGGAGCTGCCGGTGGATTCTCGATTTGTGTCATGGCTCATCCGACCACCGGTGGAGTTACTGCGAGCTTTGCCTCTGTCTGTGATGTGTTGCTGGCCGAGCCTGGCGCATTGATTGGCTTTGCAGGGCCACGTGTGATTTCGACCACGATCAAGAAAGAGTTGCCCAAGGGTTTCCAGCGGGCAGAGTTCTTGCTGGAGAAAGGGCAGATCGACCGCCTTGTTCCGCGCGACAAGATGCGCGATGAACTGGCCCGTCTGGTCGCCTATGCAACGGGAGCGGATGCGCCCGCGGCTTATGGGGGCTCCAAGAACGGTGAAGAGAAGGCGGCGGCATCTTCGACCGAAGGGGCAGCAGAGGTTGCGAACGTGGGGCAGGCAAAGCCGAAGGCAACCGGCAAGCGTGCGAAGAAGCGGGAACAGACTTGAAACCGACCAGACCGCTGCAGCGGGGTGGCCCAGCAGCACCTATTCCCGGCCGCTACAAGCTGCGCTCCCGTGATTTTTTCGTCGAAGAGATCCCGCTGTATCAACCTTCGGGGGAGGGGACGCACACCTATCTCTTGATCGAGAAGGAAGGGATCCCCACCATGGAGGCGGTTTCGCGTCTGGCGGGAGTGCTGGGACGGCGGCAGCGAGACTTTGGCTATGCGGGGCTCAAGGATGCTCAGGCCGTGGCACGTCAATGGATCTCGATCGATGGCGTCGACCCGCAAGAGTGCGAGAATCTCGAGATCGAGGGGTTGCGTGTTCGCGAGGTCTCGCGCCACCGTAACAAGATCAAGATGGGGCATCTTCGAGGGAATCGTTTCTCGATCCTGATCGACGGAGTGGGTTCGGAGCATGCCACTGCGGCAAAGGAAAATCTGCAAGACATGGCGCGTCGAGGAGTTCCCAATCACTTCGGTGAACAGCGGTTTGGCAAGCGGGGTTCGAATCTCGAAAAGGGACGTAAGATCCTTGAGGGTAATCCGCGCAAGGCTGCAGGCAGGATGCCCAGGCGGTTGCTGAATCTGATTATATCGGCGGTGCAGAGCGAGGTTTTCAACAGGGTGGTGAATGCACGGATCGAGACGCTCGGATCTCTTCTCGATGGAGATGTCGCCTGGTTGCATCGGAATGGCGCATCCTTTCTCGTCGAGGACCTTGTCAGCGAGCAGATCCGTTGTGACTCCTTCGAGATCTCGCCGTCAGGGCCTTTGCCGGGACCGAAGCTGTTGCGTCCCCAGGGGATGGTGGCCGAGATCGAGGAACGTGTGATGAAAGAATGCGAGATTGAACCGGAGATCTTCGCTCGCATGCCGCACGGCACTCATCCGGGGGCTCGGCGGCCTCTCCGGGTGCCGGTGAGAGATCCGAAGGCCAACGCCGAGCCGGAAGGGTTGCGTGTGACCTTTGAGTTGCCGCGAGGGTCTTATGCGACCTCGGTTCTCAGGGAGTTGCTCGAGGCAACTCCCTGGTTCGAATAGGGCAGGAGAGCCCTGCTCACACGATCTCGATCACGCCCTTGGTGGTGACGATGACGATGCGAGTGCTGAAGGCCAGGAAGGGCACGATCTCCGGCTGTTGCTTGAGCAGTTCGAAGTATTCCTTCGAGAAGGCCTTCACCTTCTTCACCTTGGACTTCATCTTGGCGGTGTATTGCGAATCCACCCAGACGCCGCCGGCGAGGTAGAAGGTGTGGTCCTTGATGCGTCGCCGCAGCAGGTTGCCGGCGCTCTCGGAGACATCATTGATTTCGGCCGTGGGAGCTCTCCCCCTCTTGAGCGCCTTGAGCGATTGGCTCTGAGCGACGGATTGGCGGCCGGTTTGAACACTGCCAAGGCCGGAGAGCGTCCTGCGGGAGGCATCGGCTTGCTCCTTGGCTTTTTCGGCTATTTCGGTGAGGCCACCTGAAGGATCGGCGCCAGCACGCCCGAGTTCCTTTTCCACGCGGATCGTGTCAGTCCCCAAGAAGATCTCGGGACGTCTTTTCCCGCCCTTCCAGACTTCGCGATCTTGCGCGACTCGCATGCCTTCCTCCAGCACGAGATGGGAGGTGAAGGGTGTGACGATGCCGTATTCCTTGCCCAGCCGAGTGACTTCGTCGACCAGCTCCTGCTTGCGGCCGTGCAGGCGGATGGCCTCGAGTATGACCCCGATCTTTCTCTCAGCCCACAGGACCGGCAGGAAGTCATGCTCGGTGGAGTCTTCGGGGAAAGTGCCTTCGAAGATGAACTCCTTGTCGCTGCCATCGACGCAGCCTTTCAGGTGGATTGCCGCATTGCCGGAGTTGCGGTAGCGGCCGATCACGACCAGGCGGCCGCCCTTGAAAAGGTCGGGTGTTCGCTTGGGGAAGGTGTCGAAGTTGTCGATCACCTTGCAAGCGATCTGCAAGTCGGTCATGACCGGGTGGCTCAGCTTGGTGAAGAGCGCACCCGTCTTGACCTCGATATTCTCGTTTTCGCGGACATAGTCCCTGTCGCCACCGGCATCCTCGGCAATCCTGTCGAGCAGTTTGGTATTGACGTCATGGCCGACTCCGAAGACGAAGATGCGCGCCCCGTGCTTGTTGAATTTCTTGACCAGCGTGATCAGCTGGTCGGTGTCGGTGGTGCCGACGGATGGCAACCCATCGGTGAGGAAGACCGTGATGGGCATTTGTGAGGCGCCATTGCTTGCGGACGGAGAATCCGTGCACAGGGCGGAGCGCAGCCCGTCCTCGATATTGGTGCCGCCCCGTGCTACGAGTTCGGCGGCCTTGGACATGGCTTTTTTGCGGTTCTCGGCACTGGCTGCCACCGGAGCAGGGAAGAAAGGCCGCGCCTCGGTGGAGAAGGGCACGACATTGAAGAGGTCGTGCGGCTTCAGGGACTTCAGGAAGAAGCTCAGCGCGCCTCTCGCCTGATCGATTTTCTTGCCCGCCATCGAGCCCGAGGTGTCGAGCACGAAGTGGATGATCTTTTGCGTGTTTTCGGGTTCTTTCCATTCCTGCTTGGGGGCGAGGAGCATCATGAAGAAACCCGGATCGCCCTTCTTGCGATAGGTCAGCAGGTTGAGGCCGAACTCCTGATCGGAGAGGCCGTACATCACGCGCAAATCGCGTTCGGGCATCTGGCCCGCCTGCGACTCGAACGAGACCCTGGCTTCGTGGTCGCCCTTGGCCTGGATATCGACACCGGCGAGTGGTGAGTAGATGGCCTTGATGGCTTTTTTCGAGGAGATGGTCAGGTCGAGACTGATCTTCGCGGTGCTGGTGCGTGCCATGCTGGCAGCGCGGAGTGGGAAACTCCACTCGTGGAGACCTGCGGTTGCATGGAGAAGCTGTCGAAAGCGAACGAGAACAGTGATCTCGCCGCGTGCTGGAATCGGAAAGATCCGCGCGCGCAGGCAACCGTGTCCCATGTATTCCAGCAGCCCTGGATCTTGTTGCCGGCGGACGATCTCTTCGTAGATGTTCCGTGCTTCACCGGCGTCGAGGACTTCACCGGCCATTTCCTTGCCGTTGACCGTCATGGTGAAGCGATCTGCCAGGGCCCCGGGTGGCAGTGGCAGGACCCATGTGCCTTCGCCAATCTGATTACCGTTGTTGCGGTATATTTGCCGCAATTGGGTCGTTGCCGTGCCGTCGACGATGGTCGTCTTGACGGCGAGGTCGGTCAGTTGGACCTGTGGGGCTATCCGTCCTTGTGGGCGGAGATTGTTAATGCGGCCCTGAGCGCTGGCGCCGAGAGCCAGGATCAGAGCGGGAAAGAAGGCGGCGAACACTGGTTTTGAGGTCATGTTTGGATTTCTCGTGGTCTTGCAGCGAACCTCCATCGGCTCGTGCACCACTCAAACGAGATCCGTTTCCACAGGTTCCCGGAATTTGTCCGCTCGAACTTTGGTTCGTTGCGGCTACCGGCTCAGAACCTTGTCCAGGAAGGCCCAGCGGTCTGCTGCTGCCGCGATCTGCTTGCTCGTTGGCTTACCTCTGCCATGCCCGGATTTGGTGTCGATCCGCAGCAGGATGGGTGCTTGGCTGCCCTGTGCCCGTTGCAGGGTGGCGGCAAATTTATAGCTGTGGCCGGGCAGAACACGGTCGTCATGGTCGCCGGTCATCACCATGGTCGGTGGATAGGCGAGGCCTTCGCGGATGTTGTGCAGTGGTGAATAACCGTGGAGCACCTTGAACATCTCGGGGTCATCACTGCTGCCGTATTCGGATGCCCAAGCCCAACCGATCGTGAACTTGTGGTAGCGGAGCATGTCCATGACCCCGACTTCGGGCACGGCAGCGCCGAAGAGTTCGGGCCACTGAGTAAGGCAGGCTCCGACCAGCAGGCCACCGTTGCTGCCGCCGCCGATCGCCAGCTTGTCGGGGCGGGTGTAGTCATTGCGGATGAGGTAGTGCGCTGCCGCTTTGAAGTCATCGAAAACATTCTGCTTGTTCTTGAGCATGCCGGCTCTGTGCCATTCTTCTCCGTATTCGCCGCCACCGCGCAGAATGGCCTGAGCATATACTCCGCCGAGTTCGAGCCAGGCGATCCGCGCGATCTGGAAGCGGGGTGTCAGGGAGATGTTGAATCCGCCGTAGCCGTAGAGGTAGGTCGGGTGGCTGCCGTCCAGATGGAGTCCCTTGCGGTGGACGATGAACATCGGGATTCGTGAACCGTCGCGACTCTGGTAGAAGACCTGGCGCGTTTGGTAATCGCTGGGATCGAAGGCGACGTCCGGTGCCCAGAAAGTCGTCAACTCCCCGCTGTCGAAGTCGTAGCGGAGGATCTGTGGTGGGTGAGTGAATGAGTTGAAGGAGAAGTGCATGACCCGATCCCCACGACGACCGCCGATGTTGACGGCGCCGAGTGCGGGCAGCCTAAGTTGCTTTTCGAACTTCCCGTCGATCCCATGGATGCGAACGATGTGGTGAGCATCTTCGAGGTAGATCGCAACGAAGCGGTCGGCGATCAGAGAGATCGAATGGAGAGTTTCGTTTGATTCGGGGATCAGTTCCTGCCATTTGTTCGGTGCCTCGTTGTCGATGGCGACAACACGTCCGCGCGGGGCATCCTTGTTCGTTTCGAAGTAGAACTTGCCGCCGTCGTTGCCCAGGAAGGAGTAGCTGGCGTCGAAGTCGCCGAGGAGCATTCGGACCTGGCCATCGGGTAGTGATCGATAGGCCACGCGATTACGGCTGTCGGTGCCCTCGAAGACATGGATCATCAGGAAGGAGCCATCCTCGGTCACGGTCGGGTGGTAGCCCCACTTGGGCTGGTCCGGGTTCTCGAAGATGACCCTGTCCCGGGTCTGTTTTGTGCCGATCTCGTGGTAGCAAAGACGGGGCGTCAGGTTGATGGCCTCGTAGGTCTCGCCTTCCTTGGGCTCGGGGTAGCGCTGGTAGAAGAAGCCCTCGCCATCCTTGCTCCACGCTACGCTGCTGAACTTCGACCAACGTACGACATCTTTGAGTTCCTTGCCGCTGGCGACATCGAGCACACGCCACTCCCGCCAGTCGCTACCGCTGCGAGAGATCGAGAATGCGAGTTGAGTGCCGTTGGCGCTGAATTTCAGACCACCCAAGGCGACGGTGCCGTCTTCGGAGAGCTTGTTGGGATCAAGGAGGATGTCTTCGATGTTGTCGACGCTCGTGCCGCGGTACAGCACGGATTGGTTCTGCAGACCATCATTTTTGAATTGCACCCACCACTTGCCGTGCCGATTGGGGGTGCCGGCCTTCGGATAGTTCCAGAGTTCGGTCAGGCGCTCACGCAGCACATTCTGTTTCGAGTTAACTGACAGGAATGCTTGGGTGACCTGATTTTGGGCCTCGACCCAGCTGGCCGTGTCCTCGCCGTCCTGATCCTCCAGCCAGCGGTAGGGGTCGTGAATCTTCGTGCCGTGGTAATCATCGGTAACCGTGCCTCGGCGAGTGTCGGGAAGTTTGATCCGAGATTGGTTTGAGGGAGCGCGAGTGGAGCATGATGCAGCCAGCGCCAGGAGACCGAGAATGGCGGATGCGAGCTTCGTATTCATGGGATGGTCAGTTTCAAGTGGGAGGAACCTGCTTCGAGGAAGGGCCATTGGCGATGATATAAGCGTAAGCCCGAGGTGAGAGTTCTGCGATGCCCTGACGGAGTTCGATAGAATGTGGCTGTGGCGTGAGAGCTGCCTTTCGCCGACCCTGGATTGTTCTTCTCAAGCTGCTCTTGATCCCGTGCCGATCCGAAGGTAAGAGTCATCGCCCAGACGAGGGGCGGATGCCTCTCGCGCAGTCCCCGATAGCTCAGTTGGTAGAGCAACTGACTGTTAATCAGTGGGTCGCAAGTTCGAGTCTTGCTCGGGGAGCCACTGCCGCTCTTAGTTGCGGACGAGAACGCCTCGTGGTTGATAGCCACGGGGCGTTGTCGTGTACGGGTTGATTTGCGGCATCTTGACAGGGGTGGCCGGGTTTCGATGCGAAGCTGTCGACGATCCGAGTGGCAACTTCGTCGAAGCTGGGCACCGAGCCAGAGGCTCAATCGTCGTTCTTGATCAGGTCGCGCATGTCCTTGGAGTAGTAGCTGCGGATACCGGCTTCTTCGAGAATCTCTTCGCGAGACCGGAGTACCTCGCGGTGTTTGAAGACCAGGTCTTGCGGTCCGGTCCGGGTGGGGTTCTTCAGGTCGTGGAGGTTGCGCCCATCAAACTCGAACAAGGTGAATTCGGCGGTTTGATTCTCGAGGGTCTCGACGAGGTGGCGGAGATTCTCGGTCTTCTTTCCGTTCACTGCCCGCAGAACGGGGAAGATCATGGGGTAGTCGTAGCCCTTCGTGATCTGATGCGAGAGCAGGTTGTAGGTTGCGACGACGATCCGTTGACTCGGGTCGGCCTGCGGTTGTCTGATCTCCGACAGCAGCGTCGAACCTTGCATTGCCGCGGAGAACCACAGGCCCCCCGGCACGCTGTTCATGAGAACGTCATTGACCTCGATGAAGGTGACCGGGCCGTAGACGTAGTAGGATGGGTAGGTTCCTCTCAGGCGTTTCAACATGAGCGGGCGATGGGTGATGACCGGCGCTTTGACGGAGATCACCGCCCCATCTCGCCAGAGTTGGAGAGGAAGGACTCCGTCCGTCGCCGAGAACTGGACCTGGTAGGTCCACTCCACCTTGATCCCCGAGGCGATGTTGATGCGCCCGAAGTTGTCGACGGTCTTGCCGCCGATGGACAGGAGGACGTCTCTCTTCCGGATAGGAAAGTCTTCAGGCGTCCAGATGGTCGAAGGGTGGAGGATGACACCGGTCTGTTCTTCCGGGAGTCCGAGGTATGCACGAAAAGCAGGATTCTCGGCCTTCGACCACGTCACCTGGAGGTTGGGTGTACCGTCAAATGAGCCGTCGGCGATGTCGTCGAGGAATCTTTGCACGGTCTCGGCGGGGATCACATAGCCGATGCTGTCAGCGTCCTTCGCAATGGACGCGTAGGCGAGGCCCACGACCTTTCCGCCGATGAAGGCAGGGCCGCCGCTGTTGCCCGAATTTATGGGTGCGTCGACTTGAATGGACAGGCCTCGGAATGCCGCCGGACCTCTTTTGAACTCGATCCTCGATACGACTCCGACGGTTGTGGATGCTTCTTCGCCTCCCACCGGGAAACCGATGACGGTCAGTTCTTTTCCGAGCTTGGGGAGTGCGGAGTTCAGGGAGACAGAAGGATATTTTTCGAAGAAGCCTTTCTCGGCAGGTCGCAAGAGAGCGAGGTCATCGCGTTCGGAAAAGAACGCCACCTCGACCTCATGACGCTTGCCACTGCCATTGGGCAGGACTTCGATGCGCTGCGCATAGGAGACAACGTGAGCGTTGGTCAGGAGGTATCCGCCGTCGAGGATCACGCCGGAGCCGCTCCCCTCTTCGGGCGATGATTTGGTCCAGGGGCGGTTTATGTCGGGAAAACGATGGGTGCTGAAGATCTTGACAGCGGAGAGCGCTGGGTCAGGATCGCCTTGGGCGGCGGGAGCGGGGGAGAAGGTCAGGAGCAGGGGCAGGAGTGCGATCATGGCTTTTGGGGTGTGTGTCATCGGCGTGGCTCAGGCTTGGACCATAAGTTGCTCGTCGCATCCCGGTGGGTTCGAGCTGTCGAAAGTGATGGAAACATAAGCGAAGAGCATGTCGAGGTGATGAGCGAGAATGGTCTTTGGGTGATTTGGACTGGTTCTTTTCCAGGCCACGACAATAGGAGTCTCTGGCAAGTTGACCTCACAATAATGATGAGCCCTTCCTTTTGGCGAAGCGGAGATCTTGTTTCAGTCGCATTCGATTTCAACTCTCGCCACCCCTGAGATACAGTCATACTCGCGTTGGATATCGCTCGGGCAGTAATGAGATTTGGCCTGAGACCTGGATTTATGACGCGGGTTCGTCGCCTGAAGAAAGCGGCCGCTATCCGGGATCAACGAAACATTTGCCGAGATGCAGGCGCACGGGGCGCATCGTGTGTGACTCTCGTTCCCGAGCACTGAAATCACTGAAGAACATGGAATTCAAGAACCACGATCTGATCCCTGATACTGATTTCAAAGGCGTGCGTATCGAGCATGTTCCGGTCAAGGATCCAAAGGGCGAGCGCGTCTCGGGAATTCACGCCACGCGGATCACGCTGAACAATCCGGAGAAGCTCAATTCCTACACGACCGAGATGGTCAAGGGTGTGATTCACGGGTTTCGGCGGGCTTCGAATGACCGCGCGAGTGTTGCCGTGATCTTTACCGGAGAGGGTACACGGGCATTTTGTACGGGTGGGAATATCGCGGAGTACGCCGAATACTACGCGGGATGTCCCGAGGAGTACCGCCAGTACCTGCGGTTGTTCAACGACATGGTAACGACGATCCTGCACTGCGATAAACCAGTGATATGCCGAGTGAACGGCATGCGCATTGCTGGCGGACAGGAGATCGGAATGGCCTGCGATTTCACGGTGGCGCAGGACCTTGCCGTGTTTGGTCAGGCAGGTCCGCGGCACGGATCGGCGCCAGATGGCGGCAGCACTGATCTCCTGCCGCTGTTCGTTGGTATTGAACGAGCGATGGCTAGTTGCGCCTTGTGTGAAACCTGGAGCGCTCACAAGGCCTTGCGGCTAGGGCTGATCACGAAGATCGTTCCGGCCCTTGAAGTCGATGGTCATTTTGTCCCGAACCCGTTCGTGATCACCGATCGGTGGATCGATGACGAAGGCAATGTGGTCCACGGAGAGTTCAAGAAGGGAGATGACCGTGCCGCTGCAAAGCAGATGGTCAGCCTTGGAAGTGTCAACCTTTCGAAATTGGATCATGCCGTGGACGAACTGGTGACCAGTCTCGCGATGACGATGCCGGGTTGTCTCACCAAGACGGTCGAGAGCGTGCGCAAGCACAAACTCGAGCGCTGGAATCGCAACAAGGAGAGCAATCGTGCGTGGCTTTCGCTCAACATGATGAACGAGGGGCGTGCTGGTTTTCGCGCGTTCAATGAGGGTTCGAAAGGCTGCCGCGAGCCCGACTTCCTGCTGCTGCGTCGTCGTCTTGCCGAGGGTGCGACCTGGGGAGGTGAGTTGATCGAGGAGATCCTGCCCGCGGCCAGGCGAGAGGTTTCTCAATGAAGGTTGCGGATACCGGTGAACCGGTAAAGGTCGAGAAACTCGAACATTCAGCGATCTGGCGTGTGTGCCTCGATCGGCCCAAGGCCAACCTGGTCGATAGGACCATGGTTGCGAGTTTGACCGAGGTGTTTCTCGCGGCGCGACAAGAACCAGATCTGAAAGCGATCTGTATCGAGGGTAGCGGACCTAACTTCTCCTATGGAGCGAGCATCGAGGAGCATCTCCCCGACAAGGTGGGCGCGATGCTGGCGGACTTCCACGAGTTGTTCCGGGTCATGGCCGGAACCCCTGTGACCCTGCTGGCTGCGGTGCGTGGATTCTGCCTTGGCGGAGGCCTTGAGCTTGCGTCTTTCTGCCACCGTATATTTGCTGAGCCCGGCGCGAAATTGGGTCAACCGGAGATCAAACTCGGCGTGTTTGCACCTGTTGGATCTTTGTTGCTCGCCGAACGTATGGGTCGGGCGGCGGCCGAGGATCTCTGTCTCAGTGGGCGGATGATCTCTGCGGAGTGCGCGCTCGAACTCGGACTGGTCGATGAACTCGTTCCCGATCCTGGGGCAGTAGCGCTTGATTGGGCGCGGGAACATCTCATGCCACACTCGGCTGCCGGACTGCGGCATGCCACGCGAGCGTTGCGTGCCTCGTTCCACCGGACGTTCCTGCACGATCTTGAGGAGGTCGAGCGTATTTATCTGGAAGATCTGATGACCACTCAAGATGCCGAGGAGGGCATCCGCTCTTACATGGAGAAGCGATCACCATCCTGGAGGAATGCATGAGAGCTGTGTGTTCTTGCTACAACTCCGAGGATTTGTGGTGCTGACCGAGACCGGCCTTTTGGTGTTGCCGTGTTCTCCGCCTTGTCCGATTTCCTATCGGTAGCGGTCTGTTGCTGCGGGAGTCAGGTGCGCGAGCGTCAGTGGCGCCGGCTACCTCTCCAGGAGCAAGGTGATCCCCGACGTCAAGGTCACTCCCTGCGGAGCTGAGTTGTCGATGAACGCCGCCTGACCGTGGGCCTTCAAGCCAAACAGCGCGGGATCGACGGGTAGTATCGCCAAGGGGACGCGACCGCGACCGTTAGCGTCGAGTGTCACCGGCGACATCGAATCAGGGATGACATGTGCCCATCCGCCTGCGAGGGCGGCCTTACCGTCGGGCAGTGATGTCCGGGAAAAGACCAAGAAGCCAGACGTCGAAGGCTTTCCGCCCCAGAGGCAGATCTCGATCAGGGTTCGGCCAAGAACAGGAACAGCAGGTGTTCCGATCCCGGGGACACCCCAGTAACTCCCGAGTCCGGAGCCAAAACACCAAACGCTCGGAAGGGCCTTGGGCCCCCCGGTCGGCATGGTACCCCTGCTTTGCCAGACGACCGGTGCTTCGCCCTCGGAGATCGCTGTCAAGTTCAGTCCGTCGGGCCTGACCGCGAGAGCCTCGCCCTGACCTTGGGAAGCCCTGATCGAGCGGCATTTGGACTGTCTCAGAGCCTGGCTCATGGTGGTGCCGTATGGTCGCGACACGACGAAGATCGTGCGGTAGTTGCGGGTGTAGATCCAGCGACCGTCGGGAGAGATGTCGGCGGCGGTCTGCGGGGCAATGAGATTCGAGAACTCGCCGACCAGCACCAGCGTCTTGCGGGTAGTCGTGTCGAGCGGAAGCGGATACCGGTAGACACGTGTGAGTGCGCTTCTTTCCTTGGTCACGAAATAGGGAACGCCATCGAGAGGATCAACGAACATCGCCTCGCAATCGTGCGGAGTATCCGGGTAGCGGATTCTGAACACGACTGCCCCGAGCAAGGTTTGCACTCCGCCTGGTTGTGCTGGCACGGTAGGCTCAGCCACGCGGACGATCGCGGCATTGGTCCGGTTAGTGTTGTTGTCCCCGGTATCAGCGATGTAGAGATAGCTCCGGCCCGGAACCGGCCCTGGTCCGATCGATAGATCCTCCCAGTCCCTGTTGACCACGCCAGCGATCCTGTACTGCTGAGCGAGACGGCCATCGCTTCGCAGCGCAACCAGGTAGGGGCCATTATTGGCGTCATCGTGTGCCCAGATCACTCCTTCGTTATGGCGGCTGACGACGATGCCGGAGATCTCTGTCATCGTACCGTTGGGCTTCAGGCCCTCGACCACACGCCCTTTCGATTTGAACGGCGCATACGTGATGCACTGGGCCGTGAGCGGGAGGCCGAGCACCAATACCAATAAGAAGCGGATCACGTCTGAAAGTGTTTGCGGTGTCTGCGATCGCCGGGTTTTTCTTGGCTTGCTCGGAGGGGGGTGGCGGACCTTCTGTGGCCTCAAGCCATGGCCAGGTTAGTGCGCTATGGCGTGCACGGACTGTTTTGGCTCAGCCCCACCAGGGAGTGGTACCTAGCCAGAGAGCTGTGTCGGTCATGAGTCCGGCGGCGCCGAGGTAGCCAAGAGCTAGTTGCTGGTCACTAATTTCGGCTTGTGGGAGTGGTCCGGCAAAATCACCTCCGACGTCACCGGTATGGCGGAATACGAAGCCCTCACGTGATGCGGCGGCGGTCAGCATGACGCAGAGGCGGGAGGTTGGAGTATGGAGGCCGGAAAAGTGGCTGGCGCTGTGAAGTTCTTGTGCGCGGACGGCGAATAGTGGTGGTAGGGCGCTTTGGCCGAGCAGCAGGCCTGTAGCTCCTGTGTCACTGCGATAAGGGAAGACAGAGCTGCTTTGCGGGCTCAACCACAAGAAGGAACCGACAGGTGGCTGAGCGTTTTGCAACACTCCGAGCAGACCGTTGATGCCGCTCTGTTCGGGGATCGCTCCGGCCAGCGCATAGATCACGACACCATCATCAGGCATATCTTGCCAGGGCGTTGCGTTCATGGCGCTCACGTAGCGCCATCCTCGGGGCAAGTCGAATGTGCAAGTTCGATCATTACCGAGAGCGATGCGATCCCAGCGATCGGCATCCGGGAGGGTTTGATCGAAGGCCTTGATCGATGTTTGCGCCGTGGTTTCGTCGGCATCGCCAGTGTCAAGAACGACCATCCCGGTCGCCAGTAAATCGGGTTTCGGGCTGTTTTGGATCAAGGTCTCGAACCAGCGAATTTTCTCGGCGCAGATCAGATCGAAGTCGGTGATCACACGGATGCGCTCGGTTGCGCCGGTTCTCAATCCTTCCGCGAGACCGTCTTCATCGAGGACTCGCCGGATGCATCCTGCCAAGGCAGTGTGGTCTTCGGTGGGAAAAACGAGTCCGCTGGTGCCATCTTCGATCATCTCGGCGTGCCCACCATGGTCAGAGACAATGCAGGTGGCGCCGACCGACATGGCTTCGAGAACCACGCAGGGCCAGTTATCCCAGCGAGCAGGATGAAGGAAGGCGACCGCATCACGGCAAGCGGTGAAGACCACATCACGTTCCAGTTGTCCGAGATGGATGACCCGGTCGCGATGTTTGGCGGGGAGGCAGTCGCACAAGAATTCGTCGAAGGATTCGCCAACGCGCCAGTTTTCGTCTCCCAGGAAGGCGATGTGAAGATCTGGATATTCTTCCATCAACTCGGCGAATGCGCGTACTGCGATGTCGGTTCCCTTGCGCAGTTCGATTCGCCCGACAGTCAGGAGATAGCGGCCTGCTTTCTGTAGTGATTCGGGCAATGGGGCATCGCCGGGCTGCAGGTGGATGAAGTTCGGAATCGAGCGCCGATTGGTGGGGAGGGCATCGCCGAACCATTTTTCGTAGCGGCGTAGCAAGGATGTCGAGCAGGGCTGCAGGCCATCAGCGTTCTGCATGCACCAGTCTTCCCGAAAGATCAATTCGCGGACCATGCCATCGCCCAGTAGCGCCGTATCGCAGGCGACGTTCATGGTTTCTCTGGAACTGGTGTGAGCGATGATCGAGACGGGGGGGTAGCGTCTGAACCCGCTGGCTACGCGGCGGCGAAGTATGAAAAAGGACTCGGCGAACATGTCGGCTGCTTCGATCACATCGAAGTTGATCTCGAAGTGAAGATTTTCGACGTAGTCAGCGATTTGCAGTGCCGCGAGTGTCGATGCGTGCTGTGCCCATTCCGCTCGATGCTGCACTTGAACGTTTTCCCACTTGCAAAGTTTCTGGTCGAAGAAGGATGTCCCGTCGGGGACGTTGTAATCCTTGTCGAATAGATCGAGGCGGTGGGTGACCAGATTGCCTTCGGTGCGGATGGGTTCTCGCCACTTCGGTTCGGTGCGCCCGAAGGTTTCGCGATTGGTGATGACATGGACCTGGTGGCCGGCCTCGGCGAGTGCGGCTGCGGCAGCACCTGCGTAGGTGGCAACGCCGCCTCCTGGGTAGGGAGGATACTCGTAACTGATCAAGCAGATCTTCATGGCATTGCGAGGAGGGCTACTCGGGTCATCAGGGCACGAACCGCGCTAAAAAGCGCACGATGGGTTTGGGGAGAGCGCGGCGTGCGAGGTCGCCCAGACGAAGTTTCTTGACGATTCTGGTGATCACCGGCGTGCCGGCGGGGATCGGGTGGCGTTTTTTCCGAGTGGATGGTGAATGCTGGGGCCGGGGTTCAGAAACTCCTTCGGACCCAAGATCGCTGAGCGGGATCGTGGGCAGTGACGCTGGGTCATCGATATCTAGCTGGCCGAACAGACTCACGCCGGTGGGTGCGAGGCCGTGGAGTTCGAGCGCGCCTATCATTCGGGCCCGCGCTTCGATCGATATGCTCGGTATGGCATCCGGCCATTCGCCGATGGTATCTCCTGTATGAAGAAGTAGCCCGTCGTGGCGAGCGAGAGCGAGTGCTGGTAGAGCACAGAGGCGGCCTTCAGCATCGGCAAGGCCCGCGAAATCGTCGCAGTCACTCAGATCTTTGACGCGCAGTGCGAAGGCTAGCAGTAGTGCTGGGCCCGCGATCATGAAATCCATGAGTGACAGGTCATGGCGGTAGGGCCAGGTGGGCGCAGAGGCTGCCCGGAGCCAGGAAAAGCTGCCCGCAGCTTCAGGGGTATTGGCCAGCGTCAATGCGAGGGCTCGCACACCACCAGGGTCAAGCCTTACTCCGGCACGGATGTAGACAACCAGGGATTGTGGATCGAGGTCTATCCACGGGGCAGCGCCGGCGAGTCGGTGGTAACTCCATCCGTCGGGCAGGGGGACACGCGGCTCACGGTCGATGTCGATGACGCCGCATTCCCAGCCAGGAATCTCCCGCAGTTCGACTGCTAGCCCATCCAGAGTTGATCGCACGGCATCTTCGGGCGCGCAGGCGGCATCGACCACGACCATGCCGGTTCCAGGCAGGGGGCAGGCATCCATCGCTGCTGCATCTTCTTTGTCCTGCGCAATCATTGACTCGAACAGGCTGATTTTTTCTGTGTGGATGCTTTGCTCATCAGTGAGTTCGCGGACACGAACCGGGGCGGCAACACGGAACCGTTCCGTGAGTTCCTTATCAGTCAGGATGCGCCGGAGAGCGTTGGCGAACTCCGTATCGTCATCTGCCGTGACGATCAGTCCACTGCGTTCGTGTTCGATCATATCCACCTGTCCACCAACGTCCGAGACCACGCAAGGAGCGCCCATGGCCATGGCTTCGAGGATCGAGTTGGGGAAGGTTTCCCAGCGCGCCGGGTGAATGACAACCGCTGCACTTTTTTGGGCGGCAAGAACCTCGGCGCGTGACAGTCGCCCTATCCGTAGTACGCGATCATGCTGGTCGCGAGGCAATTCACGTGCGAGCAAGTCGTCGAAAGTCTCTTGTCCGACCCACCGGGCGCAGACGCCGACCAGCGCGAGTCGCAGATCAGGGAATTCCGAGGCCAGTCGCGCGAAGGCTCGAAGTGCGATATCGGTGCCTTTGCGCGGCTCCACACGTCCTACAAGAAGGACGTAGCGCTCGTTCTTGAGTTCTGGTGGAAGTTCGGCGAGTTCGGTTGGTGGATCGAAGTAGTAGGGAACGATTGCCCGGAGTTTCGGCAAACGCATGTTGGGCAGAGATTCGTAGTAGTCGATGAGTAGTTGTGATGGGCATTGCATCGCATCGGCGTTGCGCAGCACGTCCTCTTCACGCCTCGCACGGCTTCGTAGCCAGAACTGGCCGAGGTTCGATGTGTCTTTTGCAAAGGTCCAGCAGGCTCGCGATGCACCGTGCGCCATCAAGCAGATGGGAGGATAGTCGCGGTATCGACCCGCACGGCGGCGTCGCGAAATGTAGAAGACCTCGCAGAATGTATCGGGCGCCTCGATCACGTCGAACTCACGTTCGGCATGAAGTTTCAGTGCAAATTCGGCGATCTGAATAGCTGCATAGTTAGACAGGTCACCGGCTGTTTGTCGGATTTGGAAGGTGTAATCATGTGGGTTTTCACCGAGGAAGATCGGAGGGTCGGGGGGGTTCCATTGATCGTCATAGAGATCGAGCCGATGGATCGTCAGGTTTCCGGACTGCCACCGGGGATCAACGAGTTCCGGGGCGGTGGCACCATGGGATGCATGATTCGTGATGACATCCACCTGATGACCAGCTTCGGCGAGCTTGCGGGCTGCTCCTTCCGCGTAAGTCCCGATACCACCGCCGACAAAGGGAGGGTATTCGGTTGAGATGAGGCATATCTTCATGGGACAGTGGCGAAGTATAGCTCAGGATTGGGGCTCTCCATGGCTTCCAATTCATGCTCCGTAGAGAAGGTAAGCACGCAGCTCTCATCTGTGACATCGATGCAGTTGCCCGCAGGCATGGGCAGTCGTGTGGGGGGTGGCGATGTCTCGGGCAGTGGCGCCGGTCACATGCGGTGAAATACTCGTTGTGAGCAAGGTGTCACCTCCATGATCTCCGCGATCCGGGCGTGCTGAAGACCGCGCCCAAGGCCGCCATGAATCGGCGACCCGGGGTTTTCTATGGAGCCTATGACGGGAGCTTGCTCAGGCGAAGGGGCTGTATTTGCCCGGTACGGGCACGGGATAGCGGCCATCGCTTCCGGGGACGGCCGGCGGAATCGAATCGATCGTGAAATTGTCGATCCCCGGCGCCAGATCCCTGCCGTTCTTGAGCAACTTGTCAGCCTGGACGATCTTTCCCGAGTAGCAGGCTTCGCGCCCGAGAATCGCCGTGAAGGTGCTCATGGCACCGTAATAGCCCTCATTGTAGATATCGCCGCGCATCAGCGTCTCGACCAGATCGTGCTGCTCTTGCTGATGGCCACCGCCCTTGCCAGAGATCTTGTGCTTTTGACCACCGAATGGCTCGATGGACGAGCCAATTTGACTCACTCCCTTGGAACCATGGGCCCACTCGCCGACTCGAGTGAAGCCACCGGTGAGGTGGCGGCCCTGGCTATACATCTTGGTGCCATCCTCGAAGGTGTATTCGACAAAGGTGTGGTCAAAGATCTGCGTCTTGGTGCGGTCTCCACCCAGGCGCTGCTCACCGCCACCCATGCCGTTGGCCTCGACCGGGAACATGCCCTTGACCCAGCAGCCAACGTCGAGGTTGTGAATGTGTTGTTCGCAGATCTGGTCGCCCGAGGCCCAGATGAAGTGGTACCAGTTGTTTACCTGGAACGCCATTTCGGTCTGTTCCGGAGTCCGGTCACGGTACCAGATCCCGCGGCCATTCCAGTAGACTCGAAGCAGATTGATATCGCCGATGGCGCCATCCTGGAGTCGCTTGATGCAATCCTTGTAGCGTTCTTCATGGCGCCTCTGCAGGCCGACGCCAACCATCAAGGACTTCTGCTTGGCAATTTCGTTGGCGCGGAGTACGCGGCGAACGCCGGCGGTGTCACTCGCCACTGGCTTCTCCATGAAGACATGCTTGCCTCGGTCGACTGCATATTCGAACTGTTGCGGCTTGAAGCCGGGCGGTGTGGCGATCACCACCAGATCAACTGCAGAATCGATGGCGGCCTTGAAACCATCGAGGCCGGTGAAGATCTGATCTTGCGAGACATCGACCTTGTCGCCGTGCTTTTTCTTCAGGCGCGAGATTGTGCTTGCGGCCTTGTGCGGAAAGGCATCGGCGACGGCCACCAGCTTGGTATTGCCCTTGGTCTTCATGATCTGATCAGCAGCGCCGGTGCCACGGCCACCGCAGCCGATCAATGCGACCCGGATTTCGTCGCTGCCGCCGACGTGGACGCTCGGGAGGCTGGAGATACCGAGTGCCGTGCCAGCGGCGATGGAACTCGATTGGCGAAGAAAGGTTCGGCGAGTGGGTTTGCTGTGCATGTGGGACTTCCAGGGGTAGGGGGGAGACAGACGCTAGCATGATTTGCACACGACCGTGTCCCATTTTCCTCCCATGCGAGAGGAGTGGGCTGATCGCTTACCGGCTGGCTTGTGAGAGGTTGCTGATCCTGGCTCAGAGTTCCTTCACCAGGATCTTGCGGAAGCGGATGTTGTTGGGTTCACCGTGGTCCTGGAGGCCGAGGAAGCCCGTCAGTGGGCGGTCCTTGATGGGAGTCTTGTCGAGCATGATATCGACGATCTTGTGGCCGTTGAGATCCACTTCCAGATGAGTTCCCCTGGCGCAGACGATCATCCGGTTCCACTCGCCGGGAGCCTTGGACATATTCTTGGATGCGCCGATCGTTCTGATGATGCCGCCATGATCATGAGGGGTCGGGACACCCTTTTTTGCACTGGAGTCGAGGATCTGGGCTTCGATGCCCGTTTGAACCGGATTGGCGGTGTCGCCGACGCGGAAGAAGATGCCGCTGTTGCCGCCTGCGGGATAGGAATACTCCACGTCCAGGATGAAGTCCTTGTACTTCTTTTCACTCCAGAGATAGGAGCCGAAGCGCTTCCAGCCCTTCTCGCCCGGTCGTGGTTGAATCAACAGCACTCCCTTCTCTTGCGGTGACCAGTTGCCCTCTGTTTTCCAACCGCTGAGGTCCTTGCCGTTGTAGAGATTGACCCAGCCGGCTTTCTTGCTTCTGACCTCGCGCAATTCGATCTTGCGCCAGCTGACGGTGAAGGGTCCACCCGTCTTCTTGCCGATACCGTGAACCTGCAGAGCAATGAAACCACGCGGGTGGGATTTGTACATCTCCGCATGAGTGAGGTCGGAGATCTGCTCATCATTGATCCAGACCTTGATGATCGGGCCGATGGCCAGGACTCGATAGGCGTTCCACTCTCCGTCCTTGAAATGTTTGTGGGGACTACGCTTTCCCTTTGGTGTCATCCAGCCACCGGCAGCTTCGGCGTAAAGGTAGCCGGCTTCTGCGCCTTTCTGGCCGCTGGCCTCGATCTCTACCTGAGGACCGTTTACCCGGCCCGTGGGGCCGCCACGAGTTTGGGAGCGGACCTGGACACCCGAGTTCAGCTCAGCATCGACCTTCACTTCGAACTTGAGTTCGAAGTCCGAGTAGTCACGGTCGCTGCACAGGAACGAGTTGGGGCTACCAACGGCCGTCGTGCCGACGATGCATTCGTCTTCGACCCGGTAGGTGGCCGTGCCATTGCGTTGAGTCCAGCCCTTCAAGGTTTTGCCGTCGAAGAGCGAGATTGAGGTTTTTTGGCGTTTCGGCTTCTGGGTGCCACTGTTGGCAGGCGCGGTGTTGACCAGGATCAAGGAACTTGCCAGGGCCAGGAAAGCGAGGTTCGGTTTGGGGGGAGTCATGCCGCGAATGATACGTGACTCCGTGCGGAGATACCTGTTTCGACCTTTCTCGAAGTCAGCTTCGCTTCCAAAACTCGTGTATCTGACATGGCCTGGGGGGTGTGATCAGGGATGCAGCAGCGAAGGATCTCGGGGGTGCTGGACGTTGTCTGGGCAGGGTGTCTCGCGGACCATTTGCTGATTTGGCGAGTCCGGTGTTCCGCGCCTACTTCCGCATGTGTGCCTTCTGCGAGGCTGCTTACTTGAGTTCGTTGCCGAAGGCACCGAGCATCGCCGGCACGTCGACCGCCACGGTCTGGATCGGGAAGAGGCCGGGAGGAATCTTGAAGCCGTGGGCGATGGAACCATCGCCGGTCACCTGTCGCGCTGGCAAGGCCACGCCTGGATTGAGGCTCAGCAGGAGGTAGCCCTTGATGGCCGGGATGATCGCGATGGGTGGGGATGAGCGTACGGCAGCGAGCAAGACTACATGGTCCCCGGTCTTTCCAAGACCGATGATGTTGTTGCTGGTGTCTCGCAGCAGTGGTGGCCAAAGTTCGAAATCGAGGCTGCCCGTAGCACCGTCGTAGTCTTTGACGATGGCGAAATACCGTCGGTTGGAGAGGGTGGTCGACACCATGGAGCCTCCCGAGATGAAGTCATCATCGTTGTACCCGGCCAGCAGACCGGTCGTTGTATCCAGGACAGCCATGTGGGCATCGGGCAAGGTCCCTTCGATCACCACAGCTTCTGCGGGGACGGGTGTGCGGAAGGAGAATTCGAAGGTGACATTGCCGTCGATGTTCTTGATCGAACTCGAAGTCTTGCCCGGCACTGCTCGAGTCAGGACAGGCGCTCCGCAGCGATTGCTGATCGAGTAGTTGCCTGTCGCCCAGTAGCCCGAAGAAGCAGCGTAGAAGGTGCCTGCCGGGAAGGTGCCGCTGATGATCGATCCCACGGCGTTGGCATCATCATCGGACTCAAGGATCAGGCTGCCGCGGGCATCGTAGAGCAGTAGGTAGGAGTCGCTGATTCCGGAGGCACCTCGAGGCTGCAGCGAGATGACCATTTCTTGCGGGCTGGCGAGTTGCAGTCGGTAGAGGACGAGGTCTTCTTCGCCTCCGGGGATCTGGCCATTGAGATTCTTGTTGCAGGCTAGATTTGGAATCGGTCCGGCCTGGAAGTTGTAGCGAATGTTTGCATTGCCGCTGTTTCCCCAGGTCGCGAGAAGGAGGTGGTAGATTCCTGCGGGGAGGTGAGCGTTCAGGCCGGCATCGGAGTTGCTCGAGCTCGAATCGTCATCAACGTCGATCATGAAGTCCATGTTCGCGTTGTAGAGTTCGAGATAACTATCGAGTTGGCCGCCTGAGATGGTGATCCGAACGCGACCGTCAACAGGGATGATCAGACGCGCTAATTGATAGGCGGAACTCAGAACCAGGGTTTTGGATTGGCTGGGTGATAGGTTGGGAATCTGAAGTTTGGTAAGACCCAGGTCGAGCAGGTAGCCACCGCTTGAGTTGGTTCCAAGGACAGCGATCCGGTAGCGACCGGCGGGGAGTTGGATGGAGCCGGATGGGAGAGAGGGAGTATCAAACTCGCTGATCAGCGTACCGGTGGTGCTCTGGATCTGGAGGGTCGCAGCAGCGAGGGCCGGGTTGCCATTGCCGCGCAAGCGCAAGGAGACGGAGCCATCCACAGAAGTCTGAACCTTGAAGGTGTCGGCATCGGCACTGCCCAAGAGGCTTCCGCTCACCTGCTGGCCGCTTGTTGTCAGGCGTCCGAGGTCATCGGCGTATCCCCCCGAGTCATTGTATTCTCGTTCGGCGATCAGCTTGTTAGGGAACCCGCTCTGGCTGCTGCCGGAGTTTTGGGCGATGGTTGCCCGATTCTTGCCAGATGAGGTTGTTTGCGCTGGGATGGCATGGAGAGTCAGGGTTGACGCGAGAAGGTAGGTGATGAACAGAATGCTTCGCATGGATTCATATCCGGAGTGCAGGGCTGATGATTGTTAAGGGGGCTGAAGCAGGTGTCATTCTAGCAGATAACTGATTGCTCGCTTGTGAGGGTGAGTTGGTGGGGACGCGATCTCAATAGATAGACAAGCTGCCCATACGAGTCAGATAGGGCGAGCCGGCTTGTGGCAGGATCGCAGCCTGCATCCCCAGATTGAGTCCTGAGAACCGTGGCTGATCGGGGATCTTGATCTGTGTATGCGCATGGCCGGAAGGGGGGAGGGTTCCGCCTGGCAGAGGAACGAGAGGGTTGCTCGCCAGCACAATATCGCCGATGGGCAACTGCAAGGTGGAAGCGCTTGGGAATCCGATGAAGATGACATGTCCCGCTCGTGGCTTGCCCGACAGGGTGAGAGTGAGCTTGGTGCCGCGACCACACATTCGACGAAACTCAGGGAATTGCACTGGCGTGATCAAGTCGGCGACAGAGCTGAAGGCCAGGATGTGGTTGCTCGTGATGACGGCGCCTACTTCGGAGCTCGCACGTAGATCGAGGACCGTCTCCGGGAGGGGTGCTCGTTCGATTTCGCCGTGCTGGGCACTGAATCCGAAGGCGTTCGATGAACTGGTAGCGACCATTGTTGTCCGCCAGAGGCGGACTCGTAGTGGCTTGCTCGTAAGGCACGGATGATGAACCCAGATTTCTCGCCTTGCATCGAATGCGTGGAGGTTGGCTCCGTCCTGGACAGCGATTACGGAACTCCCTTGGTTGGCGTGGTGGATTGCGCTTGTGGTTGTGGCAAGGCGGATGAAGTTGTCACTGCGCGGAGAGAAGGCCAGCACGCTGCCGCTGGCCGCCAGCAAAGCACCGTTTTGAACCAAGCAGATCGGGGTTTTGGTCGCGGCGGGAGCCTTGGTCCATTTGCCCGACATGGCGCTGAACATGTGCCAGGCGCCAGATACTGAAGCTGCTGTCACAGTGCTGTTGAAGAGGGATGTGATATTGGTCCCCTTCAAGCTTGCGGTGGTGCCGGTGAGGGCGCTGTAAGATGTGATCTTCTGCGCTCCGAAGAAGTTGATGAGGGAGCCTTTGGCATGCATTTGCATGGTGCCTGCGGTCGACATCACGAGCCAGCGAGCCAGGGGAGCGGAGAAGATGAACGCGATATTTCCGGTTCGAGCGACCGCCGTTCTTGTCGTTGCCGTGACCACGGTGGCGTTGCCGGTAACTTGCAATCTGAAGGTTCCGCGCAGGCTGCTGAAGCCGAGGCAATGTTGTGAGTTGGACCAGATGGCGACATCACCTTCGCGTTTCAGTGTGGCATTCGGAAGGGATTGAACCTGTGACCATGTGTTGCGGATGGCGGAGAATCCGTAGGTCGATCGTGCTGTGGTGACCAATCCCATTCGATCGATTGCTTCAATGCTATTGACCGGCCCGTCAGATCGTTGGCTGACCCATTCCCCCACGCTCGCGCTCATGGCGATGAGCTTGTCCTTATCCGCAATGATCGCGACATCGCGGTTTGTCGAAATCTTTGCTGCGACTGTGATCGGGTGGTTGTTCCAGCGACCGACAAGGCCGGAGAAAGCGTGGAGTGTGTTGCCATCTTGAATCAGGAGGATTTCATCATTGCGGTTAGAGGGTGGGGTCACGATCTTTGCGGAGGCGGAGACGGTGAGCTTTTCGAAGGACCCGCCGAAGGCCGAATATGCTGTGACGAGTTGGCCCTGATGGATCACCAGCCAATTATTGGACATACGGATGGTCGCGGCCCCGGTGACGGCCACAGTCTTCCATGCTCGAGCGATGGAGGAGTAGACGTGGATCGTTGCGCCCACCCGGTAGTAGGCGAGTTTGCCGAGTTGCTGAACGGCTGATGATCGGATCCCGGCGATGGCGATAGATGACCAGGACGGCGGTTTTTGCGCTGCAAGGGAACCTGTCAAGACGATTCCGATGGCCGCTGCTGTGCGCAGCCTCCTGCCATTTGTCAGGCGGGCGATCCGGGACTTGGGTCTTCTGGGGGTCATCGAAGCGGGATCGGTTTGATATGGCGGGGGTGTCCGGGAGAGATGATGTTTGCCAATTGAGAGGCTCTTGTGCTCAATTGTCACACGCTGATGATTGGTTGGGAAAGCCCCTCAGAGGCAATGTATGGGGCCTGGCATGGCGATCACGCATCGGCCGTGTGGCTCTGATCAGCCCGTCTGTTGGCGAATTCGTGAGGGCCAGCGAGTGATGGGATACCGAGAATCCATGGTTTTTCTTGGCCCGCCACCGAATTCTTGATTGCAAAAGACCGGCGGAAGCGATGATCTTGCTCACCAAGCGCTGCGTGGGCAGCGAAACGACACACCCTCGCCCGGCGTATTCCGGGACGGGCACCAACGACAAGGCAGGCGTGAAGAGACAGGCGTATTGAGTTAGGAACCTGCCGGAGCGAGCAAGCTTCGGGTGATCCGCAGGCGTTCGGTGTCGTTGGTAGATCTGGTGGCAAGGCCACTGTCCAATCCCCCTCGGCTGTTGCGAGTGCTTTGAGCGTGTCGGAATGGCACGATCTGCATTGCGAGCCCGAATGCCCCAGTTGTCGCGCCAGACCTGAATATTGATCACACGTAACATGATGAACCTCCGCGGTGAGGGTTGGCAACTGTGCGAACTCAGCCGCATTTACTGAAAAGAGACCGGATAGAAGATGGGAAAACGACTTTACGTAGGCAACCTCAACTACGACACAACTGAGGATCAGCTGATCGAGGCCTTCGAGCAAGATGGCCGCAAGGTAGAGAATGCGACCGTCATGACGGACCGTGACACGGGCCGTCCCCGTGGCTTCGCTTTCGTCGAGATGGCGACCGACGAAGACGCGCAAAACGCGATCAAGACCATGGACGGCACGGACCTCGATGGCCGTAGCCTGAGGGTCAACGAGGCGCAGGAGCGCACGCGCGGTGGCGGCGGCGGCCGTGGTGGCTACGGCGGCGGCCGTGGTGGCGGCGGCGGTGGCGGCCGTGGTGGCTACGGCGGTGGCGGTGGCGGCGGCGGCTGGTAGCCACTCGTCGATGGTGTTCCGGGCAGCATGATCGCTGCTCGGGCGCCCGCAACGTCACGCGGAGGGCGAGAGCCCTCCATCATGTGTATAGGTTCACGCAGTCCGGTGGCTTGCGGGTCATCGGCGACTGCGTGGTCTTGATATAGGCGCATCCTTGCTGCTGCCGGCCGGTAGCGTTCGGACTTCATGCTGCGGGCTCAGATGAAGCCCGTGTGAGTTGTTCGCTAGCTTTCGCGGGCTGTCCGCATGGGTTTGATGTGCTCGGCTAGTGGCTAGAGCCGCTGAAGGCCTTCGTGTGCGTGTTCACCGACCTTGGTTGAATAGCAAGAAGGTGCCGCTCTTGCCGGCTACTGCGATATCGAGATCGGAATCTCCATCGAGGTCACCGGTTCGGATTTGCAGGCCGGTTCCCACCTTGCCTTCGTTGATCACGTGCTTGGTGAAGCTCTGCTTCTGGCGATCCCAGGTGTAGTAGAAGAGGCACGGCGGCTCATTGCCGCCCGGATCTCGTCCGTTGTGAGCGAAGACCCGCTTTCCGGTGATGAGTTCATCTTCCCCGTCGCCGTCCAGATCTGCCATGTGAAGGCAGTGCGGTTGCGAGAACTTGTCGTCGATCAGATGCGCCCGCCATTTGAGTTTGCCGTTGGCGTGCGGTGGCAATTGTTGCCACCAGTGCAGTCCGAAATCATGGCCTTGGCCGAGAATGAGATCGTTCCTGCCATCGCCGTCCAGGTCGCGAATGATCACGGGGATCGAGACATGTGCCCCCAGTTCAGGGATGGGATGAAACTTCCACCCACCGAGCATGGCGTTGGATATCGGTTGTTCGTACCAGCCTAGCCCGACCAGGATATCAGGGCGTCCGTCACCATTGAGGTCGCCGACACCCATGCCATGACCGTTCTTGTCCTTGCCGATCGGGATGCCTTTCATCGCCGGGACACGGCGAGTGGATGTTTTTCCGTTCCGGGTTTCAACATTCCGTTCTTCTTCGGTGATCTTCCAAACGAGGGTTGGGTTTCTGCGGTTCCACGAGTTCACGATCCATTCGGGAATCCCATCGCCGTCCAGATCTTCGAAGAGTTGATTTTCGTTCTTGGTTTGCCGGGTATTGGCCAGGAGATGTTGGGTCCACATGGCACCACGAGCGAGGGCTTGCTTGCCGGGATTCTCGTACCAGTAGACTTCGGTTGGCAGGAAGGAACCCGCGATCAGATCCGGGTAGCCGTCATGATTGACGTCATGGGCGAAGTCGCCGTTGCTCTGGATATAGCCATTCCAGTCCTCGATCGTTCGTAGTGGCCGGGGAGTGAAGTCTGGAGCGGCATACCAATTTCTGCCTGCGATGACATCGAGTTTGCCATCACCATCACAATCTGCCAGGTCGATGCCTTCGTTGAGATCCTTGCATAGGAGCTTGATTTGCCACTCGATCGATTGCGTGCGGGGTTCCGCAGCGGCTACCCAGAGAGTCAGGGTGACGGCGACAGCGGTGAGTGTTCCCGTGGTGGTCATTGTGTGAGTTCCTTCAAGGAAGTGTATGGGAAGGTGAGGGCCTGGCTTTCAGGGATTGAACTCTGGGTCTGAGGCTTGCCCAGACGGTTGGTGTAACTGATGCGGGACTACACATCGCAGATGGACACGGCCTGTGCCAGTTGCTGATCCGCATCTCCGGTGGGGATCCACTCGTGACCGATGTAGCCCTCGAATCCGATCTCGACGAAAGCTTTCATGACAGCGGCGTAGTTGATTTCCTGATCGGAGCCGAGACCACCGCGTCCCGGGCAACCTGCCACCTGGACATGGCCGATGACTTCGCGGGCTTGATGAATGCGCCGGATAAGGTCGCCGTCCATCACCTGAACATGATAGACATCGAACAACAGTTTCAGGTTGGGTGACCCCACGCGCTGGATAATTTCCATGCACTCATCCATGTGGTCACCCTGATATCCAGGGTGACCTTTCATGGGTTGTGGGTCACGGGAGTTGAGTTGCTCCAGGATCAAGCTCACACCCTTGCGCTCGGCGAGACCGATGATTTTCTTGTAGCCACGAACACAGTTTTCGATGCCTTCCTCGGGTCCTACCAAGCTACCTCGCGGTTCGCTCGATGTGTCGGCAAAGCCGGTGAAGGTCATGACGTTGGGAAAATTGGCAGCGGCCGTTGCCTCGATAGCAGGGCGCAACTTGGCGAGACATTCATCCCAGTGCAGCGGATTGTTCATGCCACGTACGAAAGTGTGCGAACGTGTGGCTGCACAGATGAGACCATGCCGACGCAGGACCGGCCAGGTCTCTTCGCCGACGAGTTCGAGTGCGGAGCAGCCGAGTTTGGCCGCCTTCGATGCGAGTTGCTCGACACTCCATTTTGGGCCGCGATTCATGAAGCACCAGCCGGCTATGGATTGCTTGAGTCGTCCGTTGACGATCCTGTTGGATCGCGGCAGAGGTGCGCAACCGGCGAGCCCGATCGCGCCCGCTGCGAGGCCGGCTCCCTTGATGAAATCGCGACGACTGGGCGCGCTGGTCTGTCTGCGCGGAGGCTCCCCGTGTGCTGGGTGGGGCGTTTTCGATTTTTCGATCATCGCTTGAACTCGATCTCGATGGTCTTGCTGTTTTTGGTCGTGGCCGGCACCGATCGTCTCGTCTGGAATTGCGGTGTCCCGGGCTCGCCGACGCGGATGGTGTAGAGACCTTCTCGGAAGACCTTGGGATGGAAGGATGAGCCAGCGATGCGCAAGGTGTAGACCACCTCCTTGCTGGCTTCGTCGATCACCTCGATGACCGGGTCGATCATTCCTGTGACCTTGAGATGAGGGAGCCAGGCAACCGCTTTGCGAGCATAGTTGTCACCTTGATCGATCGTGATCGGCCAGCCGTCGTAGGGTTTGCCGGTGCCCGGGACTGCATGGCGAGGCCAGCATTCCATGGTGATCTGACGCTTGGCCTTGTTGAACCGGACGATGCCATAGCCTGGCATCTCGCGGTGGAGTTCGACCGGTTCGGGGTGGGTGGGATGATCGCTGCGGTCGGGATTCGCCACCGCGGCAACGGTTAGTTTGTTGCGAAAGCCGTCCTCGTAGCGGCCCGTGAATGGTTTCATTCCGGGTTGTTGGTTGAGGGGAGGGTAGTCGGGGTTCCAGCTGCGGGCGTAGTAGTTGGCGACCGATGGGACGCACAGGGACCAGCAGGCATCCTCCCAGTCGTCGGTTCCATGGTGGATCGTGCTCGCAAGATGCTGATCGCCGGCGATGTGCACCATGAACCCCTTGCGCATAGCCTGCAGTGCTTTTCGCCTTCCGGACTGCGGCCATCCGTTGGAATCGAGATCCCGGTCCAGGGGGATGGCGAACTCCTGCGGCACCCCGTCTTTGCGTTGGTTGAGGATCTGTAAGTTCGCGAAGATGGTCTGGCTGAGGACAGCCTTCATGGTCTGACCGCGCCAGTCTTTGGCGAACTCATCGAGAAATTGCAGTTGCTCGGGGCCGAGCAGGGTGGCGCTGGCGACATCTGCCTTCTCGATGTCGTAAGGCGCTTGGGTGATGTGGCTGTCACGGCTCATCTCGGCTTTTACAAGTGTCGGGAATGACTTGAACTTGCGGTCCTCGATGACGGCAAAGCCGACACCACCGACGGTGACCGATGTGTAGTAGGCTTCGATACCATTGCGCAGGGGGTTAGGGTCATGTGGTGATGGCAACTGCGAAGTCTGTGTGCGCTGGATCATGTTGATCCAGCGCGGTTCCATGAAATAGCCGCCGAAGCTGCCATCGAGATCGCCGTCGCGGACGAGTGCGCCACCGCCTCCCCAGATGTTGCGCTGATAGACATCGTGGTCATCGGGGATCGTGATGCACGGGATGTCCCTGGTCAGGTCGCGCCAGGTCCAGCACCAGAGGTACCACTTGTAGAGGT
Organism: uncultured candidatus Brocadiaceae bacterium; assembly: GCA_964542765.1. Lineage (GTDB taxonomy): Bacteria > Planctomycetota > UBA1135 > UBA1135 > UBA2386 > CAZIVO01. The sequence goes on along the minus strand of CAZIVO010000004.1, from coordinate 14,963 downwards.
AATCGAGATGGGCATCGGCGAAGGGGTGTTCGACGGCCCGGGTGGGATTGCCTTCGTAGACCTGGTCACCTGAAAAGAAAAGAAGGTCGGGTTCTTGTCGGCGGACATTTGCCACGACCTCGGTGTGGGGGAAGTAGATGTGTTTCTGGTAATCGTAGGTATTGCTCTGGCGGACGGGTTTGCCTTCAAGCTCCGGATCGAAGGGCCGATCGATGCCATAGGGAAGCGGGTATTCGTAGCCTCCGCGCGCCATCATATTGCCGGTGAAAGCGGCGAGGGTGACCGTATCGCGGTCGACGGGGTCCTTGGCGATGGTGCCTGACCAGCGGTGCGTTCGAGCCGAGCCATCAGGTTCTTTGAGGCGATGGCTGACCCGGTAATCGTGGCTGTGAGCGGCATCCCAGTTCTTGATGTCAAAGGTTGCGGTGAAACCTGGAACCCGAATCTTGGCGACGGAGACTGTTTGCCAGGCGCCGTCACGCAAAAGTTCCAGGGTTGCGAGATCGTTGGCTGCCGTGTTGATCGGCATGAACTGAGCCGTGAGCCTGAGTGCGCTTTCGTGAGTGGTGTACTGTGTTGCGAGGATCGGTCCGAGTGCGCGCGTGAGATCGGTGTCCAGCTTGGATCCTTGCATGCGCCAGTCACGGAACCAGAAGCGAGCCGTCGCGCTGGCCCATCTTTCGAAAGATCGCCGTTCGCGAGGCCAGTCGCGGAACCAGTAACGATGGGTCTTTTGGATGCCGCCGGGGTGGGAGACCAGCGCCAGATTGCCCGCGAATTCGGTGGCGGAGACTTCGGCTGTGGCCTCGCCGATGATGGCACCATCTGTGGTAGAAATGGCCCGCAGATGCAGCTTGCAGGTGTCGCCCGATGGTGTTGCGTTCAGCTGCAAGGTGACATCACCGAGCTTTCCCCTGTGGACGGCAGTTCGGCGATCCGAGGCGAGTGCGGAACCGGGAGATGGCTCTTCGCCGAAGCGGAGCGGTTCGACGAAGTTTCTGATGAAAACCCTGCCCGAGCCGTCGATTCCTGCGAACCACCCTCCGCCGGGTCCGGGGTTGTGGTGGATGAGGGTTGCTGCTCGTGGGGTCATTCGAGTGCCACCAGCGGCGAGGAGGAAGCCGGTGGCACAGTTGGCTGCGGCACCTTCGATCGAGTTGATATCATCGATCAATCCGGTGCGTACGCTCATGCTCAGGGTGCCGGCATGGGCACCAAGTCGATGCGTGAGCAGATGGACGGTGCGCATGGGCTTGTTGGCGACCGCCTGTAGGCACTCGAGCCGTCCATCATGCACACGCCAATCTTGCAGGCGGTTGGCCCAGTAATCGGGTCCTATCCAGGTGCGTTGCTGCGATGGCCAGGAACTCGCGAAAGGTTGCGGGTCTTGTGTGGCCAAAAAGCTCGAGAAGATGGCTGCAGGGATTGCGCAGTAGAGCCTGCGGGATACGAAGGTCATTTGTTGCCTGTTGCCCTCACGATTTCGTAGCGATGACTCCGAGGCTGATTGGATTGATAGATGCGATCCTCGTAGCTGTCGATGGATGATTTGAGTTCCGCGAGCTTCTTGTCGAACTCGATCTGATAGTTAGCAAACTTCTCGGGGTTTTTGTCCTTTGATCGGAGTTGACGCTTCATTCCTGACCAATGGTTACGGAGGGGGCGAACGGCCTTGGCATTTCGCTCTGCATTCAGCATCGCCACCGCGAGGGCCTGCTTGTATTGGGGTGTCTTGGGATTGCTCTGCAGTTCGATCTTTGCGCCGAGTGTCACGTGCGTCCATGTGCCGACGGATTCACCGTCGATGCGCAGTTCGTACTTGCCAGGAGTCAGTCCGGCGATTCTCACGCGCTCGTTGCTCAGCTTGTGTCCCGCTTTGGTCAGCTTGAAGCCCAGCGCGGCATCGGGTGGCAGGACCCATGGGAGACTGTTGGCCTTGAAGGAAAAGCTGAGGCTCGTCGCATCTCCTTCGACTTCGCTGATCTTTCCCTTGCCGGTGACCTTCCACTTTTCCCTCTGGAATACGGCGTTGATGGCGGACACCGATCGTTCGACTCCCATGTCCTGGAGAATCGAGAAGGCCATGACTACCTGTCCGTTGGCTCCGGGATGAACCGCATCCTTGATCAAGGTGAACTTCGGATCGGTTTTTCGCTGCTCGATGGTATGGGCGTTGAGGGGGCCGTACATGTCGACAAAGCCCAGGCCCCGGTTCTGTGCCTGATCGCGAAGCCAGGCGCCGTAGAAGGCCAGGACGGCGTTGTAGTAGTTATCGCGTCGCTCGTTGCTGCCGCCGCGTGCGCGCAGTGCCATCGCCCGGCTGTCGAACATCGTCGGGGTCATCGGAATTGCTGTAGATCCGATGGCCTCAAGGCGGTCCAAGATCTCCGTCATGCCCTGTTCGTAGCGTGCGAAGATGGCCGGTTCGAAACCGGTATAGGATCCGTCATTCATGCCGAGCAGGATGGTGACGTATTTCGGTTTGTATTCGGCGACATCCCTTTCGAAGCGCGCGAGAGCATCGGCAGCCTTGTCACCGCTGACCCCGGCGTTGTGGAAGTGGATCTTTTGCTGCGGGTAGCGCGTGTAGAAGAAATTCTCGACATATTGTGTGTAGAGGCATTGGTGCGTGATGCTGTCGCCGAGGAAGACCAGCGTGTCATCGGCCTTCAACTCGAGTTTGGCCACGGTGGTCCGCAAGCCGGGATCCTGGGCCCTAGGCGAGGAAATGAGGGTGAGCAGGACGATGGCCGAGAGGGTCTGATATCGCATTTGTTCCGGGGGAGAGGGTCGGCTAGCGCAGTTGGGCCGCGCGCGCGCGGCCCCGCGCGGGGGGGGAGCCTTTATCCTAGCGACCAGTGCCGGGCCCGTCTCCAGGACTGTGGGTCTTGAGGATCGTGTGGGCTGACGGTGCGTTGATGCCAGCGCGAGGAGTGGCTAACTCCGGAAAATGGATAGGCCGGTCACCTGTGATTTACTCGGTTTTTGCGCCGAGTGGCTCGCGCCATGATGTGGGAAGGAGGAGATCGCCAAGAAATGAAAAGATTTTTGGAGATCTTTTCGGTTGGTATAACGCGGTTGGTGGTGGCTCTTGCCAGCTTGATTCCTCCCCAACCATCGAAGCAGGAGTGGAAAAATTCTCGTGGTTGGCGCGATGAGTCATTTGAGTGGGGCGTCCCTCCGAGCATGTCTCAAGACTCGTGGAAAACTTTGCGAGTTATGCACAGGTTTTGGGGGTCTTTGTGATGGCACTGCAGAGGCCTTCGCAAGGGCCGTTGCATGGCTTGCACCGAAGAATGCAGTGTTGACGAGTGGCCGGAGAGTTTGCACCATCGGCGCTGACGTTCTTTGGCAACCGGGCAGCGCTCGACTCGCCCTTCGGGGTGAGAATCGAGGCAAATAACTCTGTGAGGAGGACGGGCATAACAGCCCGTCTGGTTGGATCACTGTCAAAACTTTGAGGGTTTGAAGGCGTGCAGGTAGTCCTATGGGCGAAGGCGCGTTGGAAGGACCGTGGGAGGATGCTCGAAAGGGCAGCGGAGATTCAACGAGACCTGGAGGTGAGAAGGTCAGGAAGGGAACGGGCCCCGGCGTCAGCCGGCGGCAACGGACTCAGGTGAGGACCAAGCCCCTGGAGACCCAGCGGGGCGGAGATTGAAAGATCAACGCTTCGGAAAGGTCATGAGGGGAAGGAAGCCGGCGACGGCAACTGATTCACGTGAGGGGAAACCCTTGGAGGCCGCAAGAAACCCCATGGACGTTACCGGGTGAGAGCCCCGGGAGGGTCGGAAGAGGAGAAAGTCGCTGGGGCCGTGGAAAACGGCGTGAGCGGCACCACAGTCGGTGTAGGCAAGCCGGCGCAGGTGGACTCGACGACCTCATACGTCGAAGGGGACGAAAGCTCAGGAAAGGCGTTTCGGCGCGACCATGAGAGTGGTCAGGACCGAGGCCGTTCTGGCAGCGGGTCACCGAGGAGGCGACCAACCCCAGGAGAGACAAATCCCCCCGCCATATGACGGAGGTTTGCGGAGTGTGCGAAAACGCCGAGGGTCAATGCCGAGAGGTACGAGGCCGAGGGTGGAGAGATGAAGGCCGAACGAGTCTCTAGTGCAAACTGTGAAGCTCTGGAGGGGAGGTGAACCTCGAGGGTGGCAATCGCATCGACCGGATGCGATGACCGCGTCAGGTAACGAGAACCTTTGAAGAGTGCCCGGGGTGAGCGGATCGGAGATCGTCATCATTTTAGAGGGGTCCGGAGCTGAAAGGCTCCGGACCCTTCTTTCTTTTAACTTCTGCTGGGGAAGGTTTGCCCGGTTCATCTTGTTGCCCCTTGGATGGCCTGTAGCCGTGGCGGCCAGCCGAAGTGAAGTTCCCGGCCTGGTGCTGCCAGGCAGCAGGTCTTCATCCCCATCCTTTTGATCTGTTTCTGTGGCCGTTCCTGTCAAGATCGTGGTCAGGTGTTGGTCGCCCCTTCGGTTTACATGACGGCGACTGCTTTGATTGCGAGCTTTGCCGGCGCATGGTCGGTTGCCATGACTTGCAGAGATGGTGATCTCCGAAAAACGAAAAGTTTTTTGAGACCCTTTTCGATCTGCGTGTCGCGTTCTACTGCTGTTGCTTCATCTCGATTCCTCCCCACTCATCGGCACAGGAGTGGAAAACTTCTCGCTGAGAGTTTGATGAGTGAGTAGATCGGGGCGAATTTTCGCGGATGTCTCAAGACCCGTGGAAAACTTCGCCAGTTCTGCACAGGTTTCGGGGATCGTTGCGACGGTGTTGCAGAGACCTTCGCAAGTGCCGTTGCATGGCTTCCGCCGAAGAATGCATTGTTGACGAGTGGTCGGAGAGTTTGCACCATCGGTGCTGACGTTCTTTGGCAACCGGGCAGCGCTCGACTCGCCCTTCGGGGTGAGAATCGAGGCAAATAACTCTGTGAGGAGGACGGGCATAACAGCCCGTCTGGTTGGATCACTGTCAAAACTTTGAGGGTTTGAAGGCGTGCAGGTAGTCCTATGGGCGAAGGCGCGTTGGAAGGACCGTGGGAGGATGCTCGAAAGGGCAGCGGAGATTCAACGAGACCTGGAGGTGAGAAGGTCAGGAAGGGAACGGGCCCCGGCGTCAGCCGGCGGCAACGGACTCAGGTGAGGACCAAGCCCCTGGAGACCCAGCGGGGCGGAGATTGAAAGATCAACGCTTCGGAAAGGTCATGAGGGGAAGGAAGCCGGCGACGGCAACTGATTCACGTGAGGGGAAACCCTTGGAGGCCGCAAGAAACCCCATGGACGTTACCGGGTGAGAGCCCCGGGAGGGTCGGAAGAGGAGAAAGTCGCTGGGGCCGTGGAAAACGGCGTGAGCGGCACCACAGTCGGTGTAGGCAAGCCGGCGCAGGTGGACTCGACGACCTCATACGTCGAAGGGGACGAAAGCTCAGGAAAGGCGTTTCGGCGCGACCATGAGAGTGGTCAGGACCGAGGCCGTTCTGGCAGCGGGTCACCGAGGAGGCGACCAACCCCAGGAGAGACAAATCCCCCCGCCATATGACGGAGGTTTGCGGAGTGTGCGAAAACGCCGAGGGTCAATGCCGAGAGGTACGAGGCCGAGGGTGGAGAGATGAAGGCCGAACGAGTCTCTAGTGCAAACTGTGAAGCTCTGGAGGGGAGGTGAACCTCGAGGGTGGCAATCGCATCGACCGGATGCGATGACCGCGTCAGGTAACGAGAACCTTTGAAGAGTGCCCGGGGTGAGCGGATCGGAGATCGTCATCATTTTAGAGGGGTCCGGAGCTGAAAGGCTCCGGACCCTTCTTTCTTTAATGAATTCTTCGCTGGCGGGATGACCTCAATACTGAACGAAGGGTGAAGTCGGTCGCAGCAGCAGCCGTGCTAGCGCCGACGCCAGGACGTCAATCGCGAGCAGGGAATCGAAGTTAAATCGTGGAGCGGCCCACCGTATCCTGAGCGAATGGAGGAGGTGTCACCGTCACCCGTTCGCCGCAGGCTCCGGTCGAAGTGGCTCTGGCTGATCGCAGCACCGGCGCTGCTGGTCGCGGCGATCCTGATCGGTCCCTCGCTGCATCTGGCATCGACGGCGCTCGAGGACAAGGACACCAGGGAGTCGCTGCCGCCCGGGCATGTCGATGATGCAAGCAGGATGAACGCGACGCGGGTCGCCGAGGTGTGGGCGATTCCGGCGGACGCGGCGATGGCGGAGGAGCAACTTGCTGAGTTGTTGCGGCGAGCCCAGGCCGAGGGCATTGCGGTCTCGATCGCCGGCGCACGGCACACGATGGGGGGGCATACGATCACACCGGACGGCATTGTCGTTGAGATGCTGGATTTCGACGCCATGCAACTCGCTGAGGACGGTGCCACACTCTGGGTGCAGGCTGGGGCACGATGGTCGGAGGTGATCGCCTACCTGGATGCCCACGGCAAGTCTGTCGCGGTGATGCAGTCCAACAACTCGTTCAGCGTCGGTGGCTCGCTCAGCGCAAACTGCCATGGCTGGCAGCACGGCCGGCCGCCGATCTGCGACACGGTGCGGCACTTTCGCCTGATGAAAGCCGACGGCAGCATTGTGACTTGCTCGCGGTCACAGGACCCGGAGCTGTTTTCAATGGTGCTCGGTGGCTATGGGCTGTTTGGCATCGTGCTCGACGCCGTGCTCGAAGTCGTGCCGAACGAGCGCTACCGCATGCGTAGCGAGGTCGTTGATTGCGATATTCTCGGTTCGACGTTCGCCGAAAATCTGGCCAGGCCGGGCATCAAGATGGGCTATGCACGACTGTGTGTGCGAACCGACCGACTGTTCTCCGAGGCTATTGTCAACATGCTCGAGTATGCGCCGGCCGTGGATGGCAATCTACCTGCGCTGACAGTGCCGGGGCTGCAGAAACTGAAGCGGACAGTGTTCCGCGGTTCGGCGGGTAGCGATTACGGCAAGAAGTTGCGTTGGAACGCCGAGAAGTCGCTCGGTGAGTTTGTTGCGGGAAAGTATTTCTCGCGCAACCAGTTGCTGAACGAGAGCGTAGAGGTCTACGCGAATCGCAGTGGTGACACCACCGATATCCTGCAGGAGTACTTCGTTCCGCACGACCAGTTGAGCGTTTTTCTCGATCGCACCGGGGAACTCGTGGCCGAACACGATGCTGACCTTTTGAACGTCACGGTGCGCGACGTGCGCGCCGACCGTGAAACCGTCCTGTGCTATGCCAACCGCGACATGTTGGCCTTGGTGATGCTGTTCAACCAGCGGCGCAACGAGATTGGCGAGGCCGCGATGGTGGCGTTTACACGTGCCATGATCGATCTCGCCCTCGATCTCGGAGGCACTTACTACCTGCCCTACCGTCTGCACGCGACCGTCGAGCAGTTCCGGCGTGCTTACCCCCGCCACGCCGAGTTCTTTGCCGCCAAGCGCCGCCACGACCCCGGAGGGCTCTTCCAGAACCGCTTTTACGCCCGCTACGGCAACTGACCGTAGCGATGGTCCCAGGCCGGTGGCGGGCCAGTCATCGAGTTCGAACCGTCTCCCCTTGCCCGTACGTGAGCGCGAGGCCGCGGCGATGGGGTGGGTGGTTCCGATGGACCCGTGGTTCGTAGAAGAAGCAGCGAATGCCCGTGCTCAAAGTTCCCCTTGTAGCCTTCGTGACCGGGGCCCGAGCCATTAGTCTGGCCCCTACCCGCCGCGATTCGGTCGGCTTCTCCATTCGAAGGTCCTCCCATGCTCAATACGTCCGGTCTTGCAGCCTGCTTCCTGTCCGCCGTCGCCCTGTTCGAGACATCGCTGGGCGCCCAAGAAGGGGAGCCCTTGGATGGTGCAGCGATTGCCATCCTGCGCGACCATGGTCTCAAGAAGAGTCAGGTCATGGAGCATCTCAGCTGGATCTGTGATGTTCACGGACCACGCCTGACAGGCTCATTGAACCTTCGGCGCGCGAGCAAGTGGGCGGTTGCTCAGTTTGCCGAGTGGGGTCTCGACCATCCGCACCTGGAGCCCTGGGGCCCCTTTGGTCGGGGCTGGCAACTCGATTACTTCAACATGACGGCACTGGGAGAGAATCCCTGGCCAGTCCACGCCTGGCCGAAGGCATGGTCGTCCGGCTTTTCGGGGCGTGTCGAGGGTGAGGTGGTGAGGGTGAGCAACATGACTGCCGATGACCTGAAGGCTCTCGATCTGAGCGACAAGATCGTTCTTTTGGAGGACCCGCGGGAGGTGAGCGAACCCTTCGGGGGCGAGATCGAGAGATTCGGCGATGCAGAATTGAAGTCGATGGCGGAAGGCGCGCCCTCTTCGGGCCGGCCGGGCCGTCGCTCGGGTGATTTTCGCCGTGGCTTCGCGCGCCGAGCAGCTGTTTTGCAGTTGGTCTACAACAAGCGCCCGCTGGCGATTCTCGATCGCTATGCCAAGGGAGATTACGGCACGATCTTCGTGTCCAGCGCATCCGTGCCTTCGGTACCGTCGGCTGATGGATCGCGAACTGTCCGCATGCGTCCCTGGGACCCGAAAGCTCCGAGGGTGATCCCACAGTTCACCCTGGCGGTCGAGCACTACAATCGCATCTGTCGCTTGCTGGCCAAGGGGATGCCGGTGCGGTTGGGCATGGAGTTGCGGACCAGGTATTTCGACGATGACCCGATGCAGAACAATGTGATCGCCGAGATCAAGGGTGTCGATCCGAAGATCGGAGACCAGATTGTCATGCTGGGAGCCCATTTCGATTCCTGGCACTCGGGCACAGGCGCCACCGATAACGGTACCGGCAGTGCCGTGATGATGGAGGCGGTGCGACTGCTGAAGGTCTTGACCGCGGAGATTGGTCACGGTCCGCGGCGCACCATCCGTATCGCCCTCTGGACGGGCGAGGAGCAGGGGCTTTTGGGTTCACGCGCTTACGTGCGTGAACATTTCGGTGGCGCGGCGAGTCAAGGCGGTCAGCCGCCCGATGTTACGCCCGAGCACGCAAGGCTGGCAGGCTACTTCAATCTGGACAATGGGACGGGGCGCATCCGTGGTGTCTACATGCAGGGTAACAAGGCGGTGGCTCCTATTTTCCGCGCCTGGTTGAAGCCTTTCCATGATCTGGATGCAAAGACGCTTACGGTCAATAACACGGGGGGCACCGATCACCTGGCCTTCGATGCCGTGGGGCTTCCCGGTTTTCAGTTCATTCAGGATCCGGTGGGCTATTCCACCAAGACCCATCATTCGAACATGGACAACTGGGATCATGCCGTCGAGGAGGATCTCAAGCAGGCGGCCACCATCATCGCCTCCTTTGTCTGGCATACTGCCCAGCGGGATGAGATCTTGCCCCGCAAGCCGCAAGCAGTTCCCGAGGATGCTGACACAAGGCGTCGTCGCTGATGGTTTCTTTGGAGGAGGGTCACATGGATCACGCGAATGGCCGGGTAGGTAGAGCGAGAGCCATGGGGCGGGTGAGTTTGCAGATCTTGGCATCGGCCGTGATGTTGCTCGTCGCTCCGGGCACTGTTTGCTCGCAGGGCGATACGCCTGCGGACACTCGCCTTGTCGGGCGCTGGGAAGGTGCGTTGCAGGTGGGAGCGATCCAGTTGCGGGTCGCCATCGATGTGGCGGCCGTTCCCTCGGGTGGATACTCGGCCACATTCGATAGCATCGACCAGGCTGCAACCGGCTTGCCGGTCGACGCTGTTTCTCTCGAAGGTTCCACCGTGAAGTTCACGATGGCCAGGTTGCGCGTGAGCTTCGAGGGCGAACTCGCGCAGGATGGGCTGGAGATTGCTGGCATCTTCACGCAGGGGGCGGAACTTCCCTTGACCCTCGAGAAGGTGGAGCAGGCGACCCGCTTGCGGCGACCGCAAGAGCCGGTCAAACCCTATCCATACCGCGAAGCAGAGGTCGCCTATAGCCATGATCCGGAAGGTGACATCGAATCTTCTTTCGAGCCCGAGGGCACGCCCGAGAACAAGTCTCGAATCACCTTGGCAGGGACCTTGACCTTGCCCGAGGGGGAGCCGCCTTTCCCGGCGGCGATCCTGATCTCGGGATCGGGACCGCAGGACCGAGATGAGGCTCTGCTCGGCCACCGTCCTTTTTTGGTGCTCGCCGATCATCTGACCCGGCGGGGAATCGCGGTCTTGCGGTACGACGACCGTGGTGTTGCGAGTTCCACCGGATCGATGAAGAATGCCGATACGCATGACTTCGCCCGGGACGCACACGCTGGCCTGCTTTACCTGAAGACCCGTACCGAGATCGATGCCGACAAGATCGGGCTGATAGGCCATAGCGAAGGCGGTTTGATCGCACCGCTGGTGGCTGCCAAGACCAAGGATGTGGCCTATATCGTTCTGCTGGCGGGGCCTGGAGTGAGTGGCGAGGAGATCTTGATGTTGCAGGGTCGTCTCTTGGCCCGGGCGGGAGGCGCCTCGCAGGGTCGCCTCGATGATCAGGAGGAACAACGCCGCCTTTTGTATTCGATCTTGCGCGAAGAGAAGGATGCGGCCGAGCGCCGGACCAAGTTCGCGGCACTCCTCAAGGAGAGCTACGAAGACTTGGGCGAACTCGAGCAGAAAGGGCTCGGATCACGTGATCCCTGGGTACAGCAGCAGATTGCCATCCTTGAGAGTCGGTGGTTCAGGGTTTTCATTGATCACAATCCACGAGTGACCCTCGGTGAAGTGAGATGTCCGGTGCTGGCCATCAACGGAGAGAAGGATCTGCAGGTGGACGCCGATCAGAATCTTCCGGAGATCGAGAAGGCTTTGGCGGCAGCGGGCAATCAGGATGTGACGACGGTGAAGTTGGACGGGCTGAACCACCTGTTCCAAACTTGCGTCACCGGATCACCTTCCCAGTACGGCAAGATCGAGGAGACCTTCGCACCTCTTGCCTTGAAGACGGTTGCTGATTGGATCGCCGAGCGGTTTCTCGGCGGCCGGTGAGTTCGGCTCAGGCGAGTCTGCTGATCAGATCCCAGGCTGCGCGGACGTGTCTTTCTTCGGTCATGGTCGCGCCGATTGCCATCCGGAGTACGTAACTCTCAGAGCCGTCGGGTGCGGGCAGGGGAAGCGTGGTATGGCTGATGTAAGCCTCGCCGGTGGCGTTGAGCCGAGCCAGGAGTTCGCGGTTTTTCGCATCGGCATCCTCGCCGGGAAGGCGGAAGCAGACCAGCCCCAGACTCGGGGGAGCGCAGATTTCGAAACGCTCGTCCGCACGCACCAGTTCCGCGAACAACTCCGCCAGGCGGACATGGTGTCGGACGTGTTCTTGCAGTCCTTCGACGCCGTAGTGGCGAATCACGAGCCAGAGCTTGAGAGCTCGGAAGCGTCTTCCTAGCGGGATTTGCCAGTCGCGGTAATCGATGACATCGCCAGCGTCCGAAGCATGGTTGCGCAGGTATTCGGGCGTCACAGAGAGGGCGTTGATCAGTCCCGTTCGGTCCCGGGTCCAAAAGCAACTGCAGTCAAAGTTGGTGAGCAGCCACTTGTGTGCGTTGAAGCAGATCGAGTCGGCTTGCTCGACGCCTTCGAGAAGGTGGCGATGTTCGGGGCAGATGCAGCCCGCTCCGGCGTAGGCGGCATCGATATGGAGCCAGCCACCGTCGGTCACGAAATTGCTCTCGGCCAGGATATCTGCGATCTTGCGGACTGGATCGACCGCGCCCGAGGAGGTGGTGCCGACGGTTGCGCAGGCGAAAAAAGGGATGCGTCCGGCGACCCGGTCAGCCTGCATTGCCTGCGCGAGAGCGGTAGGGTCCATGGCCAGATTCCGGTCCACGGCGACCGAATGCAGTGCATCGCCTCCCGATGCATCGTGGCAAAGTCCGGCGATCATCGCGGCCTTGACGACAGAGGAGTGAGCTTGAGTCGAGGCATAGGCCACGAGTTTGTCGGGTGCGGCTCCGGTGCTTTCGAGCACACGTTTTCGAGCTGCGATCATCGCCACCAGGGTGGATTCGCTGGCCGTGCCCTGGATGCAACCACCTCCTTGAGGTCCCTTGAGGGATGGAGGCAATTCGAGCATGTCGCCCAGCCACTCGAGCATGCGTATTTCCAGTTCGGTGGCTGCCGGGCTGGTGGCCCAGAGCATTCCCTGGGTTCCCAGGCCGGCGCAGAGGAGTTCGCCGAGGATGCTCGGGCCGGATGAATTGGCCGAGAAGTAAGCGAAAAAACTGGGCGATTGCCAGTGGGTGATACCGGGAAGGATCAGGTTGTCCAGGTCGTTGAAAACCTGATCCCACTCGCCCGGATCGAATCCTTCTTGCGGGGGTTTTTTCGGTAGTGCGGCGAGAAGATCGCCGGGCTCGGCCCTGGAGAGCACGGGCAGGGACTCGATGCGCTCGAGATAATCCACGACCCAATCCACCATGCGGTGGCCGAGCATCCGGAGTTGTTCGGGTTCCATCTTGCCTGGCGTGGACATTGAACTGATGTGATCAAGCTCTGGTCAGCCTGGTTGCGACCGATGTCTGTCAGTGGCCCTTCGGTCGATGTTCTTTCCACCAGGCATGAAGCTTGGCGATGGCCAGTTTTCGTGCCGGTGCTGCGGCGCCAAGGGTGTAGCCGGTGGTGTTCAAGTCGAAGCGGCGATAGGGGAACAGACTGCGCAGGATCGCGTCGAGTCCCGCGAAGGCTTGCTGGCGGACCTTCCGATCGTTGTCTGCCAAGGCGTCGATCATGGTTGCGACGGATTCGTCGAGCCTAAATCCTGAGAGAATCTGCACTGCGCGATACCTGTGCTTGCCGGGTTTGCCGGCAAGGGTGAGCACCTTTTTCAACCCCGAAGGATCATCCCGGCGACACAGAGTTTCGGCGGCGAACAGGCTGAGCCGCGGCTCCTCCGAGGCCAGCATTTCGCGAAGTTGTTTCATTTTCAGAGTTCCGGGCGTGGCGGCGAGGGTCGCGTAGGCGACTTCGGCGATTTCCGGCTTGTTGTGGACCATCAACTTGCGCAGAAGGGGGATGGCGGTCTTGGGATCGTGCTTCAAAAGGATGGGCAGCGCCAGTCCGAGAGATGCCTGGCTGGTTGTCTTCTCGGCATGGGTGGCAATGCCGGCGAGCAGTTGCTTGTCGGGCTTCGGTCCGGTTTTGAACAGTTTCCAGACATTGGAGTGCACCGCCTTGGCCTTGGCGATGGCCTGAGCCAGAGCCTCGATCATTTCGGTGTCGCCCCGGGCGAACAGAAAGGCCAAGCAGATCAGTCTTGCACTGCCGCTCGTTTCCTTTGCGTCGAGTAGGCGCTTGACCGTTTTTGATGCTGGCGCATCATCGGTTTTACGGAGGTGTTCGAGCACCATGTTCAGGACCGAAAAACCGATTTTCGGTATCAGCAGGTCGCGAATGGCCGCTTGGATCTTCGGATCATCGATGCCGGCCAAGCGTCGAATCATGGCCGTGCGGCTTCTGTCATCCGCGGATGGATGCCAGAGGTTCCGGGTGATGATCTTGTTGTAGTCCTTGAAGCCGGCGCGGTACAGCAAGGTGGCTGCGCCGCACTGCAGATACGGTGATGACGAGTTCGCCAGCTTGCGCAGGACGGGCACTGCTTCCTTGGCGGGATATCGTTCCAGCAACTTCAGGCCGAGGTCCTGACCGTAGATTTCGAAGTCTGGCAGTTGCCGTTGCAGCAGAGCCATCGCCTCGCGTGGTTTGCCGCGGTACAATGCTTGGTAGGCGGTGTTGCGCTGCGTGCTGTTGGCGACGTTGAGTCTGCTGACCAGCTTGGTCACCTCCTTTTGCGCCGCGAGGGAGGGTGCGAGGATCACGGAGTTCAAGGCCAGCAAGATCGCGGGCAGGATGAGACGGTTCGGTGGCGAGGGTCTCATGGGTCTGTGATCATTTCCCTGTCGTTGGGCCGGTGGAGGTTCCGCCGGTGCTGGAGCCTCCCGCACGGGCAGGCATACCGCGGCCGGAGTTCTTGCCGGACTTGCCGCCGCTCAGAGTGATCGGTCCGTCGAGGATGCTCGAACTTGGTTTGCGTCGCGGCGGGCCTCCGTGGGTGTCGAGGCGGAATCGGGCGATACCGGCGCGGTGCACGGCGACCGCATAGGGGGTGTTCCCGAATTTCTTCATGAATGCGTTGATGACATCATCGAGCTGGATGAGAGCATGATCGAAGGTCTTGCCGCCGGGCATGTGTAGCTTCAAGAAGGCGCGAGCGCCGTGGCACAGGCATAGAGTGGTGAAGGTCACCCTGGTGGGGGTTTCGCCGGGTGCGAACCAGGGAGTTTCAGGTGGTTTGGGCGTGGCCTTCTTCTTGTCGACTCGATCCGGGGCAATTTCTCGGCACCAGGCGGCGAAGCCGATCAGGTTGACCCGCGCGATTTCGAGATAGACTCGGGTCAGTGCGGCCATGGCTTCTTGCCGGGCCATGGTGGCGGGCTGCTCGGCGGCTTTCGCCATGCCCTCCTCGAGGGTGCTGATGATCCTGTCACAGTCGGCGACTGCTTTTTGAGCCTGCCGGGCGTGACGTTCGAATCTCAGCGAACCTCGAAAGCCGAGGTCTCGGCCGCCGCGGTTGCGATCCGGCTTTGCGGTGGTTCCCTGGATCTTCAGCGAGGGAGTTGTGCGCAGCAGGCCTGCCTTGGCGGCATCCCGCCATGCCAGGTTGAGAGCTCGAAAGTAGGGGTCGACTGCGACCATGCTGTAGGCCTTGGTCCGGGATGTGGCCAGGGGTGCAAGATCGCGAAGCCGGCCATCGGCATAGTCCTCTTGAGAGGGCACATGATTGCCCCTGCAGAATGGGCAGTAGCCGTAGATCGCACACTTGTGCTTACCGGAGTCGCCGGGTGAAAGCAGGAATACGCGCCCCTGGCTGGCGGCTGCCAGCCGATTGATTCCGTAGATGGCATAACCGCTGGGCGTGACCTCGTTGACGACAGTCCACTGGAATTGCCATCCCCAGGGGAAATCGATGAAGGGGCCATCGCCGCCGATCATGTCGCAGCCACGCGGCGGGCGCACCCTCTTGGTGTCGCGCCA
>CAZIVO010000003.1:0-75676 GCA_964542765.1 uncultured candidatus Brocadiaceae bacterium | reverse complement strand
GCATTGATGATCCCGACCGGAACGAGATAGCGTCCTGCACGGAAATTGAGTGAAGATGACATCGAAAAATCCGTGAACATTTGTTCGATGTTGAGGTAGCCATTCCCCTTATCGACGAAGGAATGCTCGATCTCGGTCTCGGAGTGAAAGGTGACCCAGTCGGAAAAGGCGTAGCCGGCGTAGATGACAAAACGATGGTTGTCGAGCATGTCATCCGACTCACTGCCTTCACGGAAGTTGGCGTGTGTCTCGCCATAACCGCCCAACGTGAACTTGTCGTACCAGGCATCGCCCCCCATTCCTCCCATTCCCGGTTCACCGATCTGCTCGACCAGGGCATCGACCTTGTGCGTCTGCTCGGCCAGCCTTCGTTCCAGATCCTGAATCCGGGAGTTCTCCTCCTGCGCCCCGATCCCGGCGCAGCAACAGATTGCGAGACCAGCAGCAAACAGCCGCGCTAACCCAGCCCAAAAGGGTGATATCTCTGCCGCTATCAGATGACCCTTATTGCGAGCGAGTCTCATTAGAGGGGAGGCTAATGAGACTCGTTCTCATTTACAACTTGCCACCGCAAATTTTTGCTCCCCCCCAACCGGCCTGTAGCCCGACACCGCGAATACAGATCTGAGACAGGTCCGGGGTCTGACACCCTTGCGCCTGCTGCACCAACAAGCGAATCTGGGCTTCTGTTCGAACCCATACTTCCATATCTCGGTGCCGCGGTATGGATCTCGCCGGGTTCGGATAGCCCATCGTTTTGCTCACGTCAGGAAGGCAGCAATGACACGAGTGTTGATCGCGTTGGCTCTCATCACCCTTCCTTGCCACGGCTCCGCTCAGGATCGGCCAGGGCCGGCCGACATCGGCCACCCCACATTCCTGAGTCCGCACGCATCGCCGATCGCCGTGAACGACGGCCACGTCTTCGTGGTGAACACGCCGGCCGACACGGTCGATGTCATCGACACCGGTCATCGCGCCATCGTCGCACGCATCAACGTCGGCATCGACCCGGTCAGCATCGCAGTACGTCCGGATGGCAAGGAAGTCTGGGTCGCAAATCATGTCTCCGATTCGGTGAGCATCAT
Organism: uncultured candidatus Brocadiaceae bacterium; assembly: GCA_964542765.1. Taxonomy (GTDB): domain Bacteria; phylum Planctomycetota; class UBA1135; order UBA1135; family UBA2386; genus CAZIVO01. The sequence goes on along the minus strand of CAZIVO010000003.1, from coordinate 74,588 downwards.
CGATAACGATTCCACGAGTCCGACCTACCTGCAAATCGTCGCGACGGTGCAGGACTTCGACCCCAAAACCAAGGCAACCCGATTTGACGAACCGGTGGGCATTGCCTTTGCCGGTAACGACAAGGCCTATGTCGCACTGTCTTCAGAAAACCGGATCGCCGTGATCAACGTGGCCACACGCAAGGTGGACAAGAGGCTCACCATCACGGCTCAGGAACCTCGAGCCATCGTCGTCCGCGGTGATCGGCTCTACGTGATCCCCTTCGAGTCCAACAACAAGACCCAGCTGTCCGGCGGTTACAAGGTGGACGGCAAGCTGGTCACCTTCAACGCCCACGAGCACTCCATCGCCAATAACAATGTCCTGTCGCTCGGCCACGTCACGGACATCGTCAAGCATCCTCGGGTTCCCGATCATGATCTGTATATTTTCGACACCAGGACCGACAAGCTCGTCGAAGTGGTCGACAGTCTTGGCACCCTGCTCTACGGCCTCACTGTCGACTCCAAGGGGCGTGTTTTCATCGCTCAGACCGACGCACGCAACGAGGTCAACGGCCGCGCCGGCACCGAGAAACATGGCCTGGCAGAACTGGAGAACCGCGCCTTCTTGAACCAGATCACGAGCATCGGCTTCAAAGGCAATTCTGCCAACACTCCGAAGTTCATCGATCTCGAGCCCTTGCCACCGAAACAGCCGACGAGGGGTCAGGCCCTGGCAACGCCGTTCGCGATCGAGATCAGCGCCGACGACTCGGTGCTGGTGGTGTCCGCTGCCGGGTCGGACAAACTCTTCACGGTGGATACTGGTAGCGGAAAGGTGCTGGGGCGCGTGGGTGTGGGCGCGGTACCTCGCGGTATAGCCCTCGAGTCGACCTCCGGTGGCAAGCCGTCACGAGCCTGGGTGCTCAATGCGGTCGCCAACACGGTGTCCCTGGTCAAGGTTTCCAACCCCGCCCGTCCAAAGGTCATCCATACCATCGCCCTGGAAGACCCGACCCATCCGGCATTCAAGCGCGGACGCATCGCCTTCAACAAGGCAACCGCATCCACAACCGAAACCTTCTCCTGTGCAAGTTGCCACCCCGATGGACACACGGACCAGTTGCTCTGGGTGCTGAAAACCCCGATCGTGACCCGAGGCAAACAGATCATGCCTCGCTCAACCATGCCGGTTCGCGGCTTGCGGGACACGGCTCCATTTCACTGGGATGGCATCCCCGGGGACCCATATGGCGGCAACAACAGCGCCAATATCCGTCGAAAAATACCCCCAAACAGCAATCCTGATATTCCGGAAAGCAGCACGCGACATCTGGTGGACGGCGCTCTCGCGACGACCATGAGCCAGGTGGACATGGTCCCGGAAAACGACGAAGGAAAACCTGGCGCATTGACGGCAGCCGAACGCGATGACCTCGCCAAGTTCCTGCTCGGCGTGCCTTATCCGCCGGCACCCAAGCGCGCCTACACCAATGCCGTTTCGAACGTCGCGAAGCAAGGATTCAAGCTGTTCCACATCGACGGTGACCTCGATCCCAAAAAACGCAGGCCGAATGTCTGCGGAGACTGTCACCGCATGCCGTTTCTGGTCAGCACCAACACGCCTGGCTCCGGCATGGACGCGCCCACCTGGCGAGGTGCCTACGACCGGTTTCTGATCTTGCCACAGGGGCGACTGAACATCATCGGCTTCGATTTCTACCGCCGAGTCGCCGAACGTGGGCAGCCCGAACGAAGCATCTGGCGATTCTCGTGGGGTGGCCGCCGCCGCTTCGACCCTGTCTGGAACATGGTGCTGGAGAGCAGCACGGGCTTCTCCGGATCCTTCGCCCGGCAAGCGACCCTCAACAAGAGATCCGCAAGCGACCCCTTCACCAGCGACTTGCTGGATGCCCTGGAACTGTCCGCCAGCGAGGGCGGCATCACACTTCAGGCCGAAGGAGTGTTCATCAAAGGTGCGAGATCCACGACGGTGAAACTGGAGTTCGACGCCGAATCCCCGGGCGGAACCTACTCCGCAGGAGGTGGCAAACCCTACACCCGGGCCGAGCTGGTTTCGCTCGCATCGGGCGGCCGCTTCGTCGGCACCTTCACTGCCCGGCACGGCGCCGAGGCGGATATCGACCATCCGCAGCCAGCGCTCTGGACCCTGGGACCGATCGAGAAGCAAAGAGGGCACCAGGAGTTCCCTTTCCTCCATGACGGGAAACGCCGGATGACGATCAGCGGCCGACACATTCGCGAGGGAGCCAGGGTCATCGTCGACGGAAGGCGAGTATCCGGCACCGTGAACCTTGGCGAGGATGAGACGGTCGAGATCGAACTGGCGACATTGCCATCGGTCGGGATGCACCTGTTGCAAGTGCAGAACCCGGGCGGTCGCTTCAGCAACGACTTCATCTTCCACGTCGTCGAGGACAACGCCGCGGCCAAGGCTCTTTCCAGGCGCCTTGCGCGCGAGCGCGCGCCGCGCGGGGACTCGCTCAGGGACGTGGTCGCGTCCGGGAATCTGGGTCGCGTCAAGCGGCGGCTCTCGGCGGGGGCCAACATCAACGGCCGGCATCCCGAGGATGGAACACTCCCACTCAGTACGGCGGCTATCTACGGCTACAGCGAGATCACGGCCTTCTTGATCGAGAAGGGGGCCAAGGTCTCGGGCACGAACCGCGACGGTAACACGCCACTGCACAGCGCAGCGTTCCTCTGTCGCCACGAGGTGATCGACCAGCTCCTGGAGCACGGAGCTTCTCTCAGCGCGCGCAACGACGATGGCCAGACGCCCGTGGACGTGGTGTCAGGGCCATGGAACAAAGGCCTGGCGGATTTCTACGGTTTCCTCGGCAACGCAATCGGACGCTCGCTCGACCTGGAGCGCATGCAGCGCGATCGCCCGCGGGTCGCGAAGCTGCTGCGCAAGCGTTCCTCGAAGTCGGACCGATAGACCGGTGGGAGCCAAGCTCTCATTTGTCAGGCGACTGGCGGATCGCTAACCTTCGGCGCCCATGCCCGTCCCCAGTCCCTTCCACGCGTGCACCGCGCCGTTGTGCGAAAGCCACCAGTGGAAGGAGTGGGCAGGCTTCCTGGCGGTATGCCGCTACGGCACCTCGGCAGAGCCCGAGTACCACGCCTTGCGCAGCGCGGCCGGGCTGCTCGATATCTCGCCCCTGTTCAAGTACGAGGTCGTCGGGGCCGATGCCCGCGACTTCCTCTCCTACATCGCAACCCGCGACATCGCCCACTTGAAACCGGGCCGGGTCACCTACAGTTGCATGTGCGACGAAGCCGGCATGGTCATCGATGATGGTACGATCGCCTGCCTGGACGAAAACAGATTTCGCCTGACCTCGGCAAGCCCGATGTTCAGATGGCTCGATCGACACACGCGGAGTTTCGATGCAACCGTCACCGATGTCTCGGAATCTCTGGCCGCGCTCGCCATCCAGGGGCCGCAGTCACGCCACATCATCGTCAATGCCCTCGGCGATGACCTCGAACATCTGCCCTACTTCGGCGTCACCAGCACGCGAATCGAAGGTGTCGACGTCTCCCGTACCGGTTACACCGGCGACCTCGGATACGAGATCTGGCTCCCGACCGCCGCCGCGGTCGATATCTGGAATGCCCTCATCGCTGCCGGCGAACCCCTCGGACTCTCTCCCTGCGGCCTCGACGCACTCGACATCACGCGCATCGAAGCGGGCTTCGTCCTCCAGGGTGTCGACTACTTCAGCGCGCCACAATGCGCGGTAGAATCGCGCAAATCGACGCCCTTCGAACTCGGGCTCGGCTGGACCGTCGAACTCGACCGCGGACCTTTCCTCGGGCAACAGGCTCTCGCAGCGGCGAAAGCTCGTGGCAACAGCTGGAATCTCGTCGGGCTGGATGTGGACTGGGAAGATCTGGAGCAACTCTACGCCGAATACGAGCTTCCACCGGCTCTACCCGCCGATGCCTGCCGCCAAGCACTGCCCATCTATTTCGGGCAGCGGCAGGTCGGTCAGGCCACCAGCACTACCTGGTCTCCGATCCTGAAGAAATATCTGGCCCTGGCCAGCGTACAGCCCGAGTTCAGTTCGCTCGAAACCATGATCAAGATCGAGCACACCGTCGAGTTCGAGCGCCGTGCTGTCAGCGCGACCGTTGTCGAGCGCCCCTTCTTCGACCCCGAAAGGAAGAAGGCATGACGACCGCGGATGTCGTGGTGATCGGTGGCGGCCACAACGGCCTCACCTGCGCGGCCTACCTCGCCAAGGCCGGACTGCGAGTGACGGTGCTCGAGAGCCGGCACCTGTTGGGTGGGGCCGCGGTAACCGAGGAACACCTCCCCGGCTTCAAATACTCGGCCTGCAGTTACGTGGTCAGCCTGCTGCGCCCCCACATCATCCGCGATCTCGAACTGGCCAAGCACGGCCTCGAAATCCTGCCGCTGGACTGCTCCTTCACACCCTTGCCGAACGGCGACTCCCTCGCACGCTGGGGCGACGCAGAGCGGACCCGGCGGGAGATCTCCCGCTTCAGCAAGCGCGACGCGGAAGCATATCGCGAGTTTGGCAAGGCCATGGGAAAGGTGAGTCGCCTGATCAAGCCGATCATCGAAATGGTGCCACCCGACCCGTCTTCATGGCATCCAGGCCGTTTGCTGGAGAACCTGAGCCTTCTCAAGGTCTTCGATCGGTTCACCGAGGCCGACCGCGTGCTCAAGCTGAAGATGTTCACGATGAGTGCCGTGGACTTCCTCGATCAGTGGTTCGAATCCGAAACCCTGAAGGCGACCATGAGCGTCAGCGGCATCATCGGAACCTTCCTGGGAGTCCGCTCACCGGGCACGGCCTACGTCCTCTTGCACCACTACATGGGCGAAATCGACGGCTCTTTCCGCTCATGGGGATTCTGCCGAGGAGGCACCGGCCAGATCTCGATGGCCATCGCCAGCGCCGCCCAGCGTCACGGCGCAAAGATCCTCACCGAATCACCTGTAGAAAAAGTGCTCGTCGAAGGTGGCCGCGCCGTCGGCGTCGTCCTCGAACATGGTGAAGAGATTCGCGCCAAGCACGTGGTGTCGGGCGTCGACCCTCACCGAACATTCCTGGGACTGGTCGGCGAGGAGCATCTCGATCCCGAGTTCGCCGAGCACATCACCCGGTTCAAGATGCGCGGCAGTTCGGGCAAGGTGAACCTCGCCCTGGACCGGTTGCCGGAATTTACCTGCCGACCGGGAAATGGTCCGCACCTTCGCGGCGATATCGCGATCGCCCCGTCCATCGACTACCTCGAGCGCGCCTACGACGAAGCCAAATACGGCGACTTCAGCAAGCGGCCCTACCTCAATGTCGTGATCCCATCGCTCAGCGACCCGAGCGTCGCTCCGCCCGGCAAGCATGTCATGTCCATCTTCGTGCAATACGCACCCTTCGCCCTCAAGGAAGGTGCCGAGACCTGGCCCGCTCGGCGTGAAGAATTTGGCGATGCTGTCATCGACACTCTCGCCGAGTATTGCCCCACCTTGAAGGAATCGATCCTGCACCGACAGGTCCTGACCCCCTGGGACCTGGATCGTGAGTATGGGCTGACGCAGGGCAATATCTTCCACGGTGAACTGAGTCTCGAACAACTATTCTTCCTGCGCCCGGCGCCGCGGTGGGCACGACACAGCACCCCCATCTCGAATCTCTGGCTCGCCGCCTCGGGCTCCCACCCCGGTGGCGGCATCATGGGCGCGCCCGGCGCAAACGCAGCTCGCGCCATCCTGGAGAAGGGCTGACCGGAGATGGCACACAACCACGACACCATCATCATCGGCGGCGGCCACAACGGCCTCACCTGCGCTGCCCTGCTGGCCCGGCAGGGGCGCAAGGTGCTGGTGCTCGAACATCTTGATCGGTGCGGCGGGCTCGCGACCTCGACGGAGTTCCATCCCGGTTACCACACGCCCGGCATCCTTCATGACACGAGTCACATCCACAAAAACGTCATCGACAAACTCGGGCTGACTCGTCACGGACTGGAATACGCGGACCCCGCGCCCGTCTTCGCTCCCACCCGTGAAGGACCGGGTTTGCTGCTCTCGGAACTCGCCGGCACCGATGCCGAACAGTTCGCCCGGTTCGACCGCTTCATCGGCGAGGTCAAACCCTTCGTCAGCCGCCTTCTGCGGGAACCCCCACCGCACATCGCCCCGCAGGGTTTCCGTCAAACCTGGGCACTCGCCAGGAAGGCTTGGGGCCTGCGCAGGCTCGGGCCGAAAACCATGCACGAACTGCTCCGGATCGCACCGATGTCGGTCGCGGACTGGCTCGACGAGCATTTCGATGACCAGCACCTCAAGGCAACCCTGGCCGCACCAGCCCTGGCCTCCACCTGGTGCGGGCCGCGCTCGGCAGGCACCGCCGCCCTCTTGCTGATGCATGCATGCTCGGAGGGCGCCGAGGTCGCAGGTGGCTCACCGGCGCTCATCCGCGCCCTGCTCGCAGCCTGCCAGGCTTCGGGAGTGGAGATCCGCACCAGCGCTACCGTGCAACGCATTCTGGTGGAACGCGGCGAGCAAGTCGGCGTCGAACTCGGGACCGGCGAACGCCTCACCGCGACACAGTTGGTGGCCACAACCGATCCTCGCAGCACCTTCTCGTGCTTGATCCGTCCGACGGACCTTCCCCCGGGTATCGGCCAGGACATCGCCCACTGGCGCTGTCGCGGCACCGCCGCGAAGCTGCATCTCGCCCTCGATGGTCCTCTCGAGTTCGCCTCACGCCCTGGCGCATCCTTCTCGAAGATCCGGATCGGCGAGGATCTCGACAGCCTCGAACGAGCCTTCGATGCCATCAAGTACCGGAACTTCTCCGACCATCCTTACCTCGACATCCGGGTCCACGGCGAAACCGACAAACCCACCGTCTCGATCCTGGCACAGTTCGTGCCGCAAGAACGCGAAGGCGGCTGGGACGAAACCGCGCGGGCAACCTTGACCAAGGCCATCATCGAACGGCTCGCGGAATTCGCGCCCAGCCTTCGCGATCGCATCGTCGGCCATGAGTTACTCACTCCGAACGACCTCTCGCAGCGATACGGCCTGACCGGTGGGCACCTCCATCACGGCGAACACGCCCTCGACCAGATGTGGTGGCTGCGACCGCTGGCCTCCTGTGCCCGCTTCGCAACGCCGGTGAAAGGGCTCTGGCTCGGTGGCAGCGGCAGTCATCCCGGCGGCGGCATCACCTGCGGCCCTGGAGCCCTGGCCGCGGCCGCCATCCTCGGGTAGCGGGCAAGCCTTGCCGATCTCCTTCCCTCGGAAGCTCCGAGCCTACCCGCCTCCACGGAGATCGAAGCCGTGCTCGGCCATCTCCGCTTCCATGTAATCGAGCACGGAACGGATGTATTCCCGCTTCTCTCGATAAGAGCCTGGGTAGAAGGACCGCTTGAAACCGTAGATCAGGATGTTCTTCAACTCCTTCGGACTCAGCTTGAAGGTATCCACGGCCTTGACGACCTCATCGGTCATGGTCGTTCGCGACACCAGTCGATTGTCCGTGCAAAGGGCCACGCTGAGGCGAGCTTTGCGCATGAGCCGGAAGGGATGCCGCGAGAGATCTTTTCGGAACTCGGGGATCGTCTGCTGGTTGCTCGTCAAGCAAACCTCGAGGGTGATCCGCCGGTCCGCGACGTAGCGGATGAGTTGTTCGACGTAGTGGCGACGGTCTCGAATCGAACGGTCATGGATGTGGCGCGCCGAGAACAGCCAGGTGCCATGACCGATCCGATCCGCATGGCAATCCGTGATCGCCTGAAAGATCGATTCCGGCCCGTAGTCCTCACCGGCGTGAACCGTCTTCCCAAGGAAATGGTCATGAGCCAGTTGATAAGCCTCCTGGTGGTCCTTCGCCGGGAAGCCCCTCTCCTGACCTGCGAGGTCCAGCCCGACGATCGGCAGGCCATCTTCTTCGACCGCTTGGACCGCTGCCCGTGCAAGTTCCAGGGACGCCAGACCGTAGATGCCTTCCCGCGGGGTTGCTCGCAAGACTTCGAAGTAAGCCCTGTAATGCTCGGAGAAGAAGGGTTCGAAGTAACGCAGAGCACAGACGATGATCCCACACTCGAACCGGGGCACCCGACCATCGCGGACCGCTGCCGGCCGATTGATCTCCCGCTGTGCACGGCGCATCCCCTTGGAAACAGCCTTCAAGACCGCGCGAACATCAAAATCACCACGACAGTGAAGCTGCGGTGCAAATCGGATCTCGACGTAGAACACATTCTCGTCGCGGCAATCCTGACAGAGCTCATAAGCGGCGCGCTCGAGAGACTCCGCATCTTGCAAGCAGGCCACCGTGAACTCGAAACCCTTCAGATACTCCGGCAAGTTCTTGTAGGCTCTCTTGAACACCGTCCGGAGGAGGCCTTCGGGTGTCGAACTCGGGAGTTTGACCTTGCGCTCGGCCGCGAGTTCGATCAACGAAGACAGGCGCATGCTGCCATCGAGATGGAGATGCAGATCCGCCTTCGGCAACTTTGCGATCAGGTTACGGTCCGTGGAGGGCTTTGGCATCTTCGCAGACATCAATGGGATGATCCCCGGCCGAGCCCTCGGATAAAAGACCTAGCATGAGTGAGTTCTGGAACCTACTGCAAGCAGACGAGCAGGAGCGCGAGCTCTTTCCCGGACTCGAGGCAACCCTGGCGATGGCTTCCGACCTCGCCGCCCCACCTAATCGATTCCGCGAGGTTCGCAAAATCACCCGGGGATCGAGGAACTGGTACCTGAAAATTTTTCACCGGACCCAGTTCAAGAACCGTCTTCGGTCCCGGCTCACCGCACCGCACAGCAATCTCGATGGGCAACGAGAATGCAAGATGGCCGAGGCCTTGCTACGACACGGGATCGAGACCGCTCGACCTGTCGCGATCGGCCAGCGCCGAGCCTCTTCCTTCTACCTGTGCGCCGAACTCCCCGGCGAAACCATGCGCGAAGCCATCGAAGCCGGCCGCTGCGGACGACAGACCGCCCACGAGATCGCTCGCTTCGTCGGGAAAGCCCTGTTCGATGGCCTCATCCTCCCGGACTCCTCGGCTGACCACGTCTACATCCAGGCGGGTGGGACAAAGCTTGCCATCCTCGACCTGCACAACGGCAGCCTGCGAAAACCTCGCAATCGCGATCTCACCCGCATCCTCAAGCATTTCCGTCGCAGCCTGAGGAGTCACCCCATCACACCGCGGCAGGCGATGGGCTTTGCCGCACGCCTGTGCAAGGCTGCAGGATTCCAGACCCGAACTCGCAAGCTCCTCTCCCGCCTGCCCCCACTCGACACGCATACGCGCTACGACGCACCCGGCAAGAGCACATCGTATCGATCGCGCAATCCTGGGCGCACGGCACGCGAACTGGCCTGTCTACGCAGGGTGTGGCCCGGAGAACCCGGCGAGATGGTCCTCGACGCGCCGTGCGGCACCGGCCGCCTCGGGCCGACACTCGATGACCTGAAGGTCCGTCGCATCGGGCTCGATCGTTCGGTGAGCATGCTCCGTGCCGGACTTCCCTCAAAAGACCCGCTGCTGCTAGCGGACATGACCCGTCTTCCCATCGGAGATCGCGGTGTCGATGGCGTTGTCCTCTTCCGCTTCCTCCATCACCTGCCACCGGCGGATGCCCGCGATGTCCTCGCCGAGGCCTGCCGTGTAGCCGGGCGCTTCCTGGTAGTTTCCTTCTTCCACCCGATCTCGACCCATGGCTTCCAGCGAAGACTGACCCAATCTCTCACGCGCCGCCCCCGAACACGCCACGCCATCACCGCCAGCAAGCTCTGCAAATGGCTCGCGACCTCGGGCTTCTACCCCACAAGCTTTTCGGCCGAACTCCCCTATCTCAAGGATCTGTGGGTAGGCAGCTTCGAACGCCGAGACTGACCTCGACGTCACCGGATCATCTCACCCCGCAGCGCCTCTCCCCCCAATTTCGATGCCTTCGCGGCCCCTACCATGCGCTCGATACGGGCCAGCAAATCCTCGGGAGAACCCGATGGCGTGGTCAAGTTGCTTCATCGCTTCGTCTACTCGGTCTTCGACCGGTCGGCATCTCTTCTTGAAGGGGGCGTGATCCGGACTGGTGATGCGAGGCAGCAAAGACCGAAATCGATCCCCCGCACCAATGGATACATCTGGCACACCGGCTATCCTGATGATCCATGAACTCACTGATCACCAGCTCATGTTCCGCCATCGGCATCGTCATCCTCCTGTCATTCCTGCCACCCGATGAAGGATGGCTGCCCGGGGAAGCTCGGCCGATCCATGACACCTGCGCACGCAAAGCAGCTGACTCGGATTCCGCCGCCAGCTGTGGGAAGTGCCATGTCGCGGTGTTCAACGAATGGAAAGGCAAGGCGCACAGCCACGCCTGGACAAATCCGGTGTATCAGAATGCGATCAAGGACAAGAAGCGGCCACAATCCTGCCACGCCTGCCACATCCCTGATCAGGTTCTCGAACGCATCGGACGCAAACCGAAAACCCGCGACGACATCCTCGAAGAGGGCGTCACATGCGTCTCTTGCCACAAGCTAGGCGAGGACGAGATCCATGGCCCGTTCGGAGCCGAAACCGAAGCCCACACGAGCAAGAAGTCTCCCCACTTCACCCCCGAAGGTAGCAACGGGCTTTGCGCATCCTGCCATTCGACGAAGATCGGGCCGGTGTTGCCCGTCGGCAGGGACTACACCCGAGCGGAATGGCCCAAGGGCAAGGAAAAGAAGTCCTGCGTGGAATGTCACATGCCGGAGGTTGAACGGCACCTGGCCATCGACCCCGAGACCAAGAAACCCGTCGGCCCCAAGCGCAAAAACCGCCGTCACGGAATGCTCGGCCCCGATGACGCAGAGTTCTGCGCAACTGCTTTCAGTTTCGAGGGCCGCAAGGATGGGGCAGAGATCGTCCTCGAAGTCGAGAACAAGGCAGCCCACCGCGTACCCGGTCTGACGCTCCGAAAATTTGTCTTCACGGCTCAGCAACTCGACGGCTCAGACAAGGAAGTCGGTAAAGGCGAGGCCGAGATCACCGGCGAAAACTACCTGCAGATCTTCGAAACCCGTGAGTTCCGCTTCCCAGCTGCCCCGACCGCCGCTGCTCTGAAGATCGTTGTCGAGCAGTTCTTCGAGGAAGAAAAAGGCGAAGAGAAGCACTGGGTCCGGGTCCATTCCACCGAACACACGAACATCATCCTGTGAGCAGGAAGCTGCACGGATTTGTCCCACACTCCTGAGAATCTCCCCGCTGACAAGGCTGCGGCTGACCGGAATTGGGAGGCCGCAGTTGCGGTTATCGAGGAACTCGGGTTGCAACTGCATGACGATCCGTCCGTCCGCTACAGATCAGACCGCCACTCTTCCCTGCTGCTTCCTTGTTCGGGGGCGGCTGCCGAACCCTTCTTGCTGAAGTTTTTCGTCGTGCCCGAGGATGGGACATTTTATCCGGCTGGCGTTCGGCTCGATGAATATCCGCGACGGGAAGCCGCCTTTTATCGCTTCCTGGATACCACAGACCCCGATCGCAAGGACATCCCGGCGCCGAAGACGGTCCTGATCGATATCGAAGACCCGCCGCATTGGATCCTGCTGGAGAGAGTCATCGGAGCGGTCGGGCCAGCTGAAGAAATCCTGGGGCAGGATCACGTCTTCGAACTGCTCACCAAACTCCGACAGATTTCCCCGGAATCCCTGATCGGGCGGCGCCACTTCCCGCTCAATCGATGGGATCCGATCAGCTATCTCGAGCGCGTTCGGTTGATGTATGAGGTCCTCATCCTGGCGATCGGTGAGCAACGCTGGTCACGCTGCCAGGATTTCTACAAGGAAGCGCTTCGCTGGATCGAGTCACGGGAACAAGTCGTCGTGCACGGAGACTTCACCGAGGAAAACCTCCTTGTCAACGAGGAGGGGCAGCCATTCCTCCTCGACTTTGAACGAATCGGAATCGGCAATGAGGACCATGATTTTGCATGGTTCTGGATCCACAGCACACGATCGCCCGACTGGAAGCACTCCTTGCTACAGCGTTACTTCGGTGCACGAATCGGTTCGGAGCGGGTCCGGATGGAATGGGGGCTGCGAGCAGCACTGGTCTATCTCGCCCTCAGACGTCTGAGATTCGGACACCTCGTCCATGGCAGCGAAGACGATAAGGCTCCGTCGAACATCGCCCTCCTCGATGCTGCCCTGGCCGGCGGCAATGAACTCTTCGTGGTGTGACGACCACATCGGTCGATGCTCAAATGCGGTACGAAGCTCAACCCACGGGTTGAGCGAGCTGCCTTATCAAGCTGGCAGAAGGTGCCTACTCGCGGCAGCACCTGCCCACAGCCTTCTCAGGAAAGACCTCTGGGACCCCCTTTCACAAGGGTTTCTAGGGGGAGGGATTTTTTTGTCGCGTGGCACGCCAGTTGATGTCTCCCTTGCGAGAGACAAACCATGAATACAACTGCCCAAGGATGCTCCTCGCCACACCATCCGTCCACGATGACCGACGACGAACTCGTCACGCTCATCAATGCCGGGGACGCCGAAGCCGGATTAGCGGAACTGCAAACCCGCTACATGGGCAAGGTCCTTCGGCGAGTCCGCCATCTGGTGAAGGATGCTCACCTCTCGCAAGACATCGCCCAGGAAGTCTTCATGAAGGTCTTCCTCAAGAGCCATCTCTACCGGCAAGGGACGAACTTTTCCGCCTGGTTGCTCGAGATAGCTCGCAATCAAGCCTTGTCAGATCTCCGCAGCCATGCCCGACAACCGCGGCCCGTAAGCTCTCTCTCCACCACCAGTGACGATGGACACACGGTCTTGGAGATCCTTCGTTCGAACGGCCACGGCCGCGATGCCGAGGAGCGTGAGTTAGCAGAAGTCTTCAGAAAAGCCGTCGAAGCTCTCCCCGAGCACTACCGCCAGATCTTCCAGATGTGTGTTTGCGAAGAAATCCCTTACGCGGTGGCGAGTCGGATGCTCAGCCTGCCTTCCGGCACGGTTGCCATCCGGATCATGCGAGCGCGCCAGCGCCTGTTCCAGGCGATGGAGCCCCACCTCGATCGGCTTCGCCGCCCACCGGCCTGCTTCCAGTAAGACGCATCTCTCCGCCGGTGCCAGGAGAGTCCGGGATCTGTAAAAGCGTGCCGGATGGCACCACAGGCTTACTTACCGGCATTCCCCGAAGAGGCTCCCGGCGAGCCGCCCCGCTGGATAGCGTTCTTGTCGGGCAATCTGGCGGCATGGTCAGTGAGAACCTGGCGCAGCTTGACTCCATTATTCCAGGTATCGACCCAGCGTGAGGTCGTCGTCGACCCATCGGAATGCTCCCAGAATTCAGTGCCTTCGTGATCGACAATCTTCGCAATGACCGGCGGAACCGGGCCAGCAGACTCCTCACGGCTGATGACCGGGGCCGATGGAACACCGTTCAGCAGCGGCAGGTAGGTGCCATTTCCCACAGGGATACCGCCAACCTTGTTGAACGGAATATTCATCAGAACCCGAGAATTCGGTAACAACTTCTTGAAGGCGATCGCGGGCAAGTTTGCCTTGCTCGCCGCGGCCTCGACCTCGGCGGAACCAAAGCTGTCGGGGCGATCGGAACCACCGGAACCGGATATCCCGGCAGCAGGTTCAGGGTCAATGCGATCACCGAAGAGCCCACCCGCCCATAGAACGCCGACTGCTAGCGCCCCCAACACGGCAAGAATCACCACCACCATTGGCTTCATGGTCACGAGTATATCCCAGTTCTACAGCCGCATCGAATCATCTCGCTCCACCCCCAAGGTCCGCCGACCAAGGCGGGGAAACTCCACGAAAAAAGCCTCCGGACCGCGGTCCGGAGGCCTTTTGCTCGGGCGATGCGCGCGATATTAGCGGCTCACCTTACTCCAAACCGAACCCGTTGAAGTGAGCTTGACAGGACCACCACCGAGGTTCATGCAAACACCCTCAACACCGAAGGTGGCCTTGAGCGCCGTCGGCCCAAGGACCGGGAAGGGAATCAGCGCAGTGGAAAAGAGGCCTTGCGCATCCACCGTGCCGTTCAGAGCATTCAAGCTACCGAGAGTGGCATCTGCCGGATTGAGCTCCAGAGTCAGACCCATCAGATTGAACTTGGCCGGGAACACGGGGCCAAAGTTGAACAGCAGGCCAGCATTGTTGTTGGCGCGCTTTGCTCCGGCCTTGATCTCCCAGCCGAAGGTGTCAGCAGCGGCAGCGAGGTCGTTCTGGCCAACGCCAACCGAGGTCGAAACAACCCTTGGCTCGAGACGCACGTCACGCCGATAGCCAACACGAGCGACCTGATGCAGGACGACTTGGTCGGCCAGACTCATGCCACCCCAGGTGGTCGCAAAGTCAACGGACCGCGCCACCACCGCTGTCGCGGAAGCATGCTCATCACACACGGTTGGGGTGTGGATACCGCAAGAGAAGGTCGAGAACATCGACTGCGACGGCTTCGCGGCCGTGGCCGCGAGATCGCGCTGCTCGCCACCGTTCCACTTCCAGGCAAAGGCGATATCTTCGCTGTTCTTTCCGGCGGGAATCGTCGCCGGTGTCGAGAGCGTCGTCGCAACGACGAAGTTGCCATGTGACGCAAATGTATGGGGCCGCTGAGGGATCGTAACAAAGGCCTTCGCCGCGAGATCCGCAGTGCGATCTTCGCCATTGAACCATCCGCCAGAGCCTGCCAGGCTCTTGGTCGGAGTGACCGAAGTCTCGGGGACGTAGCCGCTGTAGGGGAACGCCGCGGTAGCAGCTGAAGGGCGAATACCGATATAGGTACCGCCAACCTTACGATCCTCACGAACCGTCTGGACTTCGCGCGGAATCCAGAAAGAGCTGACGTGACCCTTGGCGACGCCAGGACCAGCGTTCCAGTAGCTCGCAGGAACCGCAGAGGCCCAGTTGTAGTTCTTTGTGGTAGTGGGGTGCAGCGTGGCGGAAATAACAAGCCACGGACGGTTATTGATTTCCAGGCGATTCTGATCCGCACCTTGAGCGACTGCGCCTGCAGCAACCAAGAGAGCTGAGGTGTACATGTGAAGCTTCATCGAAAATTCCTTGTGGCAGAGATGTGGTCTCCAACCCCGAAACAACGCTGCCCCGATAACCGGTTGATTTGGGCCCAACACTCGGGACAAACAGGGGTAGAGAAACGTCGGATAGGGATCATCTAGGAGGAAGAAAACCCTGCCTACCCAGCGTAGCTGGATGAACAGAGCGGACGGGAGTCGACCCACGGACGAAACAAAGGACTGATCGTGTTCCTCTGAAAACGCCCTAATTCGGGCCAGTAAGGAATATTACCCCCTGACTCACCGTCCGCCAACCGGCCCGGACTGATTTTTTGCAGGGATGCCAACAGGCCCGCGCGATGGCGACTACAGCCATACCATCACATCTCCATCCCACCTGCCTCATCGGGTCGCTCGATCCAAACCCGCGCAACCAGATACCGGTTCCAGGGGGCGGCGAAACCGACTCCCCGATCCGGATCCACTCGGCAAGCCTTCCGAGCCTCGCCATGGAATGTCGCAAACGAAAATCTGGGTCCCTGCGATCCCATGCTCTCACCGCAGACCGGTACTCATCGGTGAGGATCTGACTGGCTTCTCGACAGGTCGTCGGTCAGACGAACTTCACAGCCACACCAATACGCCCCTCGCCCATGTTCTGCACACGGATGAGTTCACCGTCGACCCACTGCTCATCTCCGATACGGACCCGCACACGCAACGACTCTTGCGTGACGAAGAGCACTCCATCCTCGGAAAGATTCTGCCCCGGCCCGGTCACCGGTTCCTCGGGGAACCTGACCTCAACAGACTGCGTCATCGAGTTGCGATCCGATATCCTGCGTTCCTTCTGATCAACCTGATTGTTTCGACTATCCATACTGGCCTCCTGCGCCATCCATTCTCATCGGCATCCAGGCGCTCAGGGCTTGATCCGACCCGTGTCAGCGGGCATAGCATATTTCTGTGACACCCAAGGAAAGCCCTTACCTGCGCGAACCCGGATACGCCGTCCGTTACCGGGATCAACGCTTCACCTCGGGCACAGGCCCCGGCACTCATCGCCGTGAATCCCGTGCGATCGGGGGTCTGCTCGACCGAGCAGGCGCCGACGACGGTCTCTGGCTCGACCTCCCCAGTGGTGCCGGGCGCCTCAGCGAGCTTCTTCCGGGAAATGTGGTGCGATCCGACCGCGATCCTAAAATGTTGGAAGCTTGCGGAGATAAATGGCCACGGGTCCAGGCATCAGCGCTGGCCTTGCCCTTCGCCGACGATGCCTTCGACGGGGTTCTTTGCATGCGCCTTCTTCACCACATCGCGACACCGACGGAGCGCGTCGCCATTCTCCGGGAACTGGCCAGGGTCTCGCGCAAGAATGTCATCGTGTCATACTTCCATTTCTGGAGCCTTCAGCATCTTCGTCGCTGCATCGCTCGCCGCCTGGGCAAAAAACGCAGCAACAGGAACGCCATCTCCTGGCGACGATTCGCCACGGAACTGAGGGAGGCGGGGATGGAACCAATCGCCGTTGCACCTCTACGCCGCCTTGTCAGCGAACAGTGGTTGGTGCTCGCCACCGCACCAAAGAACTGATCGTCACCTGCCGAGTTCGGTCACGAAACCCTCGATCTCTCGGGCCGATATCCCCAGGGCCATCGGCCAGGGTCGCCCCCCGGCATCGAGCATCTCGACACCCTTTTCGAGCAGGTCGGCCAACCGACGCAGATTGTGGTTGCCGGGGTACCCCGTTGCCGGAATGCACAGCATTCGCACCTGGCCTGCGAGAGTGTCAGCATCCGCAGGACCCAGCGATCCCCCAGCGATCAGAACAACCCCGACAGCAAGGTCGGTTGTTTCGACGACAGTCTGCACCGCGGCGAGAGCCCCCTCGCGCTCACCCACGAGAACAACTTCTCCCACCGGTAACATCTTGCGTAATCCGTCGATCACTCCTCGCACCACCCGAGCACTCCCCTGGTAACGCCCGGGCGACTCCATCACGGCAAGGTGCCAGCGAGCATCGGAATCGAAGCCGACGATATCGAGTTCATCGGCTAACCAACCCGGCGCCACCGACCTCGGAGAAGTCGGTCGCCACCAAGTCGACGAATAAGCCGGCGAACCCGGCACGAAAAGAACCAGGGGCCGTGGAGCCTCCCCCGCCACCGGCAAGCGAAGGCGAACCATCGCGGGTTCATCCTCGCCGACCACCACCCCGATCGTCACCCAGCCACGCAGACCGGCGAGAGGGGGGACCCCCTTTTCGATGTTCTCCAGCAGACGCAAAGCATCGTCCAGATCCTTGCCGCCAAGACTCTTGCCGGAAGGCGGCTCACCCTCGATCACGCGCTGGATCCGCGCCAGCATCCCGACCAGCATCGCCACCTGATGTGGGCCACTCTTCTCGCTCGATTCCAGGGCCTTGTAGCCCTCGGCCAGTCGGTTGACCCGCTCGGCCAGATCGCGCTGCACATGGAAGCAGGTGGTGGAGCGAGGATCGGCCGGGCGCGGTGATACCCCTTCGATGAGAGTCTCGACATCGACCGCGTAGCGACCATCGGGAAGGTCTTTGATCGGGATCTTCGTTCCGCAAGTGAAGCGGAGAAGATCATCCATCGATGTCCGCTCTTCGATGGCAGAATTCCAGACCGTCTTCCCCCCCCCATCGCGCACGACCACCCGAAAAGTCAATCGCCCCACTGGCTCGGGGCGGAACGGCAAGTGCACGGTCACCGCAGCCTCCTTGTACCGATCGCCATCGATAATTTCGGGCATCGCAAAGACTTGCACCCCATGTCGAAAAACGAAAGCTGCATCAGCCTTCACCGATCGCACACGAGCCAGCGCACGAGCCAGGGGCAGAAAGGCTGATCCCTCCGCATCGGAGAGAAGATCCGCGGCCACACCTGCGAGAAGATCCGCGCTCGCACCCTCGAGTTCGCAGAGCAGTTGATGACGGAGTTCTAGAACCCGCGCATGGGTCCGCCTTTCGCGCAGCAGCGGCTGCGCACTGACGAGCCCCGCAAGGAGAACCCCGGCCAAGACACGAATCATGATCATCGCCCCTCCAACGGATAGTTCTTCTTCACCCACGCAGTGAAGACGTCATCAAACTCCAGGATCTTCATCTCGAAAGTCGCAACCAGAGCATCGCGGACGGCGTCGCCCCTCTTGATCGCCGATACAAAATCAGCGAAGGCACGGCCCGAGAAGGACGCGACCAGGAAATCGACGTAGGCGAAGGCCAGCGCATGCTGCGGCCAGGTCAGCTGATCCGTGTTGAGCTTCGAAACAACAACGAAGCTCTCGTGTTTGCCAGACTCTATTGCTCGACGAACCGGCACACGCCAGTGGCCACCCTTGTAGGACCCCTTCTTCGCGCCGACCTCCTCGTAGCAATAATTCGAACAGCCGCCGGTGATCCGGTCCTCGAACCAGTGGGCAACCCCGGCATCGATCCAGCCATGCCCGAGATTGCCGAGCCAAACTTCGGGTCGCAAGTTGGAGATGAGCAGATGCGCGACACTATGCACGATGTTTCGGTGCAACGCCTCATCACCGGACATCGTCAGCGGCTCCTGATACATGCAATAAACGGCATCGACACCCATCAACTTCATCCCGGAACCGCCGCCGCCACCGCCGGCAACTCGCGGCGAGACGAGCCGATGGTCTCGTCGGTCCCCGAACATGTAGACCTGCAATCGAGCAGGTAACTCATCCTTGCGGAGTTTGAACGAAAGGATGAAGTCACTGCGCAGAGCCTCGATCCTGTCGGCGTAGAGATGCATCAACTGGTGCGTGTCCAGCTTGCGACGCCCGACGAGTTGAGGGCGGATCGAGAAGGCCAGATCCAGGTGAGCGGTCTTCACGTGCAAGAGGTCCGAGTTCTTGGCGATGGCATCGACCGCCTTTCGCCGACCGGCGAGCCAGATCCGGGCCTGCTCACGGCGTTCCGCCGCGGTTCTCTCGACAACCTCGTTCTTGCAGATCTTGCAATCCACTGCCAGCGCACCGGCGCAAGTGCGGCATGCCGCCGCCACGCTGCACTGGAGAACCGCGCGATCGGACTCCAGAAACCGACCGTGCTTCTTGCACACGCGTTCACCCTCGCTCTTGCAGTAGCGGCAAGCAACCGGTGATGCTACGGACTCGTCCTGGGCAACCACAGATCCGATCGCACACAGAATCAACGAGAGGAATCGAAGGCTCATGCGCTTCACAAAAAGGGCCACGCCGCGGTAAACGCTTCGCCAGCCATCCCCCTGGATCGAAGCAAAGATCTCGACCAGAGGCGCGCAGGAGCCCGATGTCATTCCTTGAACTGCTCTGCCAATTCGTTGAGTCCCGAAATTCCCCGCTTGAGCATCACATCATCGACCGCGAAAGAAATCCGGAAGTTCGTGTCCCGACGCGAGAAGGCGCTCCCGGGGACGGTCAGGATGCCGCGACCGAGAGCAGCCTCCATGAACACCGGTTCGGCGATGCCCGGGGGATAGGACGGAAAGGCATAGAAGGACCCCCCGGGCCGCACGACCTGAAAGGACGGATGCAGATTTTCGACAACGAAGTCCCGATTGCTGCGGTAAGCATCGACGTAATCACCCACATCCAGATCGAAAGCAGCTTCCAGGATCGCATGCTGAAACGGTGCTGGCGCGCAAACATAACTGAACTGCTGTAGCGTCTGCATCGCATCGATAACCGCCGCCGGCCCGGTGGCATAGCCCATCCGCCAGCCGGGCACGAAGTAGGTCTTGCTGTAGCCACCGAGATGGATCACGCGGTCGCTCATGGACAGGGGCGAAACATGCTCCTGGTCGTAGACGAAGGAATCGTAAATCTCGTCCGAGACGATGAAGGCCCCCACCTTCTCCGCAGCCGCGACAAGGCCTGCTATCTGCTCGCGATCCAGCACACCGCCGGTTGGATTGCTCGGGCTGTTCAGGAAAACGATCTTGGTCTTCTCGGTCACAGCCTCTTCGACCTCGGCAAGATCGACACCCCAACTGGGATACATGTCGTAATAGCGAATCTCTGCGCCGCAGATCGCCGCCAGCCGCTGGTACATCATGAAGTTAGGGTCCGGCAGCAACACTTCATCGCCCGGGTCCAGCAAGGCGAGGAACGCCATCATGATCCCGCCCGAGACACCCGAAGTCACCAAAGTCGATTCGGGCCGGCAACCATAGCGCTCCTCGATATTGCCCAGAATCCGCTCGTTCAGCCCCGGCAAACCCTGGGTCGTCGTGTAGCGGCTATGGCCATCACGCAGAGCCTTGCACGCAGCCTCCACCAGAGGTTCTGGAGTCCGGAAATGCGCTTGACCGATCGAAAGATTGATCGGGTCCTCCATGCTCTCGATGAGTTCGAAGATCCTCCGGATGCCGCTGGGCCGGATGGACTCCATTCGTTTGGCGAGGTCTGACCGCATGGATTTCAAGGTAGCAGATCCTCACCGGGGACGATACCCGACCGATGGTCAGGAGGCTCAAACCGCCGAAATGGCCCGGATACACGCCGACAGCACAAGCAGCACCCTGGCAGTTCACCATGTGAGCAGAAGGTTCAAGATGCGGCCGCCAGCACCGCTGCGGACCCTATGAACCGGGGGTGCCCTCGGCTTCCACAGGAGCCTCGCCGCCTTCACCCGCCTCTGCGGAGGGACCATCGGCAGCAGCGGCCTTCATCTGCTTCTTCGTCTTCACCTTGAAGCTCGTGCGCACCTTCGGCAAGCCGAGAACGGAATCGCCATCGGCCCAGAGCCCATTGTTCCGCAAAGCCGCAATCCTCTCCGCACGTGTCCAGACATTGCGCTGGCCTTTGAGTGCGCCGGCAATCCTCAAGCTCGAATGAATCGACATTCCAGATCAGTCCAGTAGTTCAATTGCCTCGGCGTAATTGCGTCAGCGTAGTTGCATCAAATCGTTGCCCGCCGACAGCTCGGCGAGCCTCTTCGCAAAACCAGGTTCAAACGTAGGCAGTGACACGGCCTTGAGCTTTTCGAGCACGGCAGGTGCCTCGCGTTCCGCGCTATCTTTGGTCTGCTGCGGAACGTAAACGAGTACCACCCATCGCGACTGTCGCGTTTTCTCCACCGTGAAGTTGTGGATCCGCGCGGTCTCAATGCCTTGGTTCCTCAGGAAACGCGCCAATCTGCTGGCTCGGTCCCGTTCGGAGCCGGGGAACTGTAGCAGGACAAAGAAATACTTCGAGAGGGTTTTTACCTCTTCCTGCCGCTCCTCGGGCGTCAGCACCCAGCTGCCCAGGGAGGGCCGGCGGACCATGAGGCCCTCTCCAGAACCAGCCGCCTCGGTTGGCGCAAGCCAACTTCCGGCGAGGAATCCAGCGCCCAGACAGACCAGCACGAGAGCTGCGAGGCCCATCCTCGTGAGCTGAAGACCCGAAACCACCGGGGATGCGGACACCTCTCGCACACCCTTACGGTCCTTGCCTGCTTGACGATTCTTACCTGTTTGACTCTTGCCGGTCGGACGGGAACGAGCCACCTTGCCACCGGCCTTCTTGGTGAGTTTCATGGCCTCCAGCGCCCGCCATCCCCAGCTCCGCATCGTCTCAGCAATCTGACTGAGGGGG
Source organism: uncultured candidatus Brocadiaceae bacterium (assembly GCA_964542765.1). Lineage (GTDB taxonomy): Bacteria > Planctomycetota > UBA1135 > UBA1135 > UBA2386 > CAZIVO01. Next base: position 52,960 of record CAZIVO010000003.1, on the reverse strand, counting down.
CTGGGAGGCGCTTTTTGCCGAGGTGCTGGTCGCGGGCTCCGTCCCACCGATCGACCCTGCCGTGCCCGAAGCAACTCGAAGAGGTCCTTACCTTTCTTCGCCATCCGATCCCTCCCAGCTCGACACCATGATCTGGTGCGGCTCATATTCTCTGTTGTAACCCACCGCCTGAACTCGCCGATGCTGACCGCTTCGGCATTTCGGGTCTTACCTTATCGTTTAGAGCGACCGCCTTCAATCTCGGCGAGTTGTGCTCGCAGCCGCTCGAGAACTTTGGCCGATGCCGGAGCCGGCGGAGGGGATTCGAAATAGCGGCGACCTCGCTTGAGAGCCTCTTGGTCCCGCTCGAGCCCGCGCAGTGCCCACACCTGATAGAGCACGCAAGAGGCCACATCCATCCCGAGCCTGCGATTGACCGATTCAGCGGCCTCCAGATGTCTCAGCGCCTCTTCCAGACGATCCTTACCTCCCCCTTCGATGAGAACCACCGCCAGCTGGCGCGCGGCCTCCGGCTCGGTGGGCAAGAGGAACAAGCACCGCCGAAACGCCGCTTCGGCCTCGCCGAGATGCTCGGTCGCCCGACGCTGCAAGGACACTCGCTCGGGAGAGATCCCGGCTCCCAGAGCCTTCCGAGAAACCTCTTTCGCCATGTTGAATGCCGCGATACCCCGATCGTTCCACCTCTTCCAGTGGGTCCGCAAGATGCCCTCCGCTGCTGCTATGGGCACCGCTGGCGGCGCGATATCGACAAATCGTCGAAAATGATCGAGCGCCGATTCGCGAACCCCATCGGCGGAAAGCAGCTGGTAACCGCGGTCGCGGCAGGTCTCGGCGAGGTAGCGGCGGGCGTCCCTGTCCTCGGGCAAGGCCGCGAAAGCCTTCTCCAGCAACACCAGAGCCCTGTCCATGCGACGCCGGTGCCGCTCGAGGACTCCCTCGAGAAGATCACCCTTGGGATCTTGCGGGTCCAGTTCCCTGACGCGCTGCACGCGCTCCGCAAGTTCAGTGGGAGCCAGCTGATTCAGCCTTCGCGTCGCGTCGGCCACGAGCACTCCGGCCAGCACTCTCTTGATCGCCAGATCCTGGGGGCGCAGCCGCAGATAGTCCTCGAAATAGCGGCGGGCATCATCGAGGCGACCCTGGGCGTGCAAAGCGTAGGCGAGCCTGACCTGCAAGTCCGGTTCCTTGCTGAAACCCCCTGCCAGCGCTTGGCGAACCACTTGTTCGGCATCTGCCGGCTCACCCGTGGCCAGCAGCAAATCAGCCAGGGAAACCCAGGGCTCCGGACGGCGTGGATCAGCCGCGGCCGCCTTCTTGAAGGTCCTGTGAGCCGTCAGGTAATGGCCGCGGGCTGCCTGCCAATGCGCCTTGACGATCAGGGCCCAGAAATGGCCAGGGTCCTCGCCGAGAGCTGCTTCCAAGAGCTCTTCCGCCCGCGCCGCCACAGCGTCATCAGCAACGTGGCCCTCTGGGTCCAGCCCCTTCCGAATGCTCCCTCGCAAGAGCATCAGGGCCTGTTGCGAACGGACCAGGGGGTGCTCGGGGTAGCGTGCGAGAGCCTTCTCGAGATACTCCTGCGCTGGCTCTGGTTTTTCGTCAGCGATCGCAACATTCGCAGCGTGTACCGCCGCCCGGACGAAAGCTTCGCGGCGAGGTTCGGGTGCCAAAATCTCATCGGCCACGGTGCAAGCGACCTCCGCATGCACCGCTGCCTCTGCAAGACTGCCCCTCGCCCGTGCAAGTCGGCTCACGGTGAGTTCCGATCGAAGCCGGTGCTCGATATAGCGAGCGTGCTTGACCGCCGATGCGGCCAGTTCGAAGGCGCGGTCGGGGGCGGTATGTTGCAGCGCCTCGGCGAGGTTCAAGCAAGCAACCGCGTTCTCCGGTTCGGTGGCAAGACTGCTCGCCCACAAGGTACGGCTGTCACGAAACTCGGCCACCCGGGAATGAGCCAACCAGCCCATGGGCAGCACCGCGATGACGACCAGCGAAAGCCCCATCCGACTCCTCGACCCGAACATGCTCACGAACGCGAACGCGAACCAGGGCACGACGAGGTAGAGATAACGGTCAGCGGCGGCAATCGCCGAAGCAGGGTAGGCCGTGTTGAAGGGCAAAAGCGCCAGGCAAGCCATGATGATGCCTGCGCCGGCTTGCCGATGACCACGATGCCAAAGCATGAGACCGAGCAGCGGTAGACCGAAGCTGGCGAGGCCGAGCAGCCAGTTGGCAACGAAGATCGAGAGCGTCTTGACCTCGGGATAGTGGATGTTCAGCCCGGTCGGCCAGACGATCGTGCCCAGATAATGGGCGAAGGCACCCGGGATCTGCAGGGTGCGGGTGGCGAAGTCGAGTGTCTGCAGCGTGCCCTCTCCGGCCGCGACCCAGGAATGATGCAGGCCGGCGAGGAAAGCCAGCGAAGCGATCGACGCCGACAATCGCCACCGCCCTCGGAGACTGCCGGCCACCAGGGAGACCACCACCGGTGCCAACAGGGCGAGCACAACCGCCGTGCCCTTCGAGTAAAGGGCTAGGACGGCCCAGATCATGGCCATGGCAACGGTTCGGTGGCGCGGCACCAGCGCATGCCTTGCAACGGCCGAAAGACACAGGAAAGAAAACAGGCCCGACAGCAGATCCTTACGGCTGGCGATCCAGGCCACCGACTCCACCAGGGCCGGGTGCACGAGGAACAATGCCGCCGCCGCGGTGCTGCTGGCACGGGTCAAGCCAAGCTGCCCGAGCAACCGCGCCAAGATGAAAGCGGCCGCGAGATGCAGGAAAAGCGAGTGGAGGTGGGGCCAGACCGCAGCGCCACCGTCACCGATCAGCCAGACATCCGCCAGCAGGCTCAGATGGCTGACCGGAAGGTAGGCATTGGCGATCGTCCGGCGCGGATCGAGCAGGGCGCCGAGATCTCCACCCATCGCCGCCCGCATTTGCGGGTTCTCGGGTCCGAAGAACAGAACGTCGTCCTGGTTGAGAAAACTCGCCCCGGTGACACCATGGTAGACCAGAGCCGCCAGCACGGTGAGCGCCAGCAACGATCTCCACCCCACCAACAATCTCTGTGTCTGCTTCATTCGGACGCAAAGGATGATAACGCCGACAGCCCACCGCTACGGCAAGCGTCTTCGTGGACGAATTCCATCACCCACCCATGAGTCCCGCGAAGGGACCGCCCGGCCACGAAACTCGCCCATGGAGACGCGGATCATAAATCTGTTCGGACCTGAATCTGATGCCCTCTCACGTCATACTCAAGCCGCCATGCCCGACACGTGCACATCCCTCATCTTGCACCTCCGCCATGCCGCCGCCTGTTACGGGGGTGACTTTCCCCTCGGCGTGCCCGGCAAGACGGAAGCGGTGAACCCAGTGCTCGACCCGGCCTCTTCACGACAGGAGGCTCTCGATGCCCTCCGGGAGGAAATCGGCCCTTGTATCCGGTGCCGATTGCACGAAAACCGCCAGCAACTGGTTTTCGGTGAAGGCTCGGCAAATGCCCGGGTCATGTTCATCGGCGAAGCTCCTGGCCAGCAGGAAGACCGGCAGGGACGCCCTTTCGTGGGGCCTGCGGGCCAACTCCTGGACAAAATCATCGAAAATGCCATGGGCCTTTCACGCCCCGAAGTCTTCATCGCCAACGTCAACAAGTGCCGGCCTCCGGGCAATCGTGACCCACAGCCCGATGAGGTGGGCGCTTGCCTGCCCTTCCTGCGCCGGCAAATCGAGATCATCGAGCCAGAAGTCATCGTCACGCTGGGCCGGGTGGCGGCACAAAACCTCCTTTCCACGACCCTGCCGATGCGCCGCCTGCGTGGCCAAGACCTCGAAATCAACGGGATTACCGTGGTCGCGACCTGGCATCCGGCTTATCTGCTCCGGCAGCCCTCCGCGAAGGCTGATACCTGGGAGGACATCAAACGGGTCAACCGACGACTCGGCTTGCCGGAAATCCCGGTCAGAAAAAGACCTTAGGGCAGGCTCCCTTGACCGATCGTCGCATGGCCAGTAACTTTTGTAGGCCCTTTTCCGGGATCCGGGCTGCGGCTCATCGTCCCGGCAAAGACCCCTCTCATATACAGACGCTCGCCCTAAGATTTCCGCTCCTGACCCCATCTTTCAGGAAAGCAGCATGAAGTTTGCCCTCTTGTTTCGCTCAGGCGTTCTTGCACTCGCATGGCTCAGCCTCAACTCGTGCTCCGGTACACCACCGGCCGATGACGCAGCTGCCGCGCCCGATGACGTAGTCACCACGCCCGATGACTCCGGTGCCACGCCCGATGACTCCGGTGCCACGCCCGTAGCTACGAGCGAAAAAGAAGCAGCCGAGCCATCGAGCACAGCCCAAGACCCCGGACCGACCGTCGGCCGACAGCAGAGAGGCTTCATCATCCGTCGCTCGATCGAAGAGGCGCGCAAATCGATGGAGTTGCGACTCTGGTCAGACGCCGCCCGCATCGCCTCCGAAGTGCTGGAGATCGACTCGACCAACAAGGATGCACGCAACATCCTGTTGACCGCCCGCGATGCTCTCGGACTCGAAAAGCCGAGCGTTGAGAAAACCTTCTCCGACAAGGTCCAGGAATCCCAGGTCGCCAGCCAGCAGACGCGCTTCCGTGCCCGCAGGGAACTCGCTGTCGGTAATGCCCACATCGAAGCCGGACGTTTTGGAGACGCTATCGAAGCTCTCCGGCGCTCTCTTCTCATCCTGCGCTACTCACCCTTCTACCAACCAGGGACGGATCTCGAGGGACAGATCGAAGCCACCATGCGCTCGGCCGAGATGGGCAAGGTCAAGGCCGATGCCTATGCCGAGAAGGCTCGTATCGCTGCCTCACAAGCCGAACTCGCCGAGAAGGAAAGGGCGATGCGCATCGCTCGGGACCAAAAGGCAAAACTCTTGCTGGAGCAGGCGAACTTCGACTTCCAGATCGGCAACTACGCAAAATCCATCAATCTGATCGATGAGGCCCTCGCCTTCGACTCCGCCAACACCCATGCCAAGGCTCTACGCAAACTCGCCGAGCGAGCGCGTCACGAGACCAATCTCGACGTCCTCCGCCAGGATTGGAAGGCCGAGTGGACCAAGACCTTCGACGATCTGAACTCCGGTGACGTCACCCAGATCGACGTCATCCAGTATGACCTCGAACGATGGGCCATCGTGCGCGAGCGCAAACCTCTGCAGTTCACCCCGGATGACGAACTCGAGTCGCCTGAAGAAAAGGCCATCGTCGGGAAACTACGCGCCACATCGCTGGAGCACCGCGTCGCGGAAGCAGCGGTGGAAGACTGGGCACAGCACTACGCCAAGGTTACCGAGGTCAACTTCATCGTCTCCGCCGAAGTCAAGGAACTCGACACGGATACCACGACCCTCACCGACTTCAACCTGCCGCCCATGTCAGTGGAACGCGCACTCGACGTGATCGGCAACTTGACCGGCATCCGCTGGAAGATCGGAAATGGCGTGGTCCATCTGGTCACCCCCGAAAACGCCGGCGGCAAAATGTATCTGGTCCAGTATGAGGTCCGGGATCTCGTGCAAGGCGTCTCCGACAAGCCAGGGCGCGAACTCAAACTGAAGGCCCCTGGCGATGAAGAAGAGTATTTCGAGGAGGAGGACGAGGAGCCCAGGCCCACCGTCGTGGATGCCAGCAAGTTGACAGATATCATCCGCGCCAACATCGACCCTGACTCGTGGGATGCTGGCGAAGCCAATCTCACGGAGCAACGTGGCGTGCTCCTGATCCGCCATAACAAGACAGTCCACGGCAAGATCAGCGACCTGCTCAGCGACCTTCGTCAGGCCGTCGGTATCCAGGTCGATATTGAAACCCGCTTCCTGAAGGTTGAAGACAGCTTCCTCGAAGATGTCGGCGTCGACTTCCGGGGACTGGGCAATCAAGCGCCGGAAGGCACACCCGGACGCGGACTCGAGAGGAACAATCGCCAGAACGCTGGCTTTGACGATTTCGGTCGCCGCGAGCTGATCAATCCCGCAACACCCGGCGCACCCGGCACCGGCACGGAGCCCGGCATATTCTTCGATGACGGAGGTGATGGCGACATCATGGCCCGCACCGAGAACCTCTTCGACCGCACCTTGGGCGGCGAAGGGCGCCTGCAGAACAGTGGCGGGCTGGCACTTCAGTACACCTTCTTGGACGACACCGAACTCGAAGTCATCTTGCGCGCCGTCTCAAAACAAGAGCGTCGCCAGGAGATCACTGCGCCACGGCTGATCGTCTACAACAACACCCGCGCCAATATGTCGGTGTTGCAGCACACCTCCTACATCCGCGATTTCGAGGTCGAGATCGCCCAAGCCGCATCGGTTGCAAACCCGGTGGTCGATGTCGTCCGTGACGGCGTTGTTCTGGATGTGCGACCCGTGGTCTCGGCTGACCGCAAGTTCATCACCATGGAGTTGCGACCGACGGTCATGACCCTTGAGAAGCCCATCCCGAACTTCGTCACGACGCTTGGCGTCGGACAGCCGGTTCAGATCCAGCTTCCTCGAGTAACCCTGCAACGGGTCCGAACAACCGTCACCATGCCCGATGGCGGCACCTTGATGCTCGGTGGCATGAAACTGGCAGAAAAGCAGCAGATGAACTCCAAGATCCCCATTCTGGGCGATCTTCCAGGGCTCTCTTTCCTGTTCAGCCGCAAGGGGAACTACGTGCAGAACATGAAGATCCTCATCCTGATCCGCGCGACGATCATCATCGGCCAGGAAACCGAGCCAAAAATCGTCCCCGATCAGTATTCGGAACTTCTCCTGCGGGGCAGGTAATCCGGCATGTGGGCACGCCTGTCGGTGCATCCGAAGCTTTTCCGGTGCGCAGGATGAACCGGGCGCTATACTCCGCCGTTCCATCGCCTTAGCTGCGCTTGCATATCTGCAATCAGCAACCGCGAATCAGGAAGAACCCCTCCTTCCTGACTAGTTCTAACCCACCTGGAATCAGACCCTAACCAGGAATGTCGTCTCCTATGATATCGAGGCTGGCCCCAGTCGCACTTGCGGTTCTCGTCCTTCTCCCCTCTCTCTCCGCCCAGTCGAGCAAGGTAGAGCGCGATGTGTCCTTCGTGCGCGCACTCGCCGAAAAGCTACGCTTCATCTCCCTGGCGCAGTCAGAAGCCGACCGACTCAAGAAAGAGTATCAGGATAGCAACGACTTCAAGTCCGTTGCACAGCTCGGCATCGACATTTCGGTGATCGGAGCCAAGCTACACCCCAACCGTGAAACGCGGCGCACCCTGTTCAAAGACGCCCTCAAGCGCATGGAAGACCTGATCTCGCGCTACCCCAACGACCCCGTCGCAATGCAATCTCGCATCACGATGTCGGATGCATCGATCGAGTATGGCCGAAACCTCGTCGAAGAAATCAGCATCGCACGGTCGGAGGAGCCGGACAAGGTTCAGACCTTGGAAGAAGAAGCGGCAAGCGTATTCCGGGGTGGTGTCACGGCAGCCAATAAGGCCATGAGTGGACTTGAACGACTCAAGGATGCCAACGCCACAGACAGCCTCCGCTACCACCTGAGCTGGTTGCGCAAAGGGATCCTTCTGCGCGAACACGGCCGTGCCGTCCGCAAAGACCGCGACCATCTGGTCGATAGGGCCCGTGAAGAACTCGAAGAGTTGATCTTCGATGTCGGCGAAGAGACAGCGCTCGGCCTGAAAGGCCTGCTTGAGATGGCCACGTGTGACGAAGTGATGGGAGATCTGGATGCGGCCGAAACCGCTTTCCAGGATGTGATCGATGCCGCAGACATGGCCCTCAAGGACGAGCGTCTCGACCTGTCCGGGGATATCCGCGAACTGATGGTCATCCTCATGGAGGAGGCCTACAACCGGCGAGGGCAGGCCTTGTTCCAGCTCGGCAAAAGCGATGACGTACTCACCCTCGTCGCCGATTACCGCAAGCACCTGGAATCGCTCAACGTCCCCGTCACAAAGTACGAGAGCGGAAAGTTCATCGACGGCAAGGAAGACTTTCGGTTCGGGCACGCTCTCTACATCATCGAAGCTCGGGCCATGGCGGAGTCCGGCAAGCCTGAACTCGTCGCTCGCTCGCTCGAGCAGGCCAAATACTACAATCAAAAACACCCCAACGATGCCATCGGGCTCCAGGCCAAGACGGTCATCAAGGACATCCTCGCCGCACAGAGCATGCTGGTCAGCGCGCAACTTCTCCTGGAAGTCGCCAAGGGCGACTACCAGGCAAAGAACTACGAGATCGCGATTCACGGTTTCAAGCGTGCCCTCGCCGCCATGAGCAATGAGGAGAAAGCTACCTCCGCTGTAGAAGCCTACTACTCGCTGGCTCAGTGCTTCATCCTGCAAAATCGTGCGGTCGAAGCAACGCTTGCACTGAAATCCGGCCTCGACAAATACGGGTCGAGTTGCCCCGACAAGGCCACCGTGGAGAAAGCCTCCGACCTGATCGAGCGAACCATGCGACAGGTACGCGCTCTCAGCAAATCTGACTCCTACTTCGACCAACTGAACGACGAGATCACGGCTCTCACCGCTCGCTTCGGGTCCACCGCCAGCGCTTCAAAGCAGTACTGGAACAAGGGCATCGGTGCCATACGCGAAGGCAAGTATGCAGACGCAATTGGCCACTACACAAAAATCACGCCTGACTCCATCTATTACGAATGGGCCCAAGCACGCATCGTCTCTGCCAACCAACGCCTCGGCGATCACGCCGCTGCTCGCAAAACCGTCGCGGCATATCGGCAATGGCTCGAATCGAAAGAGGCTATCCTGGCCGATGACCGGAGCGATCTGCGCCAAACCCGCGCACTCGCCCAATCAGAAATCGACTTCTACGATGGCTACATGCTCTTTGTGGAAGCCGAAGGCCGTGGCGGAAAAAAGAACCTGACACTTTATCCCAAAGCAATCGCAGCGCTGAGCGACTGGGAAGGCCGCCACAGCCAGATATCGCCAAGCCTGCTTCCAAGAGTTCTCTACGTGATTGGCAAATCCCACGTGGTGACCGGAGCCTTGAACAAAGCCGAGGAGCAGTATCGCAAACTACAAAAAGTTGCTCCGAGGGATGTGATCGTCGCCAACCTGGCTGCTGCCGTCTTCACGGCCTTCAATGATCAGGTCAAGGCAATGGAACTCACGGTCAGCAGCGACGAGGTCCGGACCAATAAAAGCCAGCTGTTGGCTGAGACCCAGAAGCTGGAGTCGCTGCGACGACAACTGCTCGCCTTGGGAAGAGACTACCTCAAGGGATCAGACAAGCCGCAGTATGGCATTGCATACATCACGCTTCTCCAGGCTGAAGCCCTGAAAGACTGGCAACTGGTCGAGTCGCTGGGGGCCAACATCATCGAACTCTTCGGCGAAGACTCCAAGTCCAAGGATCGTGTCCAGAGATTTGTGAAGCTGATCGTCGGGCAAGCGGTGCTCAAACAACACAAGTACCGGCAAGCCCATGACCTCCTGAGCGCTACCGAGAAGGCCAGCCCAAAGAATTACCCGCTCAAACGGCTCATCGCCATGAGCCTGGGAGGCTGGAAAGAGATAGATGATCGCGGAACCATCAAGACCTACCAGGGCCTCGGTGACCCGAAAAAGGCCTACGACAAGATGTGGCGCGAATACAAGAGCTACGCACTGAACAGCCTGCGGGGAGTGACCGACTATTCGACGCCGTGGTACCTCTTCCACTGGGAGTGCTACTACTACGCCGTGCAGGCCGGGAAAGACGACACCAATTACCGGCGCTACGCGAACACCCTCTATAGCAAGGCCCGGGCAACGGACGAATTCGCCAAGCTCAGCGAGATGGGGAGCACGGACAGCCAAGCCTACGAGCTGTATCAGTTGTTCCAGGCGAACCCACCACCACGATGAGGATATCGGTGACTCGACAAACAGTAATCAGAACGAGAATCGGCTCGGGGACAGGTTCAATGAAACTCATCACGGCTATCGCATGTGGCACGGCCCTCTTGGTCACCGCCCCTGTCGGCGCTCAAAAGATCAAGGACACGATCATCCAAACCGACGGAGCACGAGTACGAGGTGTCGAAGTAACCTCCATGACCACCGACTCCATCACCTACAAGCGTGGGTCGAAAGAGTCGAAGCTATCCGCCAGCAAGATCCAAACCATCGACTGGCATGAACCGCCGGAAAGCTACCTCATCGCCCAAGTAGCCATGGCCAAGGGCAACTTCGAAAAAGCTGCCAACTTCTACAAGGAGGCCGAGACAGGCACGAGCAGACCTGTCTTCCAAGCTGAGCTGAAGTTTCAGGCAGCAGACGCACTGTTACGAGCAGCCGGAGATGATGTGGACAAGGCCGCCGGGGCACAGTCCTCCATGGAAGACTACGTGAGCAGCGCCCCTGACGGGCTGAGGATCCCGGCAGCTCGTCTGGCGATCGCACGGGCAGTGCGACTGCAGGGCGAGGCCGCCGAAGCAGAAACAAAGCTGACGGAATACGAGAATCTGGCGATCCAAAACAGCTGGGGACTCATCTGGGATGCGCGAGCCAAATTCGAGAAAGCCCTCGCCCAAGTTGCCCTGAACAAACACGCTGAGGCACGCTCCACCTACCGCGGCGTGATTTCTGCCGTCGATGCCGCTCTCAATTCGGGCGACACCGATCCACAACTTCATAAACTCAAGTCCCAATCGGTCGTCGGCGAGGGCGAAACCTTCATTGCTGAAGGGCAATACGACCAAGCCCTGATCTATTTCCAAAAGTTTGAGAACCCCACGTCGTCCAACCAACCAACCTCGGTGCAGGCCGCTGCCTACGCAGGAAAGGGCCAGGCCCTTTTCATGAAAGGCTCTACGAGCCAAGATCACAAAGCACTCCGGGACGCCCAAGTAGCACTCGCAATGGCCAATCTTCTCGACATCGGAGATGGAAGCACAACGGCCAAGGCCCTCTACTTCACTGGCAAGGTCTTGCTCGCCATCTCCTCCGACAAAGAAAAGGACAAGAAGGCTCGTGCCGCTGCCTACTTCAATGCCGTGACCCGTTTTTACGCTTCGACACCATGGGCATCTCTAGCCCGCGAGGAACTTTCCCGGTGAATCCTATCCAGGGGAAATTCTTACATGAACCGGTAACCGGGGCTTCCCCCGAACGGACTTCACACGCAAACTCTACCTATCCCTCCGACAAGAGGACCCCTAGAAACACCTTTCAGACTTATTGGGGTGGCCCTCGCCCCAAGTGTTTTTTCAGCAATCGAATCGAGACGGTTTCATGAAACTGCCTGAATCATTTCACAAGTTGACCGCAACTCTGCCCGCGTTCGCCCCTCTCTTTCTCGCTGCACCCGCGGCCGCGCAGGAAACAACCGAACAGAGAAACGCAGTCTCTGACATGTTCGCACATGCGGGCATCATCGGCTGGGTGATCGTCCTCATCTCAATCGTGTCTCTGGCGCTGATCATCGAGAACTTCATGACGATCAAGCGCGACAAGCTCGCCCCACCAGATCTGATCGACGAGATGGAGGCCATGTTCGATGAAGAAACCTTCCAGGATGCTCTCGAACTCTGCGAGAACGAGCGGACTTACTTCACCAACATCATCGCCTCCGGGCTTGGCAAACTCGGGCATCCCTTTGACACCATTCAAACGGCAATGCGTGAGATGCAAGACGAAGAAGCGGTCAAGCTGTTCCAGAAAGTGGGCTGGCTCTCCTTGATCAGTGCGACGGCGCCGATGATGGGCCTGCTCGGGACCGTGACCGGTATGTTCGTCACCTTCGGTGAAATCGCCAGTGCTGGCGGATCTGTCAGTCCGGCGCAACTCGCCGGAGGTATCAAGCTGGCGCTCACCACCACCATCTTCGGGCTGATCGTGGCCATCCCCGTTGGCGCGTTCTTCTTCACCTTCCGCAACAAGGTTGTGCGGACGACCATCGAGGTGAACGCCTTGGCCGAAGACCTGTTCGAGCGTTTCCGCGCCGGGTCCAAGGGATAATGCCAATGTGCGGAATGACCGCAAACAACCCGCCGCCGATGACTCGGCATCGGGCAACCATCGAACAAGGAGCGCTGGCATGAGCAAGGCAACAAAACACGCCCAGGAGGAACTGGAGATGGACATGACGCCCATGATCGATTGCGTCTTCCTCCTGATGATCTTCTTCGTGCTCGTCATCGACCTTAGCCAGCAAGATCTCGAGGATCTGATCCTGCCGAAGGCCCTGTACGCCGTCCCAGATGACCAACCTGCCGATGTCCGCCCGATCGTCAATATCGCTCAGTCCGGGAACATCATCTACAAGAAGAACCAGTGGGCAGATCCCAAGGTTGCGGACAAGCAGTACACCGAAGACATCCACAAGCTCTTGGTCTACTGGCGCGACAATGTCTGCAAGAAAGAGAATATCAAGAAAGAGACGGTCGGCGGCGGAATGACGATGACGGTCGTCGATGACCCTGTGCTGATTCGCGCTGACAAATGGACCGAGTGGCACTATGTCGGCAAGTTCATGACGGCTTGCACGCAAAAAGATGCCGCCTTCTGGAAGCTCGAGCTCGCCATGAGTGAAGAGGACAAGGAAGCCAAGCTCCAGAAATAGAGCAGGGAAAGACTCATGAGAGACCTCATTCGCGAACAAGTCGATGAAGAGTTCGAGATGGACATGACGCCGATGATCGACGTCGTCTTCCTGCTGATCATTTTCTTTCTCTGTATCGACTTCAAAGTCCTCGAGGCAAAGCTGCCGGCCTATCTGCCCAAGGACGTCGGTGCACACTCCACCGATGTCGAGCCACAAGAGAAGCTGGAAATCAAGATTGTCTGCACGAACTGGGGGACCGAGTCTCCTCGCTACAAGAAGCGCCCGGAAGGGAGTTACAGACTCGAAGGTCACCAGATCCACTGGGAAGTCGGTCCCAAGAAACTCCGCGAGATCGACAAGTTGCTCGAAGAGCTCAAGCGCATCGCCAAGGATAAATCCAAGATGCAGACTGACCCAAAGACCGGCGAACCCAAGCTGATGGGAGTCGTGGTGGAGCCCACCGAAGAGACCACATACGGCGACGTTGCACTCACGGTCGATGCCGTGACAAACGCAGGCTTCACCGATGTCAACTTTGGCGGGGGCATGGGTGCGAGGGGAAGCGCGGAAGCCAACAAGCGGCGCGAGATGCGAAGCCGATAGCCCCGGCGGCGGCGGCATCCCCATCGCCCCTATCTCGGCGGCCACCCCCGGATCCGGCACGCGCACGCACCACCCCCCGGGCCAATTGAAGCCCTGACATCCCCCAGTGGTGGCAAACGCAAGTGTGCACTCTTGGCCCGGCCCGAACGGAGTGATCCGGGCTGCGCCCTCCCCCCGATCACATCAAAACAGCGGCGGGCCTCGCGAAACCCATGGTAAGGGGATCTCTGTGGGCATGGCCCGAGGCCAGGGCACCCGCCGCCGCGGCGACGGGGCTGATTCATAGGCTAACCATTGTGAAATCTAGTGATTACGTCATGCCGCCAAACCAAAGAAGGACCAAAAGACCCCCATTTGGGGGTGGCACGTCACCGCCAAGGGGAATACTTTTTATAGCCTCTGAGACCATCCAGGCCGCGCGCCCTGCGGCTTGGGCTCTACCTCGCACGTATGATGCTGGCCCGACCCTCTCTCATATCACCTGCGGCCCCGATGCCGCCTTTTGTTGAGCTAATGGTCTGTACATCTGCACAAATTCCGGGTCACGACACCCCTGAGTGAACGAAGCCGACATGATTCCCAAACTGAACCGTCGACTAGCCCTCGCAATCTCCTCTTCCGCACTCTGCGTCTTTACCTGCTTTCTGCCATCGTGCTCCGGCACGAGTTCTGGAAGCTCTTATGCCGATGATGCAACCTTGACTCGGCCGCTCACACCGCAGCAAGATCCGGGAACAGGTGAAATCGGCACACAGCGCGCCAAGTTTCTCGTGACAAAGTATCTGGCCGATGCTCGCGACCTTCGAATGCAGGGAGAACTTGAGCAAGCGCTGGCGTTGTTACTGCGTGCGCAGGAACTCACACCGGGCAGCAACGAAGTCAACCAGAGAATCGCGACCATCAAGAGCGAGATCAACCCGGATGATCCAGGAACGATCCAGACCTATGGGCAAGCGATGGCTCAGCTGTGGAGGATCCGTGAAGAGCGTGCCAAGGCCCGCGCCATCGACCTGCTTGAGTCTGGCCATCAATCGATGGAGCAGGGCAATAACGCGGTGGCGATTCAGAACGCCAAGCAAGTCCTTCTACACATTGAAGTCGGCTCGGACATCGAGTGGGGCAACATCAAACAGCGAAGCGAAGATCTTCTTGCACAGGCTCAGAAGGCTCATGACGCAGCTCTCCTCGAAAAGCAAGACATCCTGGAACGCGAGACACAACAGCAGCTACGCCTCGTCGAGGAGCGCGAACGCGCACGCCATGACGCCAAGGTAGACCGCTTCCTGACGACTGCTATCCGAGCCTTCGAGGATCGGAAATTCCGGATTGCTGAGGAACTCGCTTTCCAAGCGCTGCAACTTGAGCCCGTGAATCACGTCGCGCGCAACCTCCACAATGCATCGATCAAGGCTGGGCGTGAATCCCGCACCGATGCCTATTACGCCGAGAAACGGCGCGAGTTCACCAAGATGCTCGAGGCCGCCGAGGACCTGAAGATTCCGCAGACCGACATCCTTCGAACCAATCCCGAAACATGGAAGACCGCTAGCCAGCGCCAAAAGCAGAGCCTCCCGACAACGACGGTAGATGCAGACGACGCCGCCATCATGGAGCAGGTCAAGACCAAGGCCGTCGGCAAGCTGTCCTTCACGGAAGAAACTGGTGACTACAACGAAGTCCGCAAACTCGTACAGACCATCACCAGCATCCCCATCATCATCACGCCAGAAGCACAAGAAGCCATCGACGATGAGAGTCTGGTACTTGAGATGGAACTCGTCTCATCCATTTCCGTTGCCAATTTCTTGGACCACATGGTAGCCAAGAGTGAGAGCCTCGCATGGACCGTGCGCAACGGCGTTGTCGAGATCACTACAAGGGCCCTGGCCGGTGGCAATAGCACCCTGATCAGCCACGATGTCCGCGATCTGGTCTTCCCCATCACCACGTTCCTCCCTCCCACCGTTCGCGACATGCCATCTGGCGATACCGGCATGAGCGGCCCACGAATCGGCGGCGAAGCAGATGAGAGAATCGCCTATATAGAACTCGATACCCTCGCCGCGAACATCAAGGATGCGACTGGTGGCGATACCTACTGGGACGCCGAAGGCGGGGGCATGATGGAAGCTGTCGAAGGCGGCTACCTGCTGGTGACTGCCAATCCTGAAATGCAGCAGCGAGTGATTCAACTCCTCAACGACCAGCGCCGCTTCGCGACAACCGTCGTCACGATCGAATCGAAATTCCTCACGGTCACCCAGAACTTCATCCAGGAAATCGGCGTGGACTTCCGTGGTTTGGGTGGATCGGGAGCCAAGGGAACGGTTTCGACGCTCGATGACATCACAAACATGCTCGATGACAATGCCTCGCGTGGCTTCGATAATGCAGGCACAGGCGAAGAAGCTGGCCGTCCGAGTGCTGGCGCCTTCTTCAACGACGGAGGTGACGGTGACGTGCGAGCACGCACCGAAAACTTCTTCTCTCAAGGGCTCGGGCGCGCCCTGAGCACCACCGGCGGTGCCACGGCAAGCATCTCGCTTCTTGACGATCTACAGGTGCAGGCCTTGATCAGAGCCGTCGAAAAGCGCCAAGACATCCAGGTGGTCAATAGCCAAACCATCACCGTGCTCAACAACGAACGAGCCAACGTGGCGGTCATCAACCAGACCTCCTACGTCCGTGACTTCGACATCGAAGTGGCGCAGGCATCGTTCATCGCAGATCCGAAAGTCGATGTCATCCAGGACGGGGTTGTCCTCGACGTTCGACCGACCATCACCCACGATCGTAGGCGCGTAGCCTTGAGCTTGCAGCCCACCATCGCGGAGTTGGTTCGTCCAATCCCAACATTCTCAACCTCGTTGGCAGGCTCAACACTGCCCGTCACCTTGCAACTGCCGATCATGAGGGTGAAGTCATTCGCCACCACGGCAGAGGTTCCAGACGGTGGTTCGGTCCTCCTGGGTGGGCTCCGTGAAGTGCTGGCTACCGAGCGAAAAGCCGAGACCCCGATCCTGTCTAAAATCCCCATCCTCTCCTTCCTGTTCAAGCAGGAAGGTGTCTCCGACGAGAACTCGAGTTTGATGGTCTTGGTCCGCGCCACGATCACGGATGTAAAGGACCTGATGGAAGATCGGCGCTAAGCCCGTGGGCGAGGCCGAATCCGGTTCTGAGCAAAAAAAGGGACACGGCCGCGCTGGAGTAACACGCAGTCTCGACGCGATCTTCTTCGATATCGACGACACGCTCTTCTCCACATCGGTGTTCGCAGACAAGGCGCGCCGAGCAGCCATCGATGCCATGATCAAGCATGGCCTCCGCGCTGAACGGGAGTCATGTCGCCGAGAACTTGAAGAAGTTCTCGGCGAGTTCTCGAGCAACTACGACCGCCACTTCGACAAACTCTTGCTCCGGTTGCCGGCAGAAGCAACAGCGGGACTGAATCCTGCCATTCTCGTCGCCGCGGGTGTTGTCGCCTACCATGAGACCAAATGGCGAGAATTCCAGGTCCATGACGATGCCTACGATGTCTTGCGATGGGTCGCCGGCAAGGTGCCCATCGTCGGCATCATCTCCGCCGGATGGACCGTCAAGCAGGCCGAGAAGATCATCCGCCTGAAGATCCACGACTTCATCACCCCCTCAGCCATCTTCCTCACGGACCAGATCGGCATCAGCAAGCCGAATCCGAAACTCTACCGGCGAGTCCTCACGGATCTCGACCTGGAAGCATCACGAGTCATGTATGTCGGTGACAACCCCACTCACGACATCGATCCCTGCAAGCAAGAAGGCTTCATCGCAACCCGTATCAAGCGATCCGGGCGACATGCAATAGCTGAAGGCGTGACCGACCCCGACTTCGAGATTCATGACTTCTACGAACTCAAAGAGATCCTCCGATCCGAGTTCGGGATCGACTGACTCTGCACGCTACAGAGCAGCGCCACAAACTCGCCTGACAAGGCTCAAAGCCTCCTTACTCAGGTCAACAACCGAGAAACTTTTCGGCCTGGCCGCGACAGCCTGCTACTTCAGCCTCTCCCAGTATTCCCCGGGCATGTCTTGCGCGATTTTCAGGGCACCGTTGGCACCGCCGTAGATCGGTTCCTCGATACGGATCACCTTGGCGCCTCCAAGATTTTTATTCAGAGATTCCTCGACCGCCAGATCCAGCCCCTTCACGAGGGAACCGCCACCGGCGATGAGGACCCGGCCACGCAACCTCTCCTGGAATTCGGGGTCGAAGGAGGAAATCAGGGAGGTCACTCCTTGGGTGATCTCCGGCACAAGGATCTCACAAGCCTCCTTCACCTGCGCCGTGATATCGAACTCCGTCGGCTTGCCATTCACTGGCAACTGCACGAGGCAAGGCCCGGCCGGATTCCCCACGTAAGCATGCCGCTCCTTGAGTTCCTTGATCATCTGGGGCGTGAACTGAACGCCTGCACAGGCTTCACCGACCAACTCCGATAACCGTGCATCGACAGCATCTCCGGCGATTTCGGATGTGATCTGATCCGCCTCTTCGGGCATCGTGCCGTGCATACGGCACATATCCATGGTCCCGGCTCCGATGTCGACAACCAAAACGTCTTCGAGCATCTCCAGCCCATAAGCCACAGCAAAGGGCTCACTGCAAAGCATCACGGAATCAACATGCTCGCGCGCCGCCTCGACTATCGCCTCCTTGTTCTTCATCGAGGCCTGAGCAGGAACACCGATCACGGCATAGATCAACTCGTCGGAACGCGGTTGAGAGATCCGGATCGCCTCACCGATCAGATCCTTGGCAGCATCAGCCCCTTTATCCTTCTCATCATCCTTGAGGACGCCCTTCTCAAGAGGGCGATAAAAATCCAAGGACAGTCTCTTGTCCATCGCCTCCTTGCCAAACAGGACATCCCGCTGCAACAGTTTCCGACTGACCACATCCTTGGGGTAGCCGACAACGGAGAAGACAGATTCTCGCACACCATTGCTAGCCGAAATCGACGTGCGCGAGGTCCCCAGGTCCATCCCCACATAGAGGACGCCATGGTCCTTGCGTGGCCCCTGCGCTTCCTGGGATTGCGTGGTTTCCTTCACGCCTGTGCCTTCATCTGCCATCATCTTCGATCCCTCTCAAGCTTCTCGTCTAATCCTCAAGGCCCTGTTGCAATGCCATGTTCGCTTCGAAGAGGTTGCTCATCAGAGCGGTCTTCTTCTCGAAAAAAATATCCTCCGCGGAGAGCCCCTGTACTTCACGGAATACAGAGGAGATGCCACTACCCACATCCTTGAGGCTGGCCACGTAGGCTAACTTCCCTTCGGTCTCTCGCAAGATCCCTGTGATCTTCTCGATGCGCCGCTCCAGTCGAGCTGCCTCGGCATCCTTCGCCACTTGCCTAGCCAGGATCGCATCCTCTCGCTCCTTGACAATCAAGCTCATCACAAGCTCAGCCATCCGCCCCTTGAACTGGAGCAAGGCCTCTGGCGAGTCGCTTGCAACATCATCAAAGAACTCCTCTACCCGAGCGAGGATGGCCGCATTCTCGCTCTCTTGGAGAGGGCGCTCGATGGCCTCAGCGCTGGCGAGTTTCTCACGTAAAGAGCGCTTGTGATCCTCGAGTTCGCGACGCAGCTCATCCACGGACTCCTCGGCGCGCTCCCTTGCCTCTACCGCCTCATTGCGAGACTGCTCCAGGCTCTCATTACTCCGCATGAGGTTCACGAACTCCTCGCGCGTCGATTCTGCAACCTCGGCACGCTCCCCGCTGAGGAATTTATCCTTCAAGCTGCGGTATACCGCCTCCTCAACGAGCTGAGCGATCCGATCCATGCCAACAACATTGACCTGGGTGACACCGCTCTCGATCAGCTGATCAACCGAGGTCCGATGCGCCAGCTTGCGAAGAGCATCCTTCAAACCCCTGCCGAGATTCCCCAAGGCTACCTCCCTCTGCTAGTGCCTCGTAGGCGAGGGTCCGCTTCCGGATCAGCTCCACGCACCTCGGTCACGAAGGTGCCGAGAATATTGCCCCCCAGATCCTGGAGATTCTTGATCGCTTCTTGTGTCAAGGTCTTCGATGAATGCTCGAGTCTTACCACAACCAACGTTCCATCTGCCCGCGCCGAAAAAACGCTAGCGTCCGTGGCGGGCACACATGCCGAGGTATCAACAATCACGTAATGGAATTGCTGCTTCAATCGTGCAAACAGCTCACCCACCTTGGGTGACGTGATGATCTCGGAGGGCCCCTCAGCACTATCCATCCCTGCTCCCATCATCCACAGATTGTTGATTCCCGTCTCTCGAATCGCTTCATCCAGGCTGACACGGCCCATGAGCACATCCGCAATACCCGGCTGCGTGCCAAGACTGAGATAGGATTCCAACGATGGCGACCGCAAGTCGCCGTCCAAGAGAAGGACCGGACAGTGATCGAGTTGCGCAAATGCCATGGCCAAATTGGCGGCCGTCACCGATTTTCCTTCACCTCTGATCGCAGAGGTGACAACCAATGTTTTGGCAGCGCTATCCGGATTCATGGCGATGAGTCTGTTCCGCAGCGCCCTGATCTGCTCTGCGCGGAATCCCGATGGTTCATGGAACACGACGAGGAAGGGATTCACCGCCTGCTCAACGATGACGACCATGTCATCGCTAGCAAGATCATCCTTTTCTGGTTTACGCGTTCGGAACATATTCAAAACCCAGCAGTTGCAGTTGTATGAGGTCCATCGGTCGCCAGGACACCACATCTCAAGCATTCCTGAGTCGATGCCGAGGCGCCACTCCCATGGTCAGGGATCATGGATACGGTATCGAGGATCGATTTCCAGAGCAGAAAGTCATCTGCAGCCTTACAGACGCTAGCAGGGCCGGTTAGAGGGGGGGAAGCCGGGGCAACTGCATCGATAGCCCCGCCCACACAAATCCGTAAAAAGCCGTCAGCCGAGATCGATTCCATGGGCCACAGCGGTCTCATGAGCAGCCCCGTAACCAGCATCGGCATGCCGGGCCACACCGATGCCCGGATCACAAGTCATGACCCGTGACAGTCTCTGAGCAGCTTCTGGGGACCCATCCGCAACCGTTACCTGACCAGCGTGGATCGACCTACCTATTCCCACACCACCGCCATGGTGAATGGAGACCCAGGTCGCTCCACACGCAACGTTCAGCATCGCATTCAGCAACGGCCAATCTGCGATAGCATCCGAGCCGTCCTTCATTCCCTCGGTCTCCCGATAGGGAGAGGCGACGGAACCGCAATCCAAGTGGTCGCGCCCGAAAACCACGGGCGCGCTGATCTCTCCAGATGCGACGAGATCATTCACTGCCAGGGCAAAGCGCTCTCGCTCTCCGTAACCGAGCCAGCATATACGCGCCGGCAGCCCCTGAAAGGCAATCCTCTCCCGCGCGCACCGGATCCACCGGACCAGATCCTCCTTCTCGGGAAACATCTCGAGAATGAGGTCATCGGTTCGGTAGATATCCTCGGGCACCCCGCTCAGCGCCACCCAACGAAATGGGCCACGTCCCTCGCAAAACAATGGCCGGATATATTCCGGCACGAATCCTGGGATCTCGAATGCATCTGCAACTCCCGCATCGCGTGCTTCGGTCCGTATATTGTTGCCGTAGTCGAACGTGATCGCCCCGAGGTCTTGAAGCTTTCGCATCAACTGGACATGTCGAGCCACGGTCTCCCGAGAAGCCGCCAGATAGGCTTGCGGATCGCTGCGTCGGAGTTCCAAAGACTCCGCCAAGGATCGGCCATCCGGCACGTATCCATTGAGCATGTCGTGGGCACTGGTCTGATCCGTCAACAGATCCGGCACCAAAGATCGAGATAAGAGAGCCTCCAGTAACTCAGTGGCATTGCACTCAACCCCGATAGAGCAAGCTCGGCGCTTGGTTGCCATCTCTTCAGCGAGAGAGATCGCTTCATCGATGTCACCTGCAAATCGATCGAGATACCGGGTTTCGAGGCGCTTGGTGATCCGGACAGGATCAACATCCGCAGCCAGACAAACCCCTCCGGCCAAGGTGACGGCGAGCGGTTGCGCTCCTCCCATCCCTCCGAGCCCAGCTGTCACAACCAACCTCCCCGAAAGGTCTCCGCCAAAATGGCGGCGACCGGCTGCAATGAAGGTCTCGTGCGTTCCCTGGACAATCCCTTGGCTACCGATGTAGATCCACGAGCCAGCTGTCATCTGGCCGTACATGATCAACCCGGCCTCCTGCAGCCGTCGAAATTCATCCCAATTTGCCCAGTCACCCACCAAGTTACTGTTCGCGATGAGCACCCGCGGCGCGTCCTCATGGGTGCGAAACACACCCACACACTTTCCAGACTGCACCAGCATGGTCTCTTCCGGCTGGAGGCGGCGTAGCGCCGACAAGATCCCTTCCAACGCTTCCTTGCTCCGAGCCGCCTGACCCGAGCCCCCGTAAACGATGAGATTCGCAGGGTCCTCGGCAACCTCAGGGTCCAGATTGTTCTGGATCATCCGGTAAGGAGCTTCTATCTGCCAGTTGGCGCAGGTGAGTTGCGTGCCTCGCGGGGCTCGGCGCGTTTCAGGCATGACCATCTTCTCTCCTCATTCCATCAAATACTCGCAGGCAAGAAAGAACCTCTAAGAATGAAGCTCACCGACCGCCTCCTCAACCCTGCGCACCAGATCTCCCGACGCCAGCAAATCCCCTATGGCCTTCACATCCGGCGCCAGATAGCGGTCGCTGTCCAACGATGCGACCCGCTCACGAATCACCTCGTATGCTTGCGCCACCCCTTTACCGGGGCGAAGGCTCTCACCACAATCCAATCCCTGAGCTCCGCACAGGCACTCGATGGCGATCACATTGGTAGTGTTCACCACAATCTGCATGGCATGCCGGGCGGCAGTCACCCCCATGGAAACATGGTCCTCTCGGTTCGCCGATGTAGGAATCGTGTCGACACTGGCAGGATGCGCCAGTGTCTTGTTCTCCGAAGCCAACGAAGCTGCCACGACCTGAGGGATCATGAAGCCGCTTTCAATACCCGGGGTCGCAGCAAGAAATGGGGGCAAGCCAGAGATGTCCGG
This sequence comes from uncultured candidatus Brocadiaceae bacterium, assembly GCA_964542765.1. Classification (GTDB taxonomy): domain Bacteria; phylum Planctomycetota; class UBA1135; order UBA1135; family UBA2386; genus CAZIVO01. Next base: position 30,702 of record CAZIVO010000003.1, on the reverse strand, counting down.
GTTGACAAGATTCTCGGTACGTCGCTCACTGATATTCGCAAGAGTACTGATGCCAATGGACAAGAAGTCGAGAGCCTGGCTCACAGGCTGTCCGTGAAAGTTTCCGGCTGAAATCACATCACCATTCGAAAAAACAATCGGGTTGTCCGTCACAGAGTTTCCCTCGTTCACGAGCACTGTCATCACGTGATGGAGCGCGCCCTTCACCGCTCCATGCACTTGAGGAGCGCAGCGGATCGAATAAGCGTCTTGTACCTTCTCACATTCTTGATGGCTCAAGAGGATCTCTGATGACTCGAGCAACGTGCGGAGATTGGCTGCTGTGAGTCGCTGACCCTCGTGAGGCCTGACGGCATGCACAGCCTCTGCAAATGGCTGATCCGATCCACGCAAGGCCTCGACGGTCATTGCACATGCAATATCAGCGGCCTTGCTCAGATCGATAGCACGAGCCAGAGCGATCAGTCCGATCGCAGTCATGACCTGGGTGCCGTTGATCAGGGCTAGCCCTTCCTTGGCAGCCAGGTCGAGCGGTGCCCACCCAAGCCGGTCGAGCGCTGCCTGCCCCGTGATGACCTCGCCATCATGGTAGACTTCGCCACGACCGATCAGCGGCAAGGCCATATGTGCCAGGGGCGCAAGATCGCCGGACGCACCAACTGAACCCTGAGACGGCATGACGGGGGACATGGATGCGTTGAACATCCCCTCCATACGCTCGATCAACTCAAGGCGAACCCCGGAGAAACCCAGCGCCAGATTGTGGATTCGCAACCCGAACGCAAGGCGACAAATGTCCTCCGACAAGAGTTCGCCAACTCCGGTGGCATGACTCAGGAGGAGATTCTTCTGCAAGACCGCGAGTTGATCCTCGGGTATCGAGACACCCGAGAGCTTGCCAAAACCGGTATTTACACCGTAGACCGTTCTCCCCTCTGACAATGCCTGATCAATCGTCCGACGAGACTCGCGAATCCTTCCTCTCGGGCCCTCGGGAACAAGGATCCGACTGGCTCTGGCTGCCAGCCCTACCAGGCCATCGAACTTGAGATCAGGCGAGCCGACACAGATCTCTGACATGCTGCTCCTCGTGATTCGCCACAACGATCTTACCCGGGAGAGATATCTCCCTGATCCCGTCAGCGGCCATCAGAACTTGCCCAGAGTAAAGTAGAACACCTTGCGATCATCCGTTTCTTCGCTCATGACAGGGAAACCAAGGTCGAGCGCTATCGGGAAAGTGAAGTAAGGAACAATGATCCTAACTCCAAAGCCCACACTGACCCTGAGATCGCTGAAAGATGAATCATCGATCCCCATTCCCAATTGTCCGGTATCCATGAAGATCACGCCCCGTAATAGCTCCGTCTCACCCAATTGTGATTCGAGCCGAGTAGAGACCAGAGGAAACTGATACTCCAGCGTTGTCAGAAACCTCGCCTCTCCTCCAAGTGGATGACCATTCTCAACCGGGCCTGCCTGCCTCTGGTCAAAGCCTCGCAGATTGCTGCCACCCATGTAGTACCGCTCCGTGAGGAACAGGTCATCAGACCCGCCAAACGCCCGCCCGAAATCAAAGTTCTGGCGGAAATGCAGTACATGAGCACGATCCCGCGAATCGACGAACAACGGATGGTAGTAGCGGTAGCTGAGACCGATCTTCCAGAAGCTTTCATCCGCACCGAACGATCCACCAAGAACCTCTCCGCGAGCCTTCACCTCGAAACCTTCGGTCGGCCGCATGAAATGATCGAAATCTCGCCACCGGAAATTGAATCCCATACCACGGAGTTCGGTCTGGCCCTCAGCATCCTTGACCAGGCCAGGAGCATCCGATTCAAGATCATCTACATCGACTGTCTCTTGGCGGATGAAGATCCCCGCCTGGAGTTCCTCACTGAAGTTACGCTGCATTCCAAGCACAAGTCCCAGCGAATCCGTATTGAAGGAATCCATAATTCGCATCTGCTCAAAGCCCTGAATCCGCCCGCCGATCGTGTCGATGTGCTCGCCAAAAAGATCCGGATTACTCAAATCCATCCGGAACATGCTGATCTCCGTGCCAGGCGCCAGGAACATTTCCAGTTCCTGCCCAGCGCCATGGAAAGCTTTGTTCTCCATGATCTCACCAACCACGGTGGCCGGATTGAGCGATGACGGCAACTGAAACAGATCGAAGTTCCGCTTGGTAAATTGCAAGCGCCCGACCATGCCAAGGCCCGAGCTGACACCAGCACCCCACACCAGTGCGCCGGTGTCGCCTTCCTTGACACGAACCCGTAGATCAAGCTCCTCCGAACTCCCTTCGACTGGCTCAAGTTCGAAGCGCGCTCCCGTCATATCTCGCATGCTCTGGAAATAGCGCAACGCATCCAAAGTCCTCAGCGACTTCTCCACCACGGTGGTATCAATGGTGTCGCCGGGATACAGGAATACCTTGCGCCGGATGACATGATCCTTGGTCGCGGTATTCCCCACGACGAGCACATCCCGCAACTTCTTCGGCGTGCCCTCAAAGATCTCGAAGGTGATACCGATCGTTGCTTTTTCTACATCGAAAAGCTCTCGGGGGTCACCCATCCGGAAGGCGCTCGGGATCGGAGTATTCCCGAAACGGCCAGTGCTCGGGTGCCCCCGAACGCCGTAAAAGCGTTGAATAGCCCTCTTGTCACGAGCAACCTCATCACGGTCATAGAAATCGCCCGGCTTGACCCTGACTTCTTCCAGAACTCGCTCCTCGCCATAGAGAGATTCCGCAACCGTCTCTCCGCGTTCGTCGACAAATCTCAGTTCCAAGCCCGAAATCCGGTAGCGTCGCCCTTCTACGATGCGGAAGTCCAGATCAACCTCCTCCATACCCTCAGCGAACGAGCGGCGTGCCAGTTCCGCCTTGGCGTCCCTGAAACCGATGCGACGATAGAAACCTCGAATCTTGTCTAGATCTTCCTCGACAGCAACTTCACTGTAAGGGGCTCCGGAAAACAGGACTCCCGGCTTGCTCTCGATCCCGGAACTGCCAACGAGATTCTGCCACAATCCCAGGGGAGCTGAGCCTGGAAAGGATGTGTTGCCTCGGAAGCGCACCTCTCGAACCGTTACCTTCGGGCCTTCATCGACCACGAAGCTGAGAAGCCCTTCCTCGTTGTCCTTGTCAATTGCGATCTCAACGAAGTAGTAACCATCTCTGCGGTAGCGAGCCATCAGCATGCGCTTGTGCTGAATAGCCTCGCGATCAGTCACTCTTTGGACCACGCCCATTCCCAAGAGCGATCGAACCTCCCCGTCGTCGTAATGATCGACGCCTCGGAACTCGACTCGGTCATATGCCATCGGTTCCTGGACACTGAACACCAATCGCACACGCCCATCGTCAGTATCCTCGACCCAAACGAGAGCCCTTACCTTGATCCGTTCCCAGAGCGCGACAATATCATCGCGAACATCAGTCCCCTTGAGAGCATCGCCTGCCTTGGTCTTCAGTTGCCGACGAATCGCTTCATCATCACCAGCGCCCTCGATGACAATAGCGGCGATCTCTTTGCCCTCATCATCCTTCCCTATCTGCGCACACAGGCGCTCACCTTGCAAAGTAAGGATCGCAAGAATCAACAGCCGGGCGACGAGAAAAGGGGGACGCACAACGCTCAATATGCCCACCAACTCGGCAACGCTCTACAGCAAAACGACTCGACAGTCAGTGGATTGGTTCTGCCTGACGCTGGAAGGCCTCAAAGCGCATGTATTGCCGGAAAAACCGGAGAGTGATCTCCCCCGTGGGGCCATTGCGCTGCTTGGCAATGATGATCTGCGCAAGGCCGCGATTGTCTTCGGTGGGTTTGAAATATTCCTCACGGTGCAAGAGGATGACAACATCAGCATCCTGTTCAATTGCGCCAGACTCCCTCAAATCGCTCATCCGAGGGCGATGACTATCCCGGTTCTCGACATCGCGATTGAGCTGTGACAGAGCCACCACAGGCACCTTCAACTCCCTCGCAATCGCCTTGAGCGTGCGGGAGATCGTCGCAATTTCCTGCTGACGACTCTCGTTCCTGCCAGCGGCCGTCATCAGCTGCAAGTAATCGACAACAACCAGCTGGATGTCATGCTTCTGCTTCAGTCGACGACACTTGGCCCGAAGAGCTGTTGGGGTAAGGCCTGGCGAATCATCGACAAAAAGCGGGGCCTCGTAGAGGAGCGATGCCTCCTCCGTGAGCTTGCGATACTGCGCATCGGTGATCCTCCCTTTCCGCATCGCCTGCCCATCGATCTGAGACCGACAACAAAGCATGTTTTGAATGATCTGCTGACTCGACATTTCCAGGCTGAAAAAAGCCACCGCCTTGCCTTCCGAGGCAATGCGCTCAACAAGGTTGAGGGCCAGTGAAGTTTTTCCCATCGATGGTCGCGCAGCGACAATGATCAACTCACCTTCCTGGAGACCCGCGGTCAGGTCATCCAAGTCCTGGAAACCCGTGCCCAAACCGAGGAGGCGACCTGACCGATCACGAAGACTGTCAATCCTCTTGAAAGTCTGCTGCAGAAGATCCGTGATCGACTTCGATTCACCGCTTCTCCCTATACGTGCGATCTCGAAAATGCCGCGCTCCGCTTCATCGAGCAAGTCACGGGCAGACCCAGCATTGTCATAAGCTTGCCGGGCAATATCGTGACAAGCATCCAGAAGCTTACGCGTGATCGATTTGTCCCGGACAATCTCAGCGTGATAACCGATCGCCGCAGCTGAAGTTGTCGCTGTCGCCAAATCCAGGAGGCGATCATGACCTCCCACCTCATCGAGATGCCCCTTACGCGAAAGGGCCTCGGCAACGACCACGGGATCCGTCGCCGTCGCATCCGTATAGGATGATACGATCGCTTCAAAGATCAGCGCGTGCGCGGGGAGATAAAAATCCTCCGGCTTGAGGAGATCGCTCACATCGGCAACCGCGTCCGCATAGAGAAGCAAGGCCCCGAGAACTGAACGCTCGGCCTCCAGATTGTGCGGAACCGTTTTCGTCTCACCGAGCGGGGCCTTCGAAGAAGCCCTCACACCGCGAAAGCCGGACTGCGAACCATCTTGTCTAACATGTTTTGCCCCCCCATCACCAGGAGCGCCAAAGTCAACCATCTATCCCCCTCTTCGCGGTGCCCGGCATCGAATCGGCTTCGGCTACCACGGAAACCCTATAAGTAATCTCGTGAGAGCAGCAGGCAAGATGTCGCATGGTGGACAACGGTGAGTTATCTCTTCGTAACTCTGTGCAAAACGCATGCGTCACTCCACCGAGGCTCCCTGGCTGCCTGTTGTTTTTCTCCAAGTCTCACAAGGATTTTAAAAAAGCCTCAGCCTGACACAGCATGAGACCGCCAAACAATGATCTGCCAACGAAGTCATCCGGAGCCGGTCAGCGACCTTCCCAAGACGCGAGGTCCATGATGATGCGGCCGTAATCTTCACCGGGCTGGCCATCCACGACACCCCTCTCCCGAAGCGCGTCGAGTAATCCAGATGCCTCTTCGGGCGAGACCCGGAGCCTCCGCTGCAAGAACATGACACTCGCCCTGTTCGAACGGATCACCAGATCAGCGGCATCATCAACGGAAGGGCGGCCCTCGCCTGCGAATAGAAGGCCCTGACGCGAGTCCAGGTCATCAGCGGGAGAAGGAATCTCGACAGGGTCGGCCTGCGAATCCTGCTCTTCGCCCTCTTCGACGTCCACCTCGACCTCTTCATATTCGTATTCGTATTCGTATTCCTCGTCTTCCTCCTCTTCCTCCTCCTCTTCCTCTTCCTCTTCCTCCTCTTCCTCCTCGCCCTCCTCTTCCTCCTCGTATTCCTCCTCTTCCTCCTCGCCCTCCTCCTCTTCCTCGTATTCCTCCTCGCCCTCCTCCTCTTCCTCGTATTCCTCCTCGCCCTCCTCCTCTTCCTCGTATTCCTCCTCTTCTTCTTCGGAGAAGCTACGGGGTGCGCGTGGACTCTCCTCGCTCATGGGATCATCCCCGGATGGTGCCCCTGCTTGCGGTAGTCCCTCTTCAGCAACAACATCGGATACAGGCTCTTCCTCCATCGCGAACCGCGGAGCTGCCGGCTTCGCCACATGCCCCACAACGATGTTCTTGAACTCCGCAGCAGCCTCATTCTCCACGCCCAGATCTCCCCCTTCATCACAGGAAGCATCCGCTCCACTCATGGCAGCAAAGTAGCGGTAGAAGAAAAATTCTGTCGCAATCAGCAAGGCCCCGACCACCACGAGTGACATCAGTAGCGTTGCGAAGGTATAGCCGAACAGACTCTGGAGCCGCGTGGCGAGATAGGCTCCCAAATCTCCACCCCCGTCACCGGGAACCATGCCCTCAGACTGGAGGTTGATGAGAATGGCAAGGCTCAGGGTCAAGACAACGACACGCCCGAGCTTTGACCAAAGGCGCGTAGATTCACCCGTGATGAACCAGATCGATGACCAGACCAGAACGAGCAGACAGCACATGAAGGCCGGGACGAAGCCAAGGAAGCCATAGAGTCCGGCGATCACTCCCTGCAACAGTCCCGATGTCGGCTGCGCGCTCTCGACCATCACGTGGTAGTAGCCCAGAGCAGAGAGGCAAAAAACCGACAAGGCTACCGGGATGAGAGAAATGGCCCAACTCAGCAGGGTCCGAGATTGGCGATGCTGAGCATCTACCAAGGATTGATCGATCATCGACGCCCCCCCTCTGAACCGAAGGCTCGCTCCTAACCGTAGCTCCGCACCGCACCACTGGAGCCCCCTCCACACGTGCCGGGCAAGCTGAATGTCAGCTAATGTAACGACCCGATTGGGAGCGGACAAGGAGTTCCAAGCGGCCTGAGCAGCGGCTCGGAGGCTGATCGCAGGATATCGACGGCGGTGGACCTTCAACCGCTACAGAAAAACTGTCTCACGCCGCCTGACGAAGAATCAGGCCTCGACGGCCTCGTCCTCATCCTCGTAGTCATACTCGTCAGGTGAGCCCTCACCCGGCTCCTCTTCACCCTGGTCAGCCAACTCATCGCCAACCGCTTGGCAACGATCCTGCCACTCCTCGAGGGTCAGCAGGACTTCGCGAGACTTGGACCCACAGAAAGGCCCCACAATCCCATCATCCTCCATCATTTCCAGGAGTCGCGTAGCCCGGGTATAGCCGACCGCAAGGGAGCGCTGAAGGAGCGTCGCCGAACCCCGTTGCTGCCCGAGAATCACCTCGGCGGCTTGCTCGTAGTATTCGTCTCGTTCGCTCGGTTTCTTCCCGGAAGCTGTCTTGGTCTGGACCAGATCCGGCAAGAAACACGGTGTCGGCCCGTTTTCCTTGAGGAACCCCACCACCCGTTGGATTTCCTCTTCAGCGACGAAGGCTCCCTGGGCCCTGACAACACCATTCCCGCTCGGCCTGACAAAAAGCATGTCACCGTGGCCGAGCAGCTTTTCGGCACCGTTGCTATCCAGAATGACACGAGAATCGATCCTCGATTTCACCCGGAATGCGGCCTGGCAAGGCAAGTTCGCCTTGATGATCCCGGTGATCACATCGGTGCTGGGCCGCTGAGTTGCAAGAATCACATGCAGGCCCACGGCACGAGACTTCTGGGCGAGCCGCTGAATGGACTCCTCGACATCCTTCGCCGCCACGGCCATCAGATCGGCAAATTCGTCGATGACAAGAACCTGATAGGGCAAGCTCGCGTCGGCGGGATCAACCGAATGCCCCAACCGCTCCTCGATCTCGGCCTGCCCAAGCTTGTTGAAACCGCTGATATTACTCACACCCACAGCCGCGAGCATCGTATAGCGCTTGTCCATCTCCTCGACCGCCCAGCCCAGGACCGCCGGTGCCTTCTTCATATTGGTAACGACTTCGCAACTCAGGTGAGGAAGGGCACGGAAAGCCTGCAATTCGACCATCTTGGGGTCGATCAGAATCAGCCGAACCTGCGCCGGCGTACGCGTCATGATGATCGACAAAATGATCGTGTTGATACAGACCGACTTGCCTGACCCCGTCGTGCCGGCAATCAGGAGATGCGGCATGCGGGCGAGATCCTCGACGATTGGTTCCCCTGCCACATCCATGCCCAAGAACAGCGGGATCGCCCACTCTTCAGCGAGCCCATAAAGATCGAGCATCTCGCGCATGAAGACCACTCGCCGCTGACTGTTTGGCACTTCAATGCCGACCGTGTCCTTGCCGGGGATCGGCGCCACGACACGCACCTGAACCGCACGCAAGGCCGCCGCCAGATCAGCTTCATAGCTGGAGATCTTCGACACCTTGATGCCTTCGGCAAGGCGGAGCTCGTACTGGGTCACGGCAGGGCCCTTGGAGACCCCAACGACCTCGGTATCGAGCTTGAACGAGCGCAAACGGCGCTCAATCGCCTCAGCATTGCGATTGATGAGAGTCTCCGACTCATCATCGTTAGCCAACTCCGGTTCACGGAATAGATCCGTGGGAGGAAAAACATAAGCCGTATCGAAGGGAAGGCTCGTTTGCGCAGGCTCGATTCCTCCTAAATCCGGGGAAGGAGGCCTGACCGGGGATGGGCGCCTGCGAGGCACCGAACGGCGACGTCCCCTGGGCCTCTTGCGGCCCCCCGCCGGCACAACAGTCGGCTCCTCCTCGTCTTCCTCCTCGTCCTCCTCGTCTTCCTCCTGGTCCTCCTCGTCCTCGTCTTCCTCCTCTTCGTCCTCGTATTCCTCCTCTTCGTCCTCGTATTCCTCGTCTTCCTCCTCGTATTCCTCGTCCTCTCCTTCGGCCTCAAGGCCATCCGCGGATCGCCATCCGCGTCGCTTGATCTTCCCCACACCGGAGGTCAGACCATCTGCCCCACGACGGAGCAATGTTGAGAACATCCACTCCGTGGCCAGCATCAAGGACACGATGCTGCCGAAGATCAGCACCAGAATCCTCCCCGAACCACCGAACGCCTGATGCAGCTTCGGCGAAAGATTCGCTCCGAAACGTCCGCCAGCTCCGTAGGGGGAGCGCGCACTGTAACCAGCAATCCCTTCAGGACCTGCCAGCAGCAGTGACATCATCGCCACGAACACGACCACGCCGAGCGCCTTGAGCACCACGCGCTCAACAGGCCGATCCAAGAAACGTAACACCCCATACAAGAGGGCGAACAAGATCAGCAGGTGTGACGCACCCCCAAAGACAAAACTCAGTCCGTGAGCAACGTAATACCCAACGGTACCGCCCAGATTTTGCATCCCCCCTCGCGGCAAAGCACTCTCACCGATGGGCAATGACAGCGTCACCAATGACAGCAGGAGGTATAGACAAGACCCTACCAAGACCAGGCAAAGAGCCTCGCGCAACCTCGCCTGTGGATCGCTCGCCCGTGGCGCATCAGTCGTAGCTGTCATTTCCTTCCACCTCTCAGCAAACCGATGGCGGCATCAACGATGTGGCCCGCCGTCGCTTCCTTGGACTGGCAAGGAAGATGTTCGACTGTCCCATCCACCCATAGCAACACAACTTCGCTCTGCTCCGCCCCCATGGCATCAGCCAGATTGACAACAATCAAATCGAGTTCCTTGGCAACAAGTTTCTCGCGAGCTCGCTCCATCACACCTTCCATGCCACCTTTTCCGACGACCTGCAGAGCAAAACCCACAACTACACGATCGCCCTTCCTGGCCCCGATGCTTGCGATGATGTCCGGGTTCGCGGTCAGATGGAGCACCGTCGAATCCTCGCTCTTCGCTGGCTTGCCCGCCATCCTCCGCGCCGGCCGATAGTCCGAGACCGCCGCGACTCCAAAAACAAGATCCGTCGCCGGATAGAGACGTTCAGCCTCGGCCTGCATCTCCAGAGCCGAGACCACCCGATGAACATGAACACCCGCAGGCGGCTCCAGATGTGTGGGGCCGGCTACGAGTTGGACTTCATGGCCCCGACCATGAGCTGCAGCCGCGATGGCAAACCCCATGCGTCCCGTGCTGCCATTGGCCAGAAACCGAACGTCATCGATGTGCTCGCGGGTAGGACCCGCTGTGACCAGAACCGCCGCCATACCCCCCCTTGGGAATGATCCCCCCTGAGATGGCCATCTTAGCGGCCCGGCACGCCCGTGGACCAGACGGTTTTCTCCAGCATTCCTGCCCCAGCCCCCTTCAGCAGAGCCTTATTCGTGCCGGAGAGCCTCTACCGGGTCCATGCTCGCGGCACGCCAAGCAGGATAGATACCCGCAGCGACCCCCACCACGGCCGAAATTCCGAACGCCATCGCCACGTGCTCCGGGCGGATGATGGTGATCTGGCCTGCGAGACTCGTCACCATGAAGGGGATCACGAGACCCAGACCAACGCCAAGAACACCTCCGCTACCGGCGAGAACAACGGTCTCGACCAGAAACTGGAAGACGATGTCCCTCTTCTTGGCACCCAGCGCCCTTCGAATACCGATCTCCCGCGTCCGCTCCGTCACCGTCGCCAGCATGACATTCATGATGCCGATGCCACCCACCAGCAAGGAGATGACGGCGATCGATCCCAGGACAATATTGAAAATCTGCGCCGTTGCTTCGGCCTCCTTGAGCAGTTCCAGCGGCACCTTGATGTCAACATCATCTTGAGTCCCATGATGGTCATCGAGCATCGTTCTCAGCACCGCCGCCGCTGGAACAACCTGGTCGGGGGATGTCATCTTGACCTTCACCTCATGCAGTTCGACGCGCTCTCGCTTGAAGCTGCCACCGCTGCGCATCGTTTGCTCGTCCCCGAAACGGCTACGCGATGTCGTCAGCGGAATGAAGAGGCAATTATCCAGTGAAACTCCGCTGGCCGAACCACTGGCACGCCCCAGATAGCCGAGCACGCCAACCACGGTGAAACGATTCCCGGCAGCCACACTCTGGCCCAAAGGGTTAGAGAGAGGGAACAAGATGCGCGCCAAGCTCGACCCGAGGACCGCCACATTGCGGTGCTTTTTAAGATCAACGCTCGTCAGCCAGCGACCTTCGGAGACCCCCATGTTGGCGACGTCAATAAACTCGGGTGTGGTCCCCACCACCACGCCACTGGACCAGTAGGGGCCACGACGAAGATCCTTGACCATCTCCCTGACCGGCACCACGCTATCGGCGCCATCGAGGGTGGCGGCAATCCTCTCGGCATCGTCGTATGTCAGACCAAATGCCATTGCAGAAAACGAACTCTCGCTACTGCTCTGCTCGTTATCGGGCGGTCTCTTGCTCCTGATCAATATATTGGTCGAACCGAGAGCCTTGATCCGCTCGAGAGCTTCATAGTTCGCACCCTCGCCAACGGCCAGCATCGCGATGACCGAGGACACGCCGAAAAGAATGCCCAGTGTGGTCAGCGAAGAACGCAGCTTGTGCAAGACGAGGCTCTTGACCCCGAGCTTGAAGGTTTGCAGAGATTCGCGGATCAAGGTTTGTTCTCCTCAACCTTCTCGACGCAGCCATCGCGCAAGGTGATCACCCGCTCGGCACGCCGCGAAACCTTCGGATTGTGTGTCACGACAACGACGGTCATGCCGTCGGACTGCAACTCTTCCAGGAGATCGAGAATCTCATCCTCGGTCTTGCTGTCGAGATTGCCGGTCGCCTCGTCCGCGAGCAGGAACAAAGGGTCGTTCATCAAGGCCCGGGCGATGGCCAAGCGTTGCTGCTGTCCGCCGGATAGCTCGGTGGGCTTGTGAGAGAGCCTCCCCTCGAGACCAACCCGAATCGCCAGATCTTCCGCCTTCTGCCGTGACTCCGCCCCCACTCGCCCCTGGTAGAACAGGGGAACTTCCAGATTCTCCAGCGCTGTCAACTGTGGAATCAGGTTGAAGGACTGGAAAATGAAACCGATCTCCTTACCGCGAACCTCGGAGAGTTGCCCGTCATTCAGATCGGAGACGTTGCGGTCGCCCAGCAAGTAACGACCATCCGTGGGGCGATCGAGGCATCCGAGCAGGTTGAGCATGGTACTCTTGCCCGAACCACTTCGCCCCATGATCGCCAGATAGTCACCCCGATGGATCTTCAAGGAGACACCGTCGAGCGCCTTGACGATATTCTCGCCCATCTGATAGTGGCGCTGGACATCGACGAACTCGGCGATCACCTCCCGATCCCCGTTGTGAGTGCCAGGACTATCGACCATCACGGCCCCTGCCAGCGCCAGCCGATCGACCGCCGCCGCGTTCGCCGCCGCGTTCGCCGCCGCGTTCGCCACCGCCACGTCCACCAAACTGCGTACGCATCTCGGCACGCATCTTGTCCGACAAGGCCTTCAACTCCGGGTCATTCTGAACAAGCTCTCGGATCTCGGAGTTGCGGAAGATCGCCATCGCGCCCCCCTCCAGATCCTTCGCGAACCGTGGGTATTTCTTGGCGATGGCCTTGGTGAGTTCACTGCCAAAGGAACCCCCCATGCCAGCATCGCGACGTCCTTCGCCCCGGCCAGCGCCATCCGCCCCAGCAGGTGGACGCTTGGTCTTGACGATCTGATCCGCAGAGGCTGGGGCCACCTCCATCGGTTGCTCGAATACCGGGAGGGCCACAGCCAAGGGAGGAGACACATGAACCTTCTCTCCTTCCTTGAGCCCTGAGAGGATCTGCACATGGTCCTCGTCCGCCGGACCAAGTTCGACCCGGACAGCCTCTGGACCCTGCGCCGCCGCCTTCCAAACATAAGGAACGCTCCCTCGGATTTGCACACAACCCACGGGCACCGCCAAGGCGTCGGGGATGTCTCCGATATTGATCTCGACCGTCGCCGACATCCCCGGTCGCATATCCTCATCACCATCTTCGATCGCTACCCAGGACTTGTAGATCTTCAAGTCCTCATTGGTGTAGCGCTCAGCAGAATCAGGAAGAATCGAAACCCTATCGACAACTCCGCTGAATGACCGCTCCGGGAAGGCATCGACAACGATCTTCACTCTTTGTCCAGCCGCAACCTGCCGCACATTGGACTCTTGAATCTTGACCTCGGCGATCATGCTCGAGATATCTGGCAAGGCAACGATCGTTTGCCGCTCACGGACACGATCACCTTCTTCCACGGTCTCGGGGCGGTAGCTACTACCATGCCTTCCGTACACCACCAATCCGGCATGCGGCGCCCTGATAATGGACTTACCGACCTGCTCCACCAGCTTGTTGAATCTCCCCTCCTCGAGGTTGAAGCCTGCCTGCTTGCTCTTGAGATCGGCTTCTTCCTTCGCTTTGCGGGCAAGGTTTTGAGCGTTCACCTTGTCGAGTTCGAGCTTTGCGTTGCTGACATTCAAGCGGAGATCGATCAGGCCTGGAGACTTGGACCCACCTGCGATCAGCGTGTAATTGATCAGCAAATCCAGTTGGTTCCAGGCCAGGGCCAGCTTCGAAAGCTGACTCTCGTGAGCTAGCCGGTCCCGATCGAGTTCGTTCTTGGTGAGATAGCTCTTCGCATGCAATTGGATACTCTGAGAGAGCACCTCCTCCTTCACCTTCAGATCGGCAGACGCCAGCTCGATCTCATCGATCTGCGCAAGGACCTGATTGGCCATCGATCCCATCTCATGCATCAGCTGTGAATCTTCGGGCAGGAGCTTCTTTCGCACCTGGGACAGGAGTAATGCGCGCGGCGTCCCCGCAACGAGCCGAGAAAGCTTGTCGAGCATCTCGGCATTGGTCCCCTTGATCGAAACCTCATCCCCACCACGGGGCATCTTCCTGCCGAGGAACTTCTCGAGATCCATTGTTGCCAGGGTCAACTTGCTTCGAGCATTTTCTTCAGCAGCTTTGATCTCCTTGAGCTGGATCTTCATGTTCTGCTCGGCCTCCACCAAGGATGCGCGAGCCCGCTCCAGATCGATCTCCTGGCTCGCCCGCTTATCAACCAGCTCACTGACATCGAGTTCAGCAACTCGATCACCCTTCTTGACAGCAGATCCCTCGGAAATCAAGTAGATCAGCGTCGTTCCTTCATACCCCCGGGATTCAATTTCGCACTTCAGTCGAGTCACCGTGGCTGCCTGCAACTCGGCAGCCTCGCGCACACAAATCTTCATCGGAATCCGTGAGGCAGTTGCCAGCACCGGTTCTTGATTCGCAAGGTCCTGCCTCTCGCCATTACAAGCGACCAACATCGCCGTCAAACCAACCGCCGAGAGGATCTCCCTCCTGTTGATGGAACTGAACATCTCTAGCGCCCCCCCCTGCCATCACCACGACGACCTGAAGGAACCGCACCGCCGCCATGCCCCTCGCCGGTACCGCGTCCCTCGCCAGTGCCACGCCCCTCGCCAGGGCCTCGTCCCTCGCCACCACGCCGACCGGACATCGAACCGCGCATCTTCTCCTGCATGGCCTTGAGTTCGGGATCGTTCTGAATCAATTCGCGAATCTCGGCATTTCGGAAAAGAGCGCTCGGGTCCCCCTTCACCTCATCAGCAAATTGGGGGTATTTACTCGCCAGAAGGGAGCCCATCTCCTCCATGACTTCACGGAAACCACCTTCACCACGAGGGCGGCCAGCGGAGCGATCACCCGGCGGTGCAGACGCCGGCTTGGCGGGATCGGCCTTTGGCTTCACAGTGTCAGCCTTTGGTTTCGCAGTGTCAGCCTTTGGTTTCGCAGTGTCAGCCTTTGGTTTCGCAGTGTCAGCCTTTGGTTTCACAGTGTCGGATTTGAGCGGCTGCGAGAACTCGGGAAGGACAACTCCCGATGGAGGTGTGAGGTAAACACTCTCACCCGCAGCGAGTCCCTTGAGAATCTGCACATGCGTCAGATTGTTCTGCCCGACAGCAACCCTCTCCGCCACCGGGCCGGTCGGCGTTCGCTTCCATATGTATTGCACCGAACCCTGTCGCCGGACCGCCTGCATGGGAACGTAGGTCGCCGCCTTGATCTCGCCGATGACGATTTCAACTCGCGACGACATACCCGGACGCAACTGCTCATTGACACCCTCGATCGTCACCCTCGTCTTGTAGACCTTGAGGTCGTTATTGCTCCATCGAGAGCCCGAATCGGGAAGAGGTGACACCCGCGAAACCGTGCCCACGAATGGCTGATCCGGGAAGGCATCGACGCGAATCGCAACGCGTTGGCCCACAGCCACCTTGTCGACGTCCGCTTCCTTGACCTTCAGATCACACACCATCTCGCTCACGTCCGGCAAGATGATCAGCGTCTGACGCTCCCGCACGCTCAAACCTTCTTCAACAACCTCCCGGCCCCGCCGGCCATCGCCCTGCGTCGCATACACGACCAGACCCGGATTGGGTGCATAGATGACCGCATTCTCGATCTGATAGACAAGGTTCTCGAAGCGCTCCTTGGCAAGCTCATGCTCTGCCTGCTTGCTCTTCAGCTCGGCGAGTTCTCGCGCCTGCCTGGCGAGGTTGGTTGCGCGGACGCGGTCAAGTTCAAGATCTGTATTTTCGACATCCTTGGCCAGCTGAATCTGCTGCTTGCGAAGCGTGTAGTTGATAAGCAAGTCCAGATCATTCTTCGACAACGTCACCTTTGACAGCTGGCTGTTGTAGGCAAGGCGATCCTTGTCGAGCTCGTTCTTGGTGACATAGCCCTTCTCCGCCAAATTCTCGCTATGGCCCAAAGTGTCCTCACGCACCTTGAGTTCCGACTCGGCGAGACGGATCTTGTCAATCTGCGCCAGGACCTGATTCGCCATTTCTCCCATGTCACGATGCAAATCATTCTCACCGGACAAGAGCTTCTCGACGATCTCTGCCGGCAGGTCGTCATAGTGAGGGTCATTCGCCACGAGTTGTTTGAGCTTCTGAACCATCTGACCATTCGAGCTCTCGCCGAAATCCCCGCCATCGACGACGCTGCCCGCAGCCAGTTTCCCGAGGAACTTCTCCTGCTCCATCTCCGCAATGAGGAGCTTGCTCTTGGCCGTCTCCTCGCTGGCCTTGATCTCCTTCTTCTGGATCTCCATGTTCTGCTCGGCCTGAACAAGGCTGGCCTTCGCACGCTCCAGGCTAATTTCTTGCGTTGCCTTCCGATCCGCCAAGCTGCTGGCATCAAGCTCGACCAACTTTTCGCCCTTCTTGACCACCGAACCCTCGGAGATCAGGTAGATGACAGTCGCCGAACCTTCGACCTCAGACTTCACTCGCGTCTCTCTCGCCGCCTGAATCTCAGCAGATTCGGAAATCGTGATCCTCAAATTGCCGTCAGTAACCTCGTAGATATCGGGGCCGGAACTCACGGTTGCCGCTGCCTTCTCGCAAGCAGTCAGGCAGAACAGCAAGCCAGCAGAGAGCGACGCCGCAATGAGTGGTCGCAAGCTTCGTAGATGGTTCTTCGACATGGTTTCGTTCACGCGGCCACCGAAGGTCGTGGTCCTGTTAAGGTTCAATTGTCGGCACCCCTCGGCCCATCTGAAAAAGGGCCTTCGGGAAGAGGAAGCCCCGGGTCAAAGCGCAATCCCTTGGACTCCAGGACGAGACCTTCGAGATCCCTCACGAGTTGCAACTTCGCGATAACGTAATCGATCAGGGCTCCGGTTTCGTTGATCTGAGCCGACAACAAGGAGTCCTGAGCATCATTCACATCACGCTGTTCAACGCGATTGGCCTGGAACAGATCCCGGGTGCTATCCACCCGTCGCTCTGCAAGCACCCTGGCATTGACCTGGATCCGATAGCTTTCGATCGTGCTCTGAATGTTACGCAGCGCATCACGAATCTCAAACTTGATCGAATCCTCGAGTTGCTCCCGAGAACGCATGGAAACATCGAGACTGATCAGAGCTGAACGATACGCGTTGCGCTCGGACAGTTTGTCCAGGGCCAGGTCGAGATTGAAGCCCACACTCCACTTGACCTCGGACCAGTCGAACTTGAGCGGCTTGCCAGCCTCCGTTGGCACCTCGATGGCCGATGCAAAGTCGAGACTGCTCGCGAGCGCGTCCTCGGATACGAGGACGCCACGGGCGGCGTCCTCGACGGCATCGAGGGCGTTGCGATAGTCGTATCGGCGCGACAAGGCCAGCCCGATGGCCTTGCCTTCTTCCAGTTCCAGCCGCTTGACACCAAGCTCCCTGAGTTGATCGAGATCGGAGACCTGCAACCGGACATCCGCATCCACGGGTAAACCCAGGCGGTTCAGCTTGAACCTGTCCAGCGCGGCCATCAGCCTGTTTTCTGCCGTGACCACACCATTTTGAGAACTCAACTCGTTCTGCCGGGCCTGGTCGAAGCTGTTGATGTCGATCCGGCCGGCAGCGAACAGTTCCTGGCTGCGCTCACGGTTGCGCTGCACGCTCTCGAGATTGGCCCGCTCATTCCGCAGGTTCTGGATCTGCTCGAGAACGCCGTAGTAGTCACTCACCACCTGCACGGCGAGAGTGCTGCGCGCGCGCTCAAAGGATCTGACCTGATAGACCACGTTGCGCTCGGCCTGGGTCAAGGGTTCACGGACAACCCTCTCGCCCAACCCACGCAAGAGGGGCTGAGTGAGACCGATCTTGAGAATCGCTCCGCCGTCCCAGTCATCACTCGTGAGAAGATCCCGCAAGAAGGTATTGACGAAGCTGGCGGTGATGCGCGCCCCGGAAGTAGTGTTCACCGAGGCCGAAAGATCCTCGCTGAAAGACGCAGTGGCGCTGTACGACGAGGAGGTTTCATCACCCGTCCCACTGGCCTCAGCCGAGCCGCCACCTCCATACCGCAGAGCGAAGTCATGCTGTTCGCGAGTCAGGGTGAGCGCAACCGTGTACAACTGCTCCTTGTCGCGCGCATACTGGCGATTGTTCTCCGCTGCCACATCCAAAGATGCCGGCAGATCAAGGAGGACGCTTCCGCCATCTCGCAACAACCGCTCACGCAAGCTGCTCTCGGGGCGACCCACCTCGAACACCTTGCTCTGCCCGGTCACACTGCTGGAGGCCTGCCCGAGAATCCGGTAGACCTGCTCGTCGGCGTCCTCGACATACCCGGATGCCGAACAACCGGCCAGCAAGACGAGCAGGGGCAGGATCACGCGGTCAGAGCGGGCGAAACGCTCGCGCACGACTTCACGGCCCCGAATCGGTCCAGGGGCTTGGATCAGGATGTTCTCCATCGTTTCAGGGCGAATGAACAACGGCGGCCAGAAACTCCAAGTATAGCGTACACAGACGCTTGTGTTTTTGGGGATACAGAGCTCCCCGGGGCTGAGAGCCCCGGAGATCCTCCCTTGTATGCTCCCCGATCTGCCCCCGGTTCAGATGTCCAAAACCCGTTAAAAAACGAAGACTCCCCACTTCGCCCCCGGAATCATGAGCACCGTGCCCGTGACTCCTTCAGTGGAGAGTCTTGCGTCTTGAAGCGCTCCAGCCGAAGGCTCCGCCCACGACAGGAACACCCTCTTCTAGGCTGAAAACTCGGCTAGTTTCACGAGTCCTGCTTTTTTTCCCACGCCCTCACGCCCCGAAATGTCCATACCGAGGAAGATTCCCCATCTTCTGTGGCGGGGCAAAAAGGGCGATGATAGGAAAACCATGCGACTCCCCCATCTGCCCCCCCTCATGACCCTGATCGCCAGCTGGACACTTTCCGGTCTTGCGGCACAGAACGACCCCCTCGACCTGGTGCTCAGATCCGGAACCGTCATCGACGGCACAGGGGCCAAACCATTCCAGGGGGATATCGGAATACGTGGCGGCATGATCAGCGAGATCGGCGATCTCTCGAAGGCGAAGAGCGAGAGAGTCATCGATGCTTCCGGCCTCGTCATCGCCCCCGGTTTCATCGACACACATGCCCACGCGGACAATATCGGCAGCCGTCCCGAAGCGCAGAACTTCCTGGCCATGGGAGTGACCACCATCGTCAGCGGCAACTGCGGAAGCAGCAACCTCGATATCGCCAAGCACTTCACGCAACTCGACAAGACCGGGATCAGCCTCAACTACGCCACCCTGATCGGCCACGGCACTGTTCGCAACAAGGTTCTCGGCCGAGAGAACCGCCCGCCGGATGACCGGGAACTCGAGAACATGAAGAGTCTCGTTCGCGATGCCATGCGCGCAGGTGCAGTCGGCATGTCGACCGGTCTCATCTACGTCCCGGGAACCTATGCGAAGACCAACGAACTGATCGAACTCACCAAGGCCGTCAGCGAGTTCGATGGACTCTATGCAAGCCATATGCGCAACGAATCGAAGTCCGTCTTGAAGGCCATCGAAGAGGCGCTGACCATCGGCCGGGAAGCGAAGGTGCCGGTCCACCTCTCGCACCTCAAGGCCAGCGGCAAGAATGTCTGGGGTGATAGCCAGAAGATGATCGCAAAGCTCCGCGCCGCCCGCGCAGCCGGCATGCGTTTGACCGGCGATCAGTACGCCTACACCGCCAGCAGCACCGGTCTCCAGGTGCTTTTCCCCGCATCGATGCTGACCATCGGCCAACGTGCCTTCGCCGAGAAACTCGGCAAAGATCCCGCCTTCCGGCGCAACATGCGCGAGGCCGTCCTTTCGAAGGCGAAGGCAACGGGTTTCGATGATCTCTCCTACTGCCGTATCGGCAATGCTCCGAACAACACGGACCTGAACGGCATGACCATCGCGGAAGCGACACAACTTCGTATGGGCAAAAAAGACCCGGATTCGCAGGGGGAAATGGCCCTGCGGTTGTTCGAAGCATCCCGAGGCTCACGGGTCTCGATGATCTACCACAAGATGACCGAGAGCGATGTCGAAGCGATCATGAAAGAGGACTATGTCAGCGTCGCCTGTGATGCCGGCATCCGACTCCGTAAGGGCCTCGGCAAGCCACACCCGCGCGGCGCAGGCAATAATCCACGCGTGCTCGGCCATTACGTGCGCGAGCGGGCCACCCTTCCTCTCGCCAAGGCCATCCGCAAGATGACCCAGTTGCCGGCGAAGACCTTCGGACTCGAGGGGCGCGGAGCGATCAGGATCGGCGCGCACGCCGACCTGACCCTGTTCGATCCCCAGACAGTGAAAGACCGTGCCACCTTCAAGGAACCCCGACTCGAGCCGGAAGGTATACCCTTCGTCATCGTCAACGGCGTGGTTGTCATCGATGATGGCAGCCACACACGCGCCCGTCCGGGTCACATCTTGCGACACAAAAAAGTGCCCGCGAAGTGATGCTCTAGCGGTGCGTCAGCAAGCGATCCTTCAGCACCCCCCAGATGAGCTTGCGCATATGCATCATCTGTTGCGCAGTGCCCACACGATGGCGCGACTGGGGGTATAGCATCAACTCGAACTGCTTGCCGGCCTTCTGCAGGGCGTAGGACAGCTGCATGGCGTTTTGTAGATGGACATTGTCATCCTTGGTGCCGTGCAGGATCACGAGGTGACCGTGCAGATTCTTCGCGGACCCGATGACCGAACTCGACGCGTAGCCTGACGGATTGCGCTGCGGCGTGTCCATGTAGCGCTCGGTATAGATCGTGTCATAGAGGCGCCAGTCGTACACACCGGCTCCAGCGAAGCCCACCGCGAACTTCTTGCTGTGTGTCAGTGCATACGCAGCCATGGTGCCGCCGTAACTCCAACCCGAAATAGCAACCCGCGAAGCATCCGCCCAGGAGTTGCGACAGAACCAATCGACAGCATCTTCGAGATCGCGAAACTCGCAGGCGCCAAAATTCTTGTAGCACTGCGACGTGTAGACCTGCCCCTTGCCACTGGCCGTGCGGTTATTGACCTGCAAAACGATCACGCCCTGCTGGGCCAGGAACTGGTGGAAAGGACTCGCGCCGGCATTCCAAGTATTCCTGACAATCGGCGTATCGGGGCCCCCATAGATGTCCAAAAACACTGGATAGATATCATTCTCATCGAAATCGGTTGGCTTCAGCACCGTCGCGTCCATGAGAAAACCGTCACGGGTAGGGATCTCGACGAGTTCACGGTATCCGAACTCATGCGTCTTGAGCGCCGGTGGCGACGGTCGCCGCAACACCCTCTCCACCGTCCCATCGCCCTTGCACAGACGGAGTTCAAAGGGTGTCTGCAAGCTGGAAAAAGCGTCGACGAAATGACTGCCATCCGCGTTCAGATGGACCTTGTGGGTGCCCGAACCCTCGGTCAAACGGATCATGCCGGTGCCATCGAGACCGACCCTGTAAACGTTCTTGTTGATGGCTCCGTCCTTGGTCGCCGTCAGCCAGACCTTGCCGCTCGACTCATCAACCTTGAGAATCTCACCAACAGCCCAGGTCCCGTCCGTGACCGCGCGCCGCAGACCGCCACCGGCATCATGATGATAAAGGTGCTTGTAGCCGGTCCTCTCACTGAGCCACAGCATCGACCCATCGCCCAGCCAGCGCGGTTCTTCGATGACATTGACCCAGCCATGATCACCGGCTTGTTCGCGCAGGATGCGAGTGACAGCACCGGTTTCGAGATCGCCATAATTGAGGTCCAGCCAGGTCTGGATCCGGTTCTGAACCTGGAACACCACCTTCGTACCATCGAGATTCCAGCCGACGCGAACGATCAGGATATCAGGATCGTAATCACCCAGGTCCATCCAGACGGTCCGACCATCTTCGAGATTCACCACGCCGAGTTTCGCAGCCGGATTGGGATCGCCGGCCTTGGGATAATGGCTCACCTCCGGCCGCACTGCCCGCTCCTCCTGCAGGCTCTCGTCCGGGATGAAGTCGACGACAGTAAATTCCTTGACGCCCTTTTGGTCGATGCGCAGGTAAGCAATGTGCGAACTCTTCGGACTCCACCAGAAGCCCTTGAACTTGCCACGGCCGTAGACCTCTTCCTGATACACCCAATCGAGCCGGCCGTTGAAAACATCTTCGCCCCCATCATCGGTGATCGCCGCGGCCTTACCGCTGGATGTCTCGATGACATGCAAATCATTGCCGCGGACAAAGGCCACACGGGAGCCATCGGGGCTCAGTTCTACCTCGTGCTTCTCCACGCCATCGGTGGTCAAGCGGCGCGCCTTCTCGCTCTTGCGATGAAAGTAAAGATCCCCACCCGACATCCCCACCATGGCCTTCGCACCCTTGGGTTCGGCGCGACCGGCGACCGCAGTCGCCTCGCCCGCTGCCAGATCCAAGCCTCCGAGAGCCTTCGCCATCTCGCGAGTCCTGACCGCCCGAGCATCATCTTTCGATGGCGCAAGTTTGACCATGCCGTCGCGGGGGTTGAGAAACAGCAATTGACCCCCTTGCCGAATCTCGAGTCGGCTGCCGTCCTGGCTCCACTCGAACGGGGGAAAACCTGCATAGAAGATGCCGCCGAGCACGTCGTCGATCGTCAGGCGTTTCTTCTGAGCTTTGAGATCCAGCGCACAGCAACCAAGAGCGATGGTGAGAAGGAGCAAGCTGCGAAGGAAGATCATGTCCAAGTTCTACGGTCTCGAGCAGACTGGCGCGAGATCGGGGCTAATTCCCTGGTCCGCACCGTACAATCGAGATGAACGGTGCCGGAGATGGACTTCCCCCGATGAAGACCTATCCTGTAACAACGAGAACCTAACCCACTAAATGGAGGGGTAGATATGAGTCAGATGAATTCTCACGCTTTCCAGGACGTGGCTGCGATGGATGCGCCGGTCGCCGAAAAAGCGGCCTTCTTGCAGCGAACCTATTCCCTCTTGCTGGCCGGCATCCTCGCCTTCGCGGCGACCCTGTGGGCCGCCGGCAGCGTGCCTGTGGTCGCCAGCATGGCCCGAGGTCTCTGGTCCATGGGCTGGATCGGCTGCATGCTGGTCATCATGGGCGGGGGCTACGCCGTGCGCGCGCTGGCCTCGAAGACGCCAATCAACTTGATCGCCTACTTCGCCTATGTCTTCCTCTTCGGGCTTCTTCTGGCTCCGCTCGTCCTCTTTGCGGCCCAGATGGAGGGTGTGCTCAGCCAGGCCTCCATGGTCACTGCCCTGGTCTTCACCGGCCTGACCGGCTACGTCTTCATCAGCGGTAAGGACTTCTCCTTCATCGGCGGCATCTGCTCGATCGGCTGCATGGCCCTGCTGGGCTGTCTGCTCGCCGGTTGGCTGTTCGGCTTCGACCTCGGTCTGTGGTTCTCGGTGCTGGGCGTGCTGATCTTCTCGGGCATGGTCCTCTATGACACCAGCCGGGTTCTGCACCACTATCCGACAACCGCCCACGTGCGAGCGGCGATCGAACTCTTCGTGAGCCTGATCATCCTCTTCCAGTACGTGGTGATGATGCTCGTCAATCTCAACCGGGACTGACCAGCAGAACATCGGCAGCCGGAGGCTCGCGCAGCCGGGCAAAGGAGCGAAGATTTTTCCTCCCAGGCCCTTGACGGCAACATCGCATTAGCATAATTATGCGATTATAGGCATAATTATGCATACCCGGGAAGACCGCCGTCGAGACATCGTCGCCCTGGTCCGCAAGCAGCGGATCCGGAGTCAGGCGGAGCTCCAGCGTCACCTCGCCAAGCTCGGTCTGAAAGCCAATCAAGCGACCCTGTCGCGGGATTTGCGCGACCTCGGGGTCCGCAAGGGACCTTCGGGCTACGAACTGCCCGAAGATCGCCCGGTCGGAGACCCCTCCTTCGACCTTGTACACAGCATCCGGGAGTGGCTGGAGTCCGCCAGTGCCGCCCAGAATCAACTGGTGCTGCGCACGCCTCCCGGCGGCGCCTCACCCCTGGCCCTGGCCATCGATCAAGCTCCCTTGGCCGAATCGATGGGCACGCTCGCGGGCGATGACACCATCCTGGTCATCTGCAAGGACGCGCCGAGCGCACGCAAGCTCGGTCGCAAGCTACTCGAGATGAAGGGAGATGGGCCATGAAACGCGTCGCGATCATCGGAGCCAGCGGCTACACGGGCAAGGAAGTCGCCCGCATCCTGGAACGCCATCCCGACATCCAGGTCGAGTCGATGATGACCGCCAGGCCGGATAGCGATCCGCCACTGCCAGACCTGCCGATCGACATCGCGATCTCGCCGCTCGACCTCGACAGCCTCGCAGGCATCGACGGTGTCTTCCTGTGTGCTCCACATGGCGCTTCCGCCACCCTCGCCGCCACGGCGCTGACGAAAAACTGCAAGGTGGTCGACCTCTCCGCCGACTTCCGCCTCGAAGACAAGGATCTCTACGAGCAGACCTACGGTCTGGCACATCCCTGCCCCGAACTCCTCGAGGAGGCGGTCTACGGCCTCACCGAGCACGCCCGCGCACAGGTCGCAGCCGCCCGCCTGGTGGCGAATCCGGGCTGCTATCCCACCTCCATCCTGCTGCCGCTGCTACCGCTTCTGGCTGCCGGTCTGATCGCCGACGACACGCCGATCATCGCCGACAGCAAGAGCGGCGTGTCGGGCGCCGGCAAGAAACCTACCGCTCGCTCGATCTTCGGCAGCGTGCACGAAAACTTCCTCGCCTACGGCGTCGGCACGCATCGCCACACTCCCGAGATCTGGCAGGCTGCCGGCACCGATCGCATCCGCTTCGTCCCCCACCTCCTGCCGGTGTTCCGGGGCATCCTGACCACCCTCTACCTGACCCCTGTCGACGGCATCACCACCGGCGAGATCGTCGAGTGCCTCGACGCTTCCTACGCGATGGAACCCTTCATTCGCGTCTACGACACCGGGTTACCCGAACTCGACCGGGTCCAGCACACCAACTGCTGCGATATCGGAGTCGCGAGCGTGCAAGATCAGATCGTGGTCGTGTCCGCGATCGACAATCTGGTGAAGGGAGCCGCCGGCCAGGCGATACAGAATATGAACCTCATGCTGGGTCTCGATGAGGCCACGGGACTCGCTGACTCATGAGGCTTCTGGTCAAGATCGGCGGTGCTGCCCTCGAAGATGATCATGCACGCCAGCAACTGGCGTGTTCGATCGCAACAGCGCGAGAATCCGGCCACGAGATCATCGTCGTCCACGGCGGCGGCAATCAGATTCGCGAACTGACCGGTCGCCTCGGGATCGAAAGCCGTTACCACGACGGGCTACGGATCACCGATGCCGAAACTGCTCAAGCCGTGGTCATGGTCCTGGGCGGACTCGTGAACCGCCTGCTGGTCGCCAGCCTCGAATCCGCAGGGGTCGGAGCTGTCGGCCTGACCGGCGCAGATGGATCGACCTTCCGCGCCGCCCGGTACAGCCCGGATGGTAAGGACCTCGGCTTCGTCGGCTCGGTTCACACGAGTTCGAGCGACCTGGTCGATCTCTTGCTCGGCCAGGGCTACACGCCGGTCCTGGCGACGGTCGCGCCACTGGCAGACGATGAGCAAGGTGATCGATCACACTTCTACAACATCAATGCCGACATGGGTGCCGGACCCCTGGCGCGCGCGCTCGGCGCCACGACCCTGCTGTTCTTGACCGACGTCCCTGGAGTTCTCGATCATGCGGGTGCGATCCTGCCCCGCATCACACCCGAGCAATGCGAGTCACTCAAGCAGGGCGGAGTCATCCACGGCGGCATGATCCCGAAGGTCGATGCCGCCCTGTCAGCACTCGAACAGAACCCGGACGCTCAGGTCAAGATCGCACCGGCCGGGGGAGCGACATCGGTACTCGACGGCCTCGACCCCGAGGTCGGGACACTTTTCTGTCTCGATGGAGGGGCTCTCGATGGATGAACACGTGATCCGCACCTACCTGCGCACACAGGAGGTCTTCGTCGATGGCAGCGGCGCGATCGTGCGTGACGCGTCCGGACGTGAGTATCTCGACTTCCTCGGCGGCATCGCCGTCTCCGCGCTCGGTCACGCACACCCCGAATTGACCTCGGCGCTGCGCGATCAGGTTGGCAAGGTCCTGCACACGAGCAACCTGCTCCGTCATTCCTACACCGAACCAGTCGCCGCATTGATTGCCGAACTGTCCGGCTTGCACTCGGTCTTCTTCAGCAACAGCGGTGCCGAGGCTATCGAATGCGCGCTGAAGATTGCCCGCAAGCACCAACGCAACCAGAACAATGACGAACGAACCGGCTTCGTCGCGCTGGAACACAGCTTCCATGGGCGCACCATGGGCGCCCTCTCGGTCACCCACACGCCCGCCTACCGCGCTCCCTTCGAGCCCCTGATCGAAGGCGTGCAGTTCGTGCCGGCAGGAGATCAACAAGCCCTCGAAGAAGCCCTGGCCTCGAATCCCGCCGGCCTTCTGATCGAACCCATTCAGGGCGAAGCAGGCATCAAGGAGATGGGAATCGATTACCTGCAAGCGGCCCGCAAGCTCTGCGACCAGACAGGTACGGTGCTGATCCACGACGAGGTCCAGTGCGGCAGCGGCCGGACCGGCACCTTTCTCGCCGGTGACCATGCGGGGATCAAGCCCGACATCGCAACCCTGGCCAAACCTCTCGCCTGCGGCCTGCCGATGGGCGCAACGGTGGTGCGCGAAGAACTCGCCGAGACCCTCGTGCCCGGCGATCATGGCTCCACCTTCGGTGGTGGCCCACTGGCCTGCTGTGCCGCCCAGGTCTTCTTGACGGCCCTGAAAAACAGCCTGCAGGCCGCCGTGGTCGAACGCGGAAATCAACTGAGCGAAGGGCTCCAGAGTCTGGCCAGCGAATTCAACATCATCGCCGAATTGCGCGGTCGCGGACTCATGCAGGCAGTGCGCCTGCATCACGACGCGCCGGCGCTCCAGCAGATGCTTTACGAGAATGGCATCCTCACCAACTGCACCGCGGGCGACGTGGTGCGTTTCCTTCCCCCCTATGTCGTGACCGCCGAGCAGATCGACCAGTGCCTCGATGTTCTACATGCGAGCCTGAGTTCGATCATCACCTCGCAGGAGCCACAATGACTGACTTCGGTTCACTCCCCCACAAGGATCTTCTCAGCGTCGCACACCTGAGCCGTGACGACATCCTCAAGATCTATGACACCGCCAAGACCTTGAAGGCCGAGCGAGAGGTCCACACCGACACCTTGCGCGGCCGCAAACTGGCGATGATCTTCGAGAAGGACAGTCTGCGCACCCGCTTCACCTTCGACATCGGCATGCAGGATCTCGGCGGCAGCGCCGTCTTCATGGATCATCGCGATGCCCGTGTCGGCAGCCGCGAATCCCTCAAGGACGTCGCTCGGAATCTGGAGAGGTGGGTTCACGGCATCGTCGCCAGAACCTTCAGGCATCGCGCCCTGGTGGAACTGGCCGAGAATTGCGGCATCCCGGTCATCAACGGACTCAGCAACTCCTTGCATCCCTGCCAGGCTCTCTCCGACTTCTTCACGCTGATGGAGAAGTTCTCCGACGTCCGCGGCAAGCGCATGTGCTACGTCGGCGATGGCAACAATACCTGCCATTCGCTGATCTATACCGCCGCCAAGCTCGGCGCGCACATCACGACCTGCTCGCCGGAAGGCTACGAGCCAAATGCGAAGGTCGTCAGTGAAGCCATACGCATGGGCCAGGATTCAGGCAGCGAGATCCATATCACCAACAATGCTGACGAGGCCGTCGAGGGTGCAGATGCAGTCTACACGGACGTCTGGGCCAGCATGGGCCAGGAAGACGAGGTCGAGGAACGCTCGGCCATCTTCGAAACCTATCAGGTGGACGAGGCGATGATGGCGCGCGCCGCCGACGGAGCCTATTTCATGCACTGCCTCCCCGCACACCGCGGCCACGAGGTTTCCAAGGCCGTCATGGATGGCCCGCAATCGATCGTCTACGACATCGCCGAAAACCGCCTGCACGTACAAAAAGCGATTCTGGTCCTTCTCATGGGAGGTAAGTGAAAGATGACAGAGAAAGTTGTCCTCGCATATTCGGGAGGTCTGGACACCTCCATCATCATTCCGTGGTTGAAGGAACACTACGATCTCGAGGTCCACTGCTACGCCGGCGATGTCGGCCAGGGAGCATCCGAACTCGAAGGTCTCGAGGAGAAGGCTCACGCCACCGGCGCTGCCTCCTGCAAGGTCGATGACCTTCGCGAAGAATTCCTGGTCGACTATGTCTGGCCCTGCCTGCGCTCGCTGGCCATCTACGAGGGCCGCTACCTCCTCGGCACCAGCATGGCACGACCGGTGCTGGCCAAGGGGCAAGTCGAATACGCCGAGGAGGTCGGCGCGAGCGTCGTCGCCCATGGCTGCACCGGCCGCGGCAATGACCAGGTTCGCTTCGAACTCGCCTACATGGCATTGAACCCAGCATTACAGATCATCTCACCCTGGCGCGAATGGGAGATCCAGAGCCGCGAGGATGCCATCGATTATGCCGATGCCCACGGCATCCAGATCGCTGCGACCAAGGAGAAGATCTACTCGCGCGACCGCAACCTGTGGCATATCAGCCACGAAGGTGGCGCACTCGAAGACCCGGCCAATTCACCGCCCGACGATGCCTGGATGCTGACCGTCAACCCAGAAGATGCGCCTGATGATCCCGCGATCATCACCATCGGCTACGAGGCCGGTGTGCCCGTCTCCATCGATGGCGAATCGCTCGGTGCCGTCGAACTGGTAGAGAAACTCAACGAGATCGGTGGGCGCCACGGCGTCGGCCGTGTCGACATCACCGAGAATCGTCTGGTAGGAATGAAGTCGCGCGGCATCTACGAGACGCCCGGCGGCACGATCATCATCGAAGGCCTGCAGACCCTGCGCGCTCTCACCCTGGAACGTGACACGCTGCGCCAGATGGAGCGACTGATGCCCGACTACACGGACATGGTCTACACCGGCCGATGGTTCCACCCACTCCGTGAAGCGCTCGACGCCTTCTTCACCGAGGCCACCAAGACCACCACCGGCGAGGTGCAGATCAAGCTGTTCAAGGGTCAGGCCACGGCCCTGTCCGTGCGCAGCCCACAATCCCTGTATCGCGAGGATCTCGCCACCTTCGGCGACAGCGCAACCTTCGATCACGCCGATAGCCGCGGTTTCGTCAAGCTCTATGGCCTGCCGGGAACGGTCGCGGCAATGGTGCAGGGGAGGACCCGATGAGCAAACTCTGGGGTGGCCGGTTCGAGGGCAAGCTCGACCCCTTCTTCGAGGACTTCAACCGGAGCCTCGGTGTCGACGTACGTCTGCTGGTAGCAGATCTGCACGGCAGTATCGCCTGGGCGCGCGCCCTGGGTGGAGCCGGTGTCCTGACCTCCGCCGAGGTCAAGAAGCTGACGCGTGCATTGAAGGCAATGCTCGCCGACATCGGCAAGGGCGACCCTTTCACCATCGAATCCGATGCCGAAGATATCCATAGCTGGGTCGAGCAGGAACTGGGCAAGAAAGTCGGTGAACTGGCGCGAAAGCTCCATACCGGGCGCTCGCGCAATGATCAGGTCGCCACCGATCTCAAGCTCACGCTGCACGCAGAAGCCGCGAACTTCTTCGATGCCACCACCGCCTTGATGGCCGCGCTGGTCGATCTCGCCGAAGCTCATGCAGACCTTCCCATCCCTGGCTATACCCATTTGCAGCGCGCACAACCGATCACCGTCGGACACCACGCCCTGGCCTACGTCGAGATGCTCGAGCGCGATCGCGATCGTCTTCACGACCTGATCGCGCGGATGGATAGCTGCCCCCTCGGGTCGGCTGCTCTGGCCGGCTGCGCCTTCAAGATCGATCGCCGCGCGCTGGCCAAGGAACTCGGCTTCACGGCCGGACCGACGCGCAACAGCCTCGACGCGGTCAGCGATCGCGATCACGTGCTCGAGTTCGCTTTCTGCTGCAGCACGGTCATGCTCCACCTGTCGCGGCTCGCCGAGGACTACATCTTCTTCGCCAGCGCCGAGGCCGGCTTTGCCATCTTCTCCGACGCCGTCGCGACCGGCAGCAGCCTGATGCCGCAGAAGAAGAACCCTGATGCCATGGAACTCATTCGCGGTAAGGCAGGTCGCACCTTCGGCGCTCTGCAAAGCCTGATGGTGACGATGAAGGGACTGCCGCTGGCCTACAACAAGGACATGCAAGAGGACAAGGAACCGCTGTTCGACGCCATCAACACGACGGTGGCCTGCCTGACCGTGGCCGCGACCGCGGTCTCGACCCTCACCTTCGATGCCGCGCGCTGTCGCGCCGCCGCCTCACAGGGCTACCTCAATGCCACCGATCTTGCAGACCTTTTGGTGCAGGCCGGAATCCCCTTCCGCGATGCCCATGAGCGAGCCGGCCAGGCCGTCCGCCGGGCTCTCGAACTCGGCGTCGAGATCGAAGACTTGCCCGATGACGAGCAAAGATCACTGTTCCCGGAAATCACCATGAACCTCAAGACCGCACTCAAGGTCGACAAGGTCCTTGGCCGACGCAAGGTCATCGGCGGCACCGCACCGGCACGAGTCCGTCAACAAGTTCGGTCCTGGCAGAAGAGGCTGCAAGCATGACCACCACCACCGTTCGCAAGGCCAAGGCCCATGATGCCGATCGCATCCTGACCCTGGTCAATGATCTCGCTGCCCAGCAGATCATGCTGCCCCGCTCACCGGTCGCCATCGTCGAGAATATCCGTGATTTCGTCGTCGCCGAGGTCGAGGGAGAGTTCGCAGGCTGCGGAGCACTCCACGTCGTCTGGTCCGACCTTGCCGAGGTCCGCTCGATCGCGGTCGAACCAAAGGCCCAGGGCAAGGGCATCGGCAAGAGAATGCTCGAGTGGCTCATCAAAGATGCCCTCGAACTCGAGTTGGCCAGGATCTTCGCCTTCACCTACGTGCCCGGCTTCTTCGAAAAGATGGACTTTGCGATCGTCGAGCACGGCGACCTCCCCCACAAGGTCTTCTCGGACTGCCTGAACTGTCCGAAGTTCAACCGCTGCGACGAGATCGCCATGCTGCGCGTCCTCAAGGAGAG
>CAZIVO010000002.1:54832-78091 GCA_964542765.1 uncultured candidatus Brocadiaceae bacterium | reverse complement strand
GGCGCCCCTTCACCGATGAGTGTCCCCTGCTCAAGAAGTGGCCCGAACAAGGTCCAAAACTTCTCTGGGAACGGCGGACCGGAGGGGGCTACGCCGCCCCGGCCATCGTCAAAGGACGGCTGATCCTGTTCCATCGGTTGGCCGGCCAGGAGATCGTGGATTGTCTCGACCCCAAAACCGGGAAGCGGCTCTGGCGGCAAGCGGCGCAGATCATCTACGAGGATGCCTTCGGCTACAGCAACGGTCCGAGATGCGCTCCCTTGATCGACCGAGGACAAGTTTTCACCTATGGCGTCGACGGGCGCCTCCAGTGCCTGAAGCTCGAAGACGGTGAGGTTCTGTGGAAACGCGAACTCCGCAAAGACTTCGAGATCCCGCAGATGTTCTTCGGCGTGGGAACGACGCCGCTACTGGTCGGCGAACATCTGGTGGTCAACGTTGGCTCGCCCGACGGGCCCTGCGTCGTGGCCTTCCACCGCGACTCCGGCGAGACGGTGTGGGAGGCAGGCGAGCAATGGTATGCGAGTTATGCGTCGCCGGTCTTCGCAACCATGGAAGGGCAACCTCGTATCCTGGTGTTCGGCGGTGGCAAGAGCCGCCCACCGGTCGGCGGACTCAGCGTCCTCAGCCCGACAGGAAAGCTGCTATGGGAATTCCCCTGGCGCAGCGAGATCTATTACTCGGTGAACGCCATGACGCCGGTGGTCCAAGATAGCGGGATCTTCATCGCCGAGAGCTATGGACGTGGCGGAGTAAAGCTCGAGTTGCAAACCGATGGGACCGGCAAAGTCTCCTGGAAGAACACAAACTTCGATCCCCACTTCGGGACACCCGTCCTCGTCGATGAACATCTCTACGGATTCGCCGGACAGAAGGAACCGACTTCCGAACTGGCATGCGTTGACTGGAAGTCCGGCAAAACCCTCTGGCGTCAGGATCTCACCTGGGAAGACACCCTGACCACCTCACAGGGTCCGGTGCAACGAGTCATGCACCCGGGCCGCGCCTTCTTGATGAGAGCTGATGGCGCATTCCTGTGCATGGGAGAGTTCGGACACCTCCTCTGGCTGAACTTGACGCCCGAAGGACCGAAGGTCCTCGCCCGTGCACGTCTGTTCTTCGCCTCGGAGACCTGGACGCCCCTGGTGGTCTACCGAGGTCTCCTCTACGTCTGCCAGAACTCGCGCGACTTCCTCACCGGTCGCAAACAACGACTCCTGTGCTACGACTTCCGGGGGAAGTGATCTGAACGAACCGCGGAGACCGGTACCACGGTCACTCATGCATCGAGGATGTAACAAGCTCACCAGAGCTCGCCGCAACGGACCGCTTACCTTTCCCCTGCATTAGGCTGACCATCTCGAGCAAGCCTTCGCCTCGACCGACAAGGGATCTCCAAATGATGAAAACCTTCCTCGCTCCTCTCATCGCCGTCGCCCTCGCGGCTGCGCCTTGTGCCCAAGGCACCGAAACCCAGAAGGTCACCCGACCTGCCAAGGGAAGCGCCAAGTCAGCGCCCAAGACCCTGAAACTGGGAGTGGCAGTGCCAGCAAGCCTCGCCATCACCGACCTCGATGGAAAGAGTCACAAATTCGGCGATTTCCGCGGCAAGGTGGTCTTCATCCACTTCTGGTCGGTCAAATGCCCGTGGGAGCGCTACGCAGAACCCAAGATCATGTCGATCGCCGACGACTACGGCGACAAGGATCTCGTCGTGCTCGCGATCAACTCCAACCAGAACGAGATCGGTTCGCAGCCCGATGCCGATGCCTTCACCGCCAAGAACAAGCCCTACGCAACGATCCGCAAGCACGTCGGCGCGAAGAAGTTCAACCACAACGTGCTGTTCGATCACGGCAACAAGATCTCCTCGCTGTTCCAGGCGCGAACCACGCCCCACTGCTATGTCATCGACAAGAAGGGTGTCATCCGCTACGCCGGTGGACTCGACGACGACAAAGGCAACAAGGACCCACAGAAGGCCACACGCTATGTCCGTGACGCCATCGATGCGATCCTCGCCAACAAGGAGATCGAGGTTCAATCCAGCCGCCCCTATGGTTGAAGCATCAAGTCCAAAGCTCCCCGTGGGGGAGCGCGCAAGAAACGCCGCAAGAACGACAAGGACTGAGCTGCTCTCGCTTGGATTGCTGCTCATCGAATCCGTGACCCAGAGCCTGAGATCATCGGCAGTCCTGCTGCTCGCGGTCTTGGCCTCGGCGCCGGCCTGTGATGGTCCGGCGACCGAGGATGCCCCGACCGTGACCACACCGGTCGTTCGGTTGGTCGATCTGGAGGACCTCAAGGCCGAGATCGCGGCGCGCCGCGGCAAGGGTCTGCTGATCAATCACTGGGCGACCTGGTGAATTCCCTGTATCGAGGAATTGCCCGATCTGGTCGAGATAGGGCGTATACACAAAGAGCGGGGCGGCGAGGTGATCACCATCGCACACGATCTGGCCCTGCCTGATAGCACTGCCGACGAGGCCCTCGCCCACCTTCGCATCTTCGCAAAGAAATCCCAGCTGGACGCGCCGATCTTCCTCTTGAAGGCCGATCAATTCGACGCCGTGATCGAGCACTTCGACATCCCGGGTCCGATCCCCTACACCATCGCCCTGGATCGGCAAGGGAAGGAGGTCGATACCCAGGAAGGCTCGGCCGACCTGGAACGCTTTGATGAGATGATGCGCCGCGCACTGGGCGAGGGAAACTGAACCCTCAGCCAACCTCGCAGAAGACACAAGGGAGTTCCTCCTGACTGTGTCCGGTCGCCGACCGAAGCCGCAGCCGAAGCGATCATCATTTCGTGCGGCGGCAACATGGCAGGGATGCCTTTTCGAAGAACTCGCGCATAATGACAGCCCATGCACTCTAGATCCCTCTTCCCGGCTCTCCTCCTTCTCGGCAGCTGTGTATCGGCTCCAACCGAGGCCGATCTCGTTGCCCGTGCCAGAGGCATCCACCAAAGGGCTATCACCCTCGATACCCACAAGGACATCTCGCCGCTGCTCGCCCCAGAGAAACTGCCGAGCGACCCGGTAACCCGCGAACGGTTCCGCCGCCAGTACGACCCCGCGGTGCGAGGCGATCAACAAGTCGATTTTCCGAAGATGCGCGAGGGCCATTACGACTGTGGTTTCTTTATCGTCTATGTCGGGCAGCAACGCCTGACTCCTGCCGGCTACAAGAAGGCTCTCCGCGATGCGATGAAGAAGTTCGATGCCATCCACCGGATGGTGAGGCTCTATCCAGAACACATCGAACTCGCCCGCAGCCCTGCTGACGTTCGGAAGATCGTCGGCAAGGGCAAGCTCGTCGCCTGTATCGGCATCGAGAACGGCTATCCCATGGGAGAGGATCTCTCGCTGATCGGAACATTCCACGAACTCGGTGCGCGATACATGAGCATCGCACACAACCGTCATAGTCAACTCGGCGACTCACACACTCCGCAAGAACCCCTGCATGGCGGGCTCAGCGATCTCGGTCGCAAGGCCATCGCCGAGATGAACCGGGTAGGAATCATGGTGGACATCTCCCACGCCGCCAAGTCGGCCATGATGGAGGCTGTTGCCCTGTCGAAGGCTCCGGTCATCGCTTCGCATTCCGGTTGCCGCGCACTGTGCGATCACACTCGCAACCTCGATGACGAGCAACTCATCGCCCTCGCCAAGAAGGGCGGGGTGATTCAGTGCGTCGCGCTCAGCGCCTTCATCAAGACCGATCGTGAACGCCGGGCGATGATCGATGCTCTCCGCGAGGAACTCGGTGTCGCTCCAGGACGAAGCTCGGGATCCGAAAAGGACCAGGAAAAGGCCCTGGTCAATTACCGCAAACAGCTGAGCCAGATCGATGCCATCCATCCACGCGCTGAGGTCAAAGACTTCGTCGACCACATCGACCACGCGGTCCGACTCATCGGCATCGACCACGTTGCCATCTCGTCAGACTTTGATGGTGGCGGCGGAATCGAGGGCTGGAATGATGCCTCGCAGACCTTCAACGTCACACTTGAGCTCGTACGCCGTGGTTACACCGAAGAGCAGATCGGCAAGCTCTGGTCCGGCAACACCTTGCGAGTCTGGCAAGAAGTTGAAGATCTGGCGTCGCGACTTCAGCAGTAAACGATACTGCCATGTGTCGGCACGAGTCCCTATCCACTCCCTCTGCTACACTTCGAGCGTGAACCTCCCAGTAACCACCGCCCTCACCATCCTCTTTATCGCCATCGCGCCAGCGCCAGCGCAAGGCCCTGGTTCGGCCACTGCCAAACCATCGCTGCGGATCACGCACCATTCGCTAGCCAAAGGCAGTCGATTTGCGACGAAATACACGGTCATCGAAACCAAGGTGAAGGGCCCCACGGTGATGGTGATCGGAGGAGTCCACGGAAACGAACCGTCCGGTGCCTTTGCTGCACGACAGATAGCCGGCTGGGCGATCGAGAAGGGGCGCTTGGTCGTGGTCGAACGCACCAACGAACTCGCGCTGCAAGCGGATGTCCGCAGGATCCCGAACCTTCCCGAAAAGGAAAGCGATCTCAACCGACAGTTCCCGCGCAAGGAAGGCGGCAAGCCCGTTGGCACCCTGGCCACGGCTCTGTGGAAACTCACCAAGAAAATCGCGCCGGACTACTTCCTCGACCTCCATGAAGGTTACGACTTCACGCAGATCAATCCCAAGAGCGTTGGCAGTTCAATCATCCTGGGATCACGCCAACTCGGTCGTGAAGCCGCCCTCTCGATGCTCGATGCAGTCAACGCGACCATCGAGAATCCGCAGAAGAAGTTTGTCCTGAAAGGGCCGGCGGTTGCTGGAAGTATCGCGCGAGCCGTCGCCGATCGCCTCGGCACCCCGAGCATGATCCTTGAGACCACGACCAAGGATCAGGCGAGAGCCTACCGCGTGCGCCAGCACCGCCTCACCGTCCACCGCTTCCTTACCGATCTCGGAATGCTCACCCATTCCCCCCACCGGATGATCGGCACCTCCTCACAAGACAAGGCCATCAAGGTCGGCATGTATGCCGCCGGCGGAGTTTCCAAAAAAGGTCCACCCCTGCTCGAGAGCCTCCTCACCCGCAAACACAACTTCGTCGTACGTCGAGTCTGTGCCGCGGATGTCCGGGATGGAAGCCTCTCCCAGTTCGACGTCGCAATCTTCCCGGGAGGATCCATGAGGGGACAGGCGACAGCTCTTCAGAACAGTGGTCGAGATGCTATCCGAGGATTCGTCAAGGAGGGTGGCGGCTACGTCGGTATATGTGCCGGCGCCTACCTCGCTTCCAACAACTATGACGTCAGCCTCCGCATCCTCGATGCCGACGTCATCGATCGCTCACACTGGGCACGAGGACGAGGGCCAGTACCTGTCGAATTCACGACAGAGGCCAGAGCAAGGTTCGGGATGTCGAAATCGCGACACTCGATCCTCTATGTCAACGGACCCATCTACGCCCCTTCGGGCGACCCGGAACTCCCGGACTTTCAGGTTCTGGCTCGATATCGAGGTGAGGTGACCAAAGAAGGAGTCCCGGGCGGAGTCATGCCCGGCACCCCGGCAATCGTGGTGAGCGATTTCGGTAAGGGTCGTGTCGTCTGTTCTTCCCCCCATCCAGAACAAACCGAAGGCCTGGAAGAAATGCTGCGGCGACTGGTCCGAGCAGCGGTAGAACACTGACAAACTCCCTTCGAGTCGATACTGAGCTCCTATAAAGTCTCCGCGTGACTTCGACCTTCGAATTGATCTCCACACACAAGGGTCGTACCAAGACCTTTGTCGTGTCGACGATGCCGGCACTACTCGGGAGATCGAGTTCTTGCAGTGTCCGAATCGATGATCCCAGCGCGTCGCGACAGCACTGTCGACTGGATGTGGAGAATGACCGAATAGTGCTGACGGACCTTAACTCCACCCACGGAACATGGTACGGGGACGAGCGGATCACCCGACAGACGTTGCAACCAGAAGGCTCCTTTCGGATCGGAGACACCTCTATCCGGATCACCAACATCACCAAGGACGCTGACCAAGATAGTCCACCGGAAAATCCTGATCCGATGCTCGGCACCGAAATCGCCGGCTACAAGATCCTCAAGATACTGGGGCGCGGCGGTTACGGCATCGTCTACCACGCTCGACAGGATCGGCTCGATCGTCATGTCGCGCTCAAACTCCTGAAGGAAGATGCCTGTAGCGATTCAGAGCGGGTCGAAGCATTCCAACGCGAGGCACGTGCGGCAGCCTCTCTCGACCATCCACATCTCATACAGCTATACGAAGTCGGTGAAGTTGACGGACGCCACTTCTTCGCGATGGAACTGGTCGGCGGAGGTAACGTTGCCCAGCACATAAAGGCTCACGGCCCGTTCGCGTGGGAGGAGGCTGTCAAGATTGCGATCGATGTCATGGAAGCGCTTGCACACGCGCATCAGAAGGGACTCGTTCACGGTGACGTCAAACCCGCCAACATCCTCCTCTCGAAGGACCGCCGCGCCAAGCTAGGGGATCTCGGTCTCGCAACGACCGCCGAAGAAGCCTCCGACACACGAATGGGCACTGTCGCCTTCATGTCACCCGAGCAGATCTTGGGCAATAAACTGGACTCCAGATCCGACCTCTACTCCTTCGGATGCACCTTCTTCACCATGGTCACCGGCAAACGCCTGTTTCCCCACGCATCTTCAAAGGAGGTCCTTACCTCCCACCTTCGAAAAGCTCCACCGACCCTGAGCGGTTCCGGCGTTGCGGTACCACGCTTGCTCGACCACCTGATCAACCGTCTCCTCACCAAGACTCCCGATCAACGGCCCGAGAGTGCTCGCGAAGTCGTAAACCAGCTTCGCCGCCTGACGGACTCGAGTTCGCCACCGCCACGATCCGCCAAAAGTCTCAGGCGGAGTCGGCCGAGCAAGAGTTTGAATCCTCTCATCCTCGCCTGGTATGCGATGTTATATCTTGTCGCAATCGCCACGATCATCATCACCGGAATGTGGCTGGCGCAAAAGATCTGAGGATCGCCCCTCGACCACTCGCAGGCGGGCGCATCAACGGCGGCGTTGCCGAGACCTCGCCCGAATAGCAGCCTCGGCTGCCGCCGTATCGGCTCCAACTTGATCGCCCAAATCTTGCAGCGTCCGTGACAAGGCAAAATAAAGTGATCCAAGGATCGCATCGACAGAACCCTGATCGAGGTTCCCCTGTGCCACATCCTGAATATCTTCAATCGCCTCTTCCAGCAATTCTCGCGCTCCCTCATCAGCGCCGCCGTCTCTGAGCAGCCGATGGCGCGCGATCAATGCCCAGTGCCAATGCTGAAAGTGAATGGGGGCCGTTGGAAAGCGCTCCGCCAAGCCTGCATGAATCCTTGATGCCTCACGCAACCGGACGCCTGCCATGGAATCGCCAGCCCGCACACTCACCTCCCCCCACCGGTAAAGGGCGCGGGCAAGCGCAGACTCGTATTCCGAAATCGTCGGTTGCTCTTGATGCAGGGCCCTCAAGATCTCCACACCACGCTCAGGTCTATGGATGGTACCGTCACCCTTCAAAAACCACATCCGGCCACGCGCAGAATGGACCAGCGTCTCGGCAAGTTCGAAGCGATAGTGATCGGCTTGAGGAAAACGGTCAACCAGACCCTTGAGAATTGAGATGGCGCGCTCAACATCACTGACAACGTAACCCACCAAGCGACTGCGTGAAGCTGCCAGTAGCCGGTGGCTGCGCGCCTCGACCAGAAGAACGCGCGGGTCCGTGGGGTTCAGTGCAAGCAACTCGCTGACGATGTCCAAAGCGGTCTCCAGATGCTCGGTTGCAGTTTCCCGTGTATCTCGACGACCCGTAGAAGGACCGCGCGACGACCTTCCACCGGTTCCAAAACGGCCAGCGCCCACCGCAAACGATCGACCACCGCTCAAAAAAGTGTGCGTTCTAGCCAGTTCGAGCAATCGAGACGGCGATGAGTCAGTGCTCGACAAACCCGCGCTCAGGATTTCCAGGGCATGCTCGTGGTGCTCTCTCGATTTGGCATCCTTGCCCTGCGCTCGCTGCACGCGACCCTTCTCGTTCAGCACAACCGCAATCTCGACCGTGTAATCAGATAACTCGCCCGCCTCAGCCTGCAACGACTGGTAGAGCAGCAAGGAATCCTGATAAGCCGTAGCTGCCTTCTTGTAGTGGCCCAGCCGCTTGTTGATCTCGCCCACGCGCCGATACGCACGCGCGGTGTCGGACCGCAGATCGACATTCTCCGCATTGAGTTCGGCAAACCGATCGTAGAAGGTGAGGATCCGCTGCAAGAGTGCCACGTCCTCTTGCGAAATCGGCGTCGTCGTGACAAGGGTTGCCTCTCCCGTCTGCGGGTCCTCGACCTCGGACTCGAACAAATCCGGTCCACTGACAGCATCGAAGACCTCTTCGAAAGCGCGCAAGCTCAGTTCCAGGTTGGACCCCGCGAGATCGAGCGCGGACCTTTCCTTCTCCAACGCAACAGATGCCGTATTGAAGAACACCCAACCCATCACCGCCGAAACAACGATCGCTAACAGGGTACAGGCCGCAAGCGAGGCGACGGTGCGATTGCGACGACACCACCGCCAGAAAGATTCAATCGCCGTGACCGGACGGGCCGAAATTGGCCGGTCATCAAGAAACCGCTGTAGATCCTCGGCGAGTTCACCAGCTGCCTGATATCGATGGCCTGGCTCGGCGGCACAGGACTTTTCAATGATCGTCGCAAGATCTCTGGGGATCTGATGATCCACCTTATGCAAGGGCTGCAACCGGCCCTCGACAACCTCCCGGAGCAGACGGTTGCGATTTCCACCAGCGAAGGCTGGCTGACGTGAGGCAAGCTCGTAGAGAGTGACCCCCAAGCCATAGATATCACTCCGACGATCAAACTCACCCCTCGCCTGTTCGGGCGACATGTACCGGAGCGTGCCGACGATATCTCCCGAATGAGTGAGGTCATCGTGCTCGAGAGCCTTGGCGAGTCCGAAATCGGTCACCCAAGCCATCTCGTCATCACCTAGCAAGATGTTGGCTGGCTTGATGTCACGATGCAGCGTGCCCTGACCATGGGCATGGTCGAGAGCACCGGCAATCTGGACCCCGATGCCCGCCACCGACCGGTAGTAGTTCCGGTCGGGAGCCGAAGATAGCAACTGCCCCTCCTCATCTTCACAAGGGACATCAGCCGCATCATCCTCTCCGCCCTGCAGGGCGAAGGCTGCGTTGCGAGCTCGAACAGCCGAATCGCCGACTCCGGAAATGCCATCACCGCGCAGGAATGCCATCACCCTGTCCAGACCGATGCCGGGGATCAGCGGCATGACGTAATAGTGATATCCATCGTGCTCCCCTGTGCCGAAGATCGGGACGATGTTGGTGTGGTGCAAAGCCGCAGCGGTCTGCGCTTCGCGATGGAATCGTTTCAAACGCGAACTATCCGCGATCGACTGACGGGGCAGCACCTTCACTGCCACACGCCGACTCAAGGATTCCTGCTCGGCCTCGTAGACGATGCCCATACCACCCCGGCCAATTTCCTGGATGATGCGAAAGTCGCCCAGACTCTCTATTCGAACGGGGCCCAAGCTTGCGCGCGGCCCGCTCGGGGAACACTCGGCTCGCTTGAGGTCCTCCATCGCCATAAGGGTCGGGAAGAGATCGCGGATCTCTCCCTCCAGTTCAGGATGAGCCTCGATGTAGTCCTCGATCTTGGGCTGTTCACCCTGGCGCTGGCGCTCAACAAACTCTTCGGCAAGAAGTTCGACAGGATGCCGGCCACTATCGCTGTCATCGGGGCCGGTCATCCGACGCTACTCCCAGCATCATCGAGAACCTCTTTCAGACGACGCAGTGCTCGCACGTAACGATTGCTCGCCGCCGTCTTCTGGAGGTCCAAGGTCTCGGCAACCTCTGCGTTACTCAGTTCCTCGAAGTGCCGCAGGAGCAGGACCTCGCGATCGATCGGTTCCATATCATCGATCGCCGCCCGCAACTTCGCCTTCGCCTCGTCACGCATCGCCGCATGACTCGGCGATGTCAGGCTGTCCACCAGATGTGCCGACATCGCCTCGGAACTGGCCATGGGTGCACCGGCGTGCAAACGAATCTCACGCCTTGCACTACGCTTTTGGGTTCCGAGATGGCGACGATGCACATCGACCATGGTCTGGCCAACGATGTGTCGAAACCAGATGAAGACAGTCATGGCTTCCTGGGCATTGAAGCTATCAAGGCGCTGAGTCGCCGCAAGCCAGGATTCTTGCAACACATCATCGGCATCGACACGCCCCATCAACCGCGGATCGAGCCGGAAGTGCGCCATTCGCCAAAGTTTCTCACGGTGGTGTGAGAAGAGGGTGGCGAGCGCCGACTCATCACCTTCCGCCAGCATCGCCAGCAAACGGCTTTCATCCTCGCGAGGGGCCGTCATTTTTTTATATCGCCATCGACCATCATGGATACGGCAGCCAAAGCACTCGATCACCCTCAGATCCGGGCCCGAACCAACCGCTACACGACCGAGCATAGCAAAGCTCGGCAACCCTGACCCCCCATCGACTCCGTGAGACCTCTCGGCGGGTCGCAGCAGGCCAACCCCCTGGGGGTTCCACCCGTATCCTCGGTGGAGAGGCCCAATTCTCCTCTCTCACCGGCCACCACCATGCATCCCGCCTGAGTGGCGGCAAGGCGGCCCCGGACCTGCAAAATAGAGCTCTCAACCCGGCATGATCGGCTGCCAACTCCCGGAGCATCCCGCTCCATCAAGGATTTCAGGGGGACCGCAAGGCAATCGGCACTATCTTGATCATCTCAGTGGAGGGTCCGCATCACAGGTTGATTTAGGCATGAATCTCGGCCAAGTCGCACGACTGCTCGCGGGCTTCACGCTATTTTTCTCACTAGCCCAGCTGATCCCCCTCGCCTTCGCTTTGTATGCCGAAGAGCGAGGAGCCACCGCTTTCGATCCCGTCAATGGGTTCACGGCAAGCTTCGCCATCGGGTTGGCCGTGTCTCTGCTCTTGTGGATGGCAGGGCGAGCGAGACGGAACGACGATTTCTTCCGCCGCGAAAGCCTTGCCGTAGTGGGCCTGGCCTGGGTGGTGGCAGGATCCCTCGGCGCACTTCCCTTCGAGTGGTCAGGAGCCATCACCAACACCGCTGACGCCCTCTTCGAAAGCATCAGCGGCCTGACCACGACCGGCGCCAGTATCCTGGGGAGCGGTGACAACCCGAAGGTCGAAGATCTCCCGCAAAGCCTGCTCTTGTGGCGCTCCTTGCTGCAATGGATCGGCGGTGTCGGCGTCATCTTCGTTTTCCTCGTGCTGCTGCCGACGATGGGCGTGACAGGAAAAAACCTCCTGTCCTCCGAACAGGTTGGCGTCGCTGCCGGCGATCTGCGTCCGCGCATGCGAGACCTGGCTCGCATGCTGCTCAAGGTCTACCTGTTCCTGACCATTGCGGAAGTCCTCCTCCTACGGCTGGCCGGGATGGAGAGCTGGTTCGACGCCATCTGCCACTCATTCACTACCATTTCGACCGCAGGTTTCTCCACCAAGGACTCATCGATCGCAGCCTTCGACAGCCTTGGGATAGAACTCGTCATCATCGTGTTCATGTTCCTTGGCGGCTGCAACTTTGCCTTGCTCTTTACCGTCATCAGCAATCGCTTCCGCGCACCGAACATGCCCGTGCGAGTCGCTGAATTACGCACCTACATCTATCTGGTCCTCGGCCTGATAGTGGCAATGACATTGATTCTCCGGCTCTGGGGTTTCCAGTTGCCAGACGATGTGCAAGGTGGAGTGCGCGACTATGGGTCCATCTGGCAGTGCCTGCGCGATGCCAGTTTCAACGTGATGAGTATCCTCACATCGACCGGATACAGCAGTGCAAACTACGAGACCTGGCCCAAGGCTGCCTTGATTCTGCTCGTCTTCTGCATGTTCGTCGGCGCCTGCTCGGGTTCGACGGCCGGCGGCATGAAGGTTCTCCGCCTGATGGTCTCGGTCAAGCTCGTCACCAACATGCTCCGCTTGTTCGTTCGCCCCAAGAGTGTCCAGAGAGTCAAGGTCGGCCAGAATGTTGTCGCCGAAGCGGCGATCACCTCCATCGCCGCCCTGATTCTCATGTGGTTCATCGGTGTGGCGATCGGAACCATGGCGCTGGCCCTCGATGAGCGACTCGACATCTTGTCCTGCTTCACCGCAAGCGTCAGCATGATGATGTGCACGGGCCCCGCGATCACCGAGGTCACATCAGCGCTGGCACCAAACAACCTCGGCGGTATCGACCTCGGTCCGGCTGGCGGCTATGGCGATCTCTACGGGTGGAGCAAGATCTTGATGTCCTTCCAGATGATTCTCGGACGCCTGGAATTGCTGGTGCCCGCAGCGATGTTCCTGCCCGCACTGTGGAAACGCTGATCACCTGACGCGCGAGTCGTTCCACCCGTACGGTGCCGTGATCAGGACTGTTCGGGATCGACCGCCGGGAGGAGAAATCGGAATGACGCACCGCCAAGTTCTGAATCCTCGCACCATATCGCACCGTTCGAAAGGTCGATGATCCGGCGACAGATCGGTAGGCCAAGACCCGCGCCAGGCGGCTTTTCAGTCATCGTATCGCCGAGCTGGCTGAACTTCTCGAACACCGTCTCCCGGTGCTCGCGCGGAACTCCTCGCCCACTGTCCGCCACCGAGACATGAACAGACTCTCCTGATCGCATGACGGAAACTTCGACTCGTCCCGGGCCAGGGGTGAACTTGAGAGCGTTATCGATGAGCTTGCCAATGACACAAGCAATGCGCTCTTGCGAACCCTCGGCGTGAAGCGAACCCCCACCACAGCTCAGCCCCAAAGTGACGTCCTTGC
Organism: uncultured candidatus Brocadiaceae bacterium; assembly: GCA_964542765.1. Classification (GTDB taxonomy): domain Bacteria; phylum Planctomycetota; class UBA1135; order UBA1135; family UBA2386; genus CAZIVO01. Next base: position 65,203 of record CAZIVO010000002.1, on the reverse strand, counting down.
CAGCAGCATCCTGCCGGCGACTCCCGACAGCCGTCTCAGCAAGTTTCTCGACATCGATCAGGCTCGTCTCCCAAGCGACATCGCCGCTCTCCATGGAACTGTAATCGAGCACGTCATCGACAAGGCCCCGAAGGCGAGATCCTTCCTGCCAGAGGATGTCGAGAAACTCGACCCACTCGTCCCCTCCTTGAGGTCCGATCTGCTGCAAGATCTCGGTCGACGCACAGATCCCTGTCAGCGGAGTTCTCAGTTCGTGCGAGATGGAAGAAAGAAACTCATCCTTGAGCCGCGCGGTCTCAGCCTTCCTCGTGACATCGGCGACGAGAATGACAGCGGCAGACTCCATGTCATGCTGCCGTGATCGAACAGGAGCGATCGTGAAGTCGTAGACCTTTCCATTCCATTCGATGCCGACAAGCTCGACCTGTTGCCGGTTCCGGCGATGAAACTCCTCGAAGCCCTTCACTACCCGATCACGCAGAGCCTCGGCGATCACATCGGACAGTTCACGGCCCTCGATAGCGCTCTCATCCACACACAGAACTTCCCGCACCGCCGAGTTGGCCAGAACCACCCGGCCATCGCGATCGAGGGTGATGACTCCCGCCGTGAGCGAATCCACCACGCAACGAGCAGGATCAGGTGAAGCTACCGGTTCATTTCTGGTTCCATCGTTCTTTCCCATCCCCTCTCGGGTCAGATGCCGCCCGCCCTCTCGCAACCGGTTCACGACAAGAACATGGGACGCCAATACACCCAAAAAGGTTGAAAAGGCCGCTGCCGTGGCCAGCGGCAGGGAACCGCCCATGCTCAGAACGACAAGAAAAATGGTCGCGAGCAAAACCGGGCACCATGGCCACCCAACCCAGCCTGGTCCCCTGGCCCCAGTGCCAACGATTGTTGTGCACCGCTCGCCCATCGGCAGGGCCTGTCTCCCGGCACTCGCCAGAGACCTCTCCCAAAGAGTCGTCATGCGCTGGAACCCGCCTTCCGCTATCGGCCTTGTTCTCGCTCAACTTGACCCTTTCGGCCCTGTTTCTAAACCGAGACAGCGGGGTGAAGCCGAGCCCTTCAGGGGTCGATAAGAAAGGGAGGGCGAAACAAGCAAGCCGGAGCCATGGAATGATCACAGGAATAGCGTTCGCAGCATCACTCCTGATGCCCCAGGGAACCACCTCTGACGAAGAGAGGTCACCAGCTCCCTCGGTCCTGCAGGCAGAGCCGAGCGAGGTCTACCGTGCTCTCCTCGCCGCCGAAACCAATCCCACCCCGGGAGCCGCACAAACCATCGCTGCTGGATTGGCATCGGGCCATCCGGAAGTCACCGCCCGTGCAGCCTGGTCCGCTGGAAAGCTACAGATGCGCGAAGTGATCCCGCAACTCATCGAACTCAGCCAGGCGCCGACAGCTCTCCTGGTCCGGCGGCAAGCCATCGCAGCATTGAGCACCATGCCGGACCCGAGATCAGAAGAGGCCGCACTCGAGACCCTGGAGTCCGAAGATCTCACCGCGCGCACCTTCGCAGCTCGCCTGCTGGGCCAGCTGAAAACCAGCGCTGCGGTCGCGCCCCTGGTCAAGCTACTGTCGAGGCAAGGCGATGGCGACGATCGCGTGCAGGCCATGCTCGCCCTCTCGGATATAGGCGACCCACAACCCCTGCTGGCAGCGGCTTGCGCGATCAGCAGCGACGGTTCGCAACTCGATCACGCTCTCGCCTTCGCCTTTCAATCCCTGTCGAACAAACTACCGCCCGAGAACGAATGCCAGACCCTGCTCGCCGTGCTCGACCATCCGAGCACATCGGTGCGCCGCCATGCAATTGCGCGGCTGGGCGAACTGCGCGATCCGAGTAGCACGCAAGCCCTCGAAGAACGGCTCACGGAGGAAGACGAGCACCTGCTACCACTTCTTCAAGCCTCGCTCGGATCAGTGCAAGAGCAAGCTCTTCGCTCCAGTTCGCCAGATCCCGACGGTGTGAGCGGTGGCCTGAGCGAAACCCGTCGAAGGCTGGCTGCCGGCAGTTTCATCTGTCTGCTGCTGAGCATCGCCACCTTCTTGCTCTGGCGAGTAAATCGACGGCGGCGGGCACAGGCATGGGCAGCCGTGGCAGCGCAGTCGCAAGAGCATCTATCTCAGGATGCAAGCTTGATGGAGGAACCCTGGACCAATCCCGGTTCCCCCTCCCACACCCAGGAATATCCCGATCCTTCTGCACAGGGATTCCACCAAGAAACCGGAGCTTTCCACCCCACAGACCGGAGGAGTTTGAGGCGATGAAAGCCCGCTTGCTGGCACTTCTGATCCTTGCGAGTCAAGCCGCGGCACAAGATCCCACGCTGGCCGCTCATCTGGCCAGCGATCACGAACGAAATGGTCCGCATGCCCTCACCTGGATACGCGAAACCATTCTGCCCGAACTCTCCGGATGGCCAAAAGCTCACGATCCCTTCGATGCCATATCGATCGCGATCACCGCTCACGGTCTGCGCATTCTGGAACCCGAAATTGAACTCGGCGAAGGCATCTACCTGAAAGCCGGGATCAGATTCGCCTCCGGTGGTGAAATCCAGGCCACGTGTGATTTCGCCGGACGCGAAACCTGGATCGGCTCCAATCTGGGGGCATCTTCTGGCCGGGCGCACGAACTGGCCAGGCTGCTACCCATCGAAGCCGGCGGCGCATCCGTAACGCTCGACCTCCAGGCCCTCGTGGGAAACCTTCTCGCAGGCACCGACTACCAAAATCCATCCCACCTTCTGGTGACCGGCGGTGCTGCCGAATGCGGATCGGTGACCCTCAAGATCGCGAGAGCCGGCACCCGTCTCGAAGTGATCGGCCAGAGCTCCGGCGGCCTCACCCTTCCAGCTGCCCTCATCTACCTGGCCGACCTGCAGTCACGACCTGACCAGAGTCCCCCCCTCTCCAAACTGGACCGCTGGATCCTCCTCGCTACCGCCGCACGCGACTTCCACCGCGAGGAAGCAGCGCGACAACTCAGCCTGTCCACCGACCCCAGAGCGCGTGACACGCTCGAACGTCTTCTGTACGCACAGGGCGATATTCGCATGGTCGCAACCGACTCCCTGATCCGAATGGGCTCGGCAAGCTCTCTGCCGCTGATCATCGCCACTGCAAAATCTGGCGATACCGATGCCGAGGAACTGGCCATGCTGGCTCTGCGAAATCTTCTCCCTGATGCTACCCGTGACGAAAGATCCCGCACGCTGACGAGTCTCGCCTCACACCCGAGCGACCGATTACGCGCACTGCAAGATCGGCCGTCCTCTGCCGTGACAGCGGGCGTGGGCAGCCAGACCGAACTCGACGCCTCAACTTCCCAGGGAGATCGCGACCCGATGCCGATCTGGCCGATGATCCTCGCAGCTGCGATCGCGCTGGCTTGCCTGGTGCCACACTGGCGCAGAGCCAGAAAATCACGAGCCGCGCAATGATGCCGTCACTTGGCGACGAAATTCACCAGACGATTCGGCACGACGATCTCCTTGATGATCTCCTTGCCGGCGAGGTATGACGCAACGGCCTCTCGCGCTGCCGCAAGAACTTCCGCCTCCTCAGCGCCGGCGGCAACCTCGATTCGCCCTCTGACCTTGCCCAGAACCTGTACCGCCATCTGAACCGTCTCTTCGGCCAGCATGGCCGGGTCCACTTCGGGCCAGGATACGTGATGCAAGTCCTCGGACATGCCAAGGCGATCCCACAGTTCCCAGGAAATGTGCGGAGCGAAGGGCGCAAGAATCTGAAGGAAGCGAAGGGCCTGGCTACTGCTCAAACGGTCCTTCGCCTTGGTCGCTTCGTTCACGAAGATCATCAATGCCGCGATCGCAGTGTTGAACGCCATCTTCTCAATGTCGCCCCCCACCTTGTCGATGGCGCGATGCAGGCTGCGCTCGAGCGCATCATCGGTATCACCATCCTGCAGAAGATACGCGTGCACTCGACCGTCGGACTCATACTCGGGCACGATGAGTCGCCAGGACCGATGCAGAAAGCGATGCACCCCGGGAACGTCCTTGGGATTCCAGGGAGCGGAAGCTTCGAGCGGGCCCATGTACATCTCGTACAAGCGCAGGCTATCGGCGCCGTACTGTTCGACGACTTCATCGGGATTGACCACGTTGCCCAGCGCCTTGGACATCTTGGCCACATCCTGCTTCAGGGCCTCCCCCGTTTCCTTGTGCCGATAGACGTCCCCATCCTCCTCGACCAATGCTGCCGGAATGATTGCCCCACGCTGGTCGCGATAGGCGTAACTCTGGATCATTCCCTGGTTGAAGAGCTTTTCGAACGGTTCCTTGGTCGAGACAAACCCCAGGTCGAACAGAACCTTGTGCCAAAATCTGGCATAGAGAAGATGCAGGACCGCATGCTCGGCACCGCCGACATACAGATCGACCGGCATCCAGTATTTCTCGGCTTCCTCCCCGCAAAACCGATTCGAGTTCTGTGGGTCGATGAACCGCAGGTAATACCAGCATGACCCCGCCCATTGCGGCATCGCATTGGTCTCGCGCCGCACCGGGCGGCCCTGCGAATCAACCGTCTTCACCCATTCTTCCATCCTGGACAGTGGTGGCTCCGGCGTTCCCGTCGGCTTGAAATCCTCCATCTCGGGAAGTGCCACCGGAAGCTGGTCGTCGGGAACCAGTTCGACGGTGCCATCTTCGTGATGGACGATCGGAAAGGGCTCGCCCCAGTAACGCTGCCGCGAAAACAGCCAATCGCGCAGGCGGTAAGTAATTTCGGCCTTGCCCAGGCCCCTCTCTTCGAGCCAATTGATGACAGTGCCCTTGGCTTCGGGCATCGAAAGCTCGGAAAGATCGAGCCCTTCTTCATTGCTGGAATTGATATATCTGGCCGGTTCGGTCCAGCATCGTCGGCCTTGCTCGACTTCTTCATCGGCCTGCGAATCTCCCGTGTCCGGCGCAAAGATCGGCGGAACCGGAAGCCCGTAAACCTGCGTGAACTTGAAGTCTCGTTCATCGCCCGCCGGCACCGCCATGATGGCGCCGGTGCCATAACCCATGATGACATAGTCGGCGATCCAGATCGGCAGGCTGGCCCGCGGATCATCTTCGGCATACAGCGGGTTGAGCGCATGGGCACCCGTGAAGACACCCGTCGTTTCCTTGGCGAGATCAGTTCGGTCGAGTTCACTCTTCCTGGCTGCCTGATTCTGATAAGCGGACACCTCCTCGGCCTGATCATCTGTCGTGATCGAGGACACCAGCGGATGCTCGGGTGACAAGACCATGAAGGATGCGCCGAAAAGCGTGTCCGGACGGGTGGTGAACACCCGGATCTTCTCGTCCGAACCACCAGCCACAGCAAAGTCCAACGCTGCCCCTTCGCTGCGACCGATCCATTCGCGCTGCATCGTCTTGATGGACTCTGGCCAATCCAGATCGGAAAGATCATCGAGCAACCGCTCCGCGTAAGCCGTGATCCTCAGCATCCACTGCTTGAGAGGTCGCCGCTCACACGGGTGGTCACCACGCTCGCTCCTGCCGTCGATGACTTCCTCGTTGGCGAGCACGGTGCCCAGTTCCTCACACCACCAGACCGGCGCTTCCGACTCGTACGCCAGGCCCTTCTCGAAAAGCCGAGCGAAGATCCATTGAGTCCAGCGAACATATTCGAGGTCGGTCGTGGCGAGCTCCCTGTCCCAGTCGTAGCTGAAGCCGAGCCGCTTGAGTTGTCGGCGGAACACCGCGATGTTGCTGTAGGTCGTTTCGCGTGGATGGGTGCCGGTGTTGATCGCATGCTGTTCTGCAGGCAGTCCGAATGCATCCCAGCCCATGGGATGAAGGACATTGAAACCCTTCATACGCTTGAAGCGTGCGACGATATCGGTCGCGGTATAACCCTCGGGATGCCCGACATGGAGGCCAGCACCGGACGGGTAAGGAAACATGTCGAGCACGTAGAACTTCGGCCGACTCGCATCGAAGTCCGGGTCACCAAGATCCGGAACCCGGAAAGCCTTGGTCTCCTCCCAGCGCTCTTGCCACCGGGGCTCTATCTCGGCTGGATCGTAGTTCTGTTTCCCCATCGCTCTATGGCCACTGCTCCAGCCCGTTACCGGCCGGACAAAGGGCCGAGAGTATGCCGCCGGAACAGCAAGAGGGTCCAGCCGAATCCTGGCATATAGTGTCAGCATGATCACTCTCGGCGAACGACCCTTTCACATCATGATGGGAGTGCTGGTCCTCCTCTCACTGCTACTCGATCCCGTCGCCTCCTCGATACTGCCGACCTGGGACACCCCCGAGGTCAATCTCTTGACGCTCGGGATCGGCCTCATCTGGATTGGCCTCTTCGCCGCATACCGCGCTCAACGGGTGGCCGACCAGCAGCGCGTCCTGAAAGATCGCATCGAGCGTTCCGAGCGAAAGATCAGCGCGCTTGAGGCTGAACTCGCCGAACGAACTCGCCCCTTGATCTGAGCCTGTTCCGGACGCCAACCCCACCGCGACTTCTTTCAGGAACAATAGATCAACACGAAAGCCGGCGGCACATTCCGGTAGACCGGTGCCGAGCACTCGAAGCGCCCGAACTGCCTGTTCATCATCGCCCGAAAGCGTCGGGCACTCGGCAAACCATACGCGTGCACGTATTGAAAGGTCCTGAACTGGCCTTGTGGAGCCAAAGCTTCCCGGGTCCTCTTGGCGAGTCGTTGCTGCACGGTTGCCGAAAAGCTAGCGAAGGGCAGCCCCGAAATGATGACCTTCGGGGCGCAGAATCCGCGCTCCTTCAAGATCTTGCCAATCTGCTCCGCCGAGCCGAGATGGAAATCAAGTTGCGGAAACCGCCGAGTCAGGAGGCTGTGAAACTCGGGGTCCCGCTCGATCCCGAGATAGCGCATACCATTGCCGATCTTCTCGGCGATCACACGAGTCATCGGCCCGGTGCCCGGACCATACTCGACGATCGTATCGCCGGCATGCAGATCCAATCCCTCGACCATGGCCTCGGCCAGATAGCGAGAACTCGGCAGCACGGCACCAACTTTTTTGGGGTGGCGGACCAAGCCGCTGAGAAAATGCAGAGAGTCACGGATGGGCTGCCGGGTCACGAGCACCCCCGCGATAACACGGTGCCGTCGAGAATAGGCGAACCCGCCACCGCTGATGGGCGCTTGACAGAGATCGAGCACGGGACTGCTGCATCGACTAGCATCGGAACCACCATACCTTGCCGACTGCCCGAGAACGACCATCCGACCACGCCCGCTCCATGCAGCGGATGTATTCCCGCCATGGAGCGATCTACGATGCCACGCGATGGATGACGCTGCTGGGCCGTCGTCGCGTGATCGAAGAATTCGCATTGAACCCCGGCGATCGCATTCTCGAAGTCGGCTGCGGGACCGGCCGCAACCTCCCCCCCCTGTGCCGAAAAGTAGGCCCTCGAGGTGAGGTGGTCGGGCTCGACTGTGCGCCCGCGATGTTGCAGCGCGCTCGAAAACGGATGCGCGGACACGCCAACGTGGATCTGGTCGAGGGTGAATATGGCATGTCAGGTGTTGTCGAGGGCCCTTTCGATGCCATCGTCTTTTCCTACTCACTGTCCATGATCGAAAACTTCGAGCACGTTCTGGAACGCGCCCTGCAAGACCTCCGGCCAGGCGGCCGGATCGCGGTGGTCGACTTCCTGGATTCCTGCCTTGCGCCGGTGCACCGGCTCATCGAGTCCTACCCCGTCACCCTCGGTCCAGCGCGCCGCAAGACACTCCGCCGACTCTTCACCGAAGGCTCGGATACAAGCCGACGAGGATTCCTGGGGCTATGGCGGTACTACTTGTGGATCGGCAGTCGCGGTGAGGCAAAGAAGGCCGCAGATCAGTAGAACCGCACCTCGATGTAGCGCGTGAAATCACCGGTACTGCCGGTCGTGCGAAGGCCCTGGAAATAGACGTTCTGACCCACCAGCCAAGGGTTATTGGGGACTGGCAACGTCACCGATAGCTTGCCGGTACTGCTCCTGCCCGCCTTGACAACAAGGATCAGAGCGGGGTTGAGTACGATCCCGTAGAGATGGCCGGGCACGGTCAAGGCCTTCGTACCGACCGCATTGCTCAGGAATACCCCGCCAATTTGAGATGCAGGAAGGGGCATCTCCAAACCAAATGGTTTGCCAATCTCGGCCCGGGGTGAGATCCGGATCTCGCGATCGAGTTGAGCCGTGAAGATCTGCGGAAAGTTCGACTTCCCACTAACCTTCGCCGCAAATGCCACATGATGGCCAGCCTTGTCGATACTCGGTGGTCCCTGGAACTGGTAGGTCAAACCATCGGTGCCGAGCATGATCACGCCGCCGCCATCGACCGGGACGATGGCCGCGGTCAATTGCTTGCCATCGGTCGCCTGCATCACCACCCACTTGAGGTCGCCACTGACCGCGCTGAACCGGTGCATGAAACCCTCGGTCAGCATGCGAATCTTCGTGCCCACAGGTCCAATGCGAGCAAGCTGCCACGTACTGGAGACCGAAGAAAGCATGGAGAAGACGATGCTCTTTCCACTGTCGACCCAGCGGCCATGCTGGATCTGTCCGCCGATCGGCTTGCCGGTCAGAGAGACCTCCTTCTTGCCCCCGCGATCGACATGCAGATATTCGCGCGGCTGGAAGGGTTGTGGGCTATAGCGGCGGAACAAGAGGCGTGTCCCGCCCGGGTCCAGGTCCACCTCATCCATGAGAAAAGCACTCGAGACAAGGTCCTTGGGCGCAGAGCGACCATCCGTGGCAAGCTCGAAGATCTTGTAGGTGCGGTTGCTCGAGTCAAAACGCGTACCGAACAAGAAGCCATCTTTCGAGTCGACATCCCACAGGCGGTGCTGCTGTCCGGGCAACTTGGCGATCACCTTGGGGTTGCCACCATTCTTGGCGACGAACCGCACCTGATCATTCTCAATGAAATAAATCCCCGAACTGTTCGGCGACCACAGGAAGTCACCGAGATTCAGCCCGCTCACCAGGCTGCTCTCCTTCCCACCCGTATAGCTCACGACGGAAATCTTGCTCGGGCCACGAAAGGCAATCTTGGTGCCATCGGGGCTGATCAGCGCGTCCTGATGGATCTCGGCCTTCGTCGTGATCATGACGATATCCCTCTGGGCGCTGATCGAAGAAACCAGAACCAAGGCAAGGAGATGGCAAGCGGGCAGATATCTCATGGATGGCGACCTCGGCGGAGATGAAGGAGGCCCACTCAAGCGTATCCCGAAAGGCTATACGGGTGACAAGAATCCACCGCCGCAACAGGGCTCTCCGATTCCTGCGGAGTGAGGCTCCAGGGGTTCAAACGACGCCCTGGGGCCCAGGAGCCGGAGTGCCAGAATCACCCAAAACCCCACACCACCGAACCTGGGTGACCAAACCAAGGAAAACCTTGGCGCGAACCCCGCCACGCCCCGTAGAAAAGGGGTCTACCTCGCCCAGACTGACCCTGACCTCCCCACCCCCCTCGGTCGCCATGCTCCGACTCCCCATCCCAAGAGGCCTCGCAGGCCTCATCCTCATCCCGCTGATCCTCTCCTGTATCGACGCTGCGCTGACTGCTCAGCGTTTTGGCACAGGCCGGTCCCGCAAAACAGTCGCCATCAAGGTCGGGACCCTGCATCCGGTTTCTGCCCCTGAAATCAGCAACGGCATCATCTTGATCCGCGGCAGCCGGATCGTGGCGGTCGGCCCCGCCGATGAGATCAAGGTTCCTGAAAACGCCGAGTTGCTGGACTACTCCCAAGCCCATGCCTACCCAGGCTTGGTCGATGCTCTGAGCACCGCATATGCCGATGCTGCTACCTTCTCCGGTTCAGCCGATGCGGCGACCCGGATCCTCGACGGACTGGACCGTTATGACCACAACTCCCGCTCGGTGATCGAGAGCGGAGTAACCACCGCCTACGTGGGAAACAACGCCAGTGGAACCTGGGGTGGTCAGGGGACCGCCATCCGCCCCATGGGTGACCACTTCGGAGTGCTCGCCGGCCAGCGAGAGACTGCTGCGCTCCAGATGAACGTCGCCACGAGCAGCGCCGCCACTCATGCACTGATACGACAAAAAGCGCTGCGGGCCATCGGCAAGCCATTCACAAGCCTGGACGCCTACGAGAAATCGAAGACGGACCACGCCAAAAAACTCACCGAGTACAAGAAGAAGTTCGCCGAGTATCTCGACTACCACCGCAAGAAAAAGGGCGGCAGTCCGAAAGCCCAGCCAGCGACCCCGAAACCGGCCACACCACCGGCACAGGACAATGCACAAGATCCACGCCAGCGCTTCGGACGCGGCCGTGGATCGCGAGGAGGTCGGCCGGGTGAACGACCGACCCCACCCAAGCCCGGCGAAGA
>CAZIVO010000002.1:0-54732 GCA_964542765.1 uncultured candidatus Brocadiaceae bacterium | reverse complement strand
CCCCAATCCGGCGAAAAGCCAAAAGCCCCCGGCAGCGCCCAGGGGCAGAAGGCCGCGGCCACGAAACCAGGCGAGCAGGCTCCAAAAAGGCCCAAGCACCCTGGAGCATTTCGCGAGGACCCCGTCAAGGAAGCGCTCCTGAAGGTCCGCAAGGGCGACCTGCCCCTGCGGGTGAAGGCTCAACGGGCCGATGAGATTCGAGCCGTCTTGCGGATGGCGCGAGAAGCCAAGCTCCCCAAGCTCATCCTCGAATCCCTGCTGACAGGCTCCGGAATGATCGAAGAGATCGCCGAGTCGGGGACTCCTGTCGTATTGACCGACCTCCTCCCCGAGCCTGGCCCCTCCTCGTTGCGACGGAAGGATCCGCGCCTCGCCGCAGAACTATCGAAGGCTGGGATCGCTGTCGCGATCGGCTCGGGTTCTGCAAGTTCCTCGCGACATCTGACATTGCTGGCCGCCTATGCCGTTGGTTTCGGCATGAGCCCCGACGCCGCGGTCGCCGCGATCACCCTGACGCCCGCGAAGATCTTGGGGCTCAGCAAGCAAGTTGGCTCGCTCGACCAAGGCAAGCTCGCTGACATCCTCTTGACCAGTGGTCCGATCCTCTCGAGCGACACTCACATCCTGCGCGTGATCTCGGCAGGCTCAACGCAATTCGAGGCCAAGTAACGAGAACAACTGCGATGAACAAGATCTCGAATCTCCCGATCATTCTCTTCTCGCTGGCACCGATCGCGGCGCAGGGAAGCGACTCTGCAACCACAGTCGTCAAGGCCACTCGCATCGTCATCGCTCCGGACACTGTGCTGGAAAACGGCGCCTTTTTGATCCGAGATGGCAAGATCGCCCTCATCGGCAGCGAGATCCCTAAAGGAGCCAGTCGCGGCGCTCAGATCCTGGATTTTTCCGGCAAAACAGTGGTGCCCGGCTTCGTCAATCCCCACTCGCACCTCGGCCTCGGCCTCGATCTCGCTGAAAGCGTCACCGCCGTGACCCCGGACCTGAAGGCCACCGATGCTTTCGATCCATTCGACGAGATTCTGCTCGATAATGCCCGCGGCGGCGTGACCACGATCGGGCTCGCTCCCCTTTCCATGAATGCTTTCGCCGGCATCGCGGGAGTCATCAAGACAGGAGAGATGGGGAAGGTCCTCGCCGAACATTCCTACCTGAAGATTGCTCTGGTGCAGGAGTCTCTGAATCAGAATCGTTACCCGACGTCCCATATGGGGGCGATGGAACTGATCCGCACGAACTTCAAGGACGCCAAGGAAACGATCGCTGCACCCACACCCGAATCGCGAGTTCTGCGCGACGTGCTGGCGGGCAGTCTGCCCGTCGCAATCCATGCGCACACGCATGCCGAAATCGAACAAGCGCTGGAACTCTGCCAGCAGATCGGTGCCGTTCCTCTGCTGATCGATGCCGCCGAAGCCGAACACAGCATCGCACAAATCGCAAAGCTCGGGGGTTCGGTCATACTGGCTCCGCTTTCGCCAAACGACCGAACCCGCACGCTCGAACTACCGGCCAAACTCGAAGAGGCCGGGATCCCATTCTCCTTCATGAGCACGGTGGCAGCCTCCACGAAGAAGCCGGCGGCACCCAGCAGCAGAAGCCGCGGCAGACCGCCGGGAGGTTTCTCCTTCTTCGTGCCCACTCCCGCCTCCAGTGGAAAAGCGCCGGTGGACATCCCCCCTGACCAGCTCCGCTTGTCGGTCGCTCTGGCCGTACGTCATGGGCTGTCTCGCCAGGGCGGAATCGCCGCTCTGACTCGCATCCCGGCCGAACAATGTGGCGTCAGCGCGAAGTGCGGAAGCCTCCGGCAGGGATGCGATGCCGATTTTCTCGTGTTCAGCGGCGAACCAACCGATCTGACCTCCCGCCTCGAAGCTGTTTACCTCGCCGGTCGAGCCATCGAAGAGGAGGAAAAGTAAATGATGAAGCACCCTACTCCTCAATGCAGCAGCATCGAACGCCCCGTCCATGGCTGCCTTCTTCTGCTCGCTCTCGCTCTGAGCGTTCCAGCCCGTGCGCAGGAGAAGACCACTGCCTTCACCGGCGCCCGCATCCACCCGGTTTCCAGTGCAGCGATCGAGAATGGCGTCCTGATCATCGCAGGCGGCAAGATCCAGACCGTCGGCGATGCCTCCACGGAGATCCCCGAAGGCGCGGTGACCATCGACTGCAAAGGCAAGGTGATCACGCCTGGACTGATCGATACAGCGACCACGCTCGGAGTCAGCAGCACGGATCAAAATGAGCAGGGTGACGAGGTCACACCTCACATGAAGATCGTCGATGCCATCAATGCCGACGACAAGGCCTTCAAACGAGCGCGCCAGGGTGGCGTCACGGTCGTGCAGATCAGCCCGGGCAACAAAAACGTGATCGGGGGGCTCGGCGCGGTACTCAAGACGCACGGGGAGACGGTGGCCGAGATGCTCCTCAAGGACGAGTCCTGCCTGCGAGTAACAATGGGGACAGAGCCTGGGCGCGGCAATCGCGCCATCCGCGGAGGCTCCCCTGTAGGCATCTATTACCGGCGCCCCACCACGCGCATGGGCGTCGTCTGGGAAGTCCGTCGCGCCTTCTACGCTGCCATGGACTACAAGGATCAGCAGTCCGATCCCGACGACAAACCCGATGCTGCCATGGAGGTCCTCGTCCGTGCACTCGACGGAAAGTTGCAAGTACGGACGACGGCGCGGGCTGAAAACGACATCCGCACCGCTCTGCGCCTGGCACAGGAGTTCGGCTACAAGACCGTCCTGGAAGAAGTCACCGAAGCCTGGCTGGTCGCAGACCTGCTGGCGGCGTCGGGAACCAAGCTCATCGTCGGCGCACCGAGCGCGACGAGCGGTCACAATGATGGAGCCGAGGGGCGAATGCATACGCTGAACCTCCTCTCCGATCGATCCATACCCTTCGCCATCGCAACTGGTTCCCACACAAACGCCCTGAGCCTGATCGATGAAGCTACCTTCGCGGTGCGTAACGGCCTCGATGCCGACCAAGCACTCACCGCCATCACCCTTGTTCCGGCCGAAATCCTCGGCGTCAGCGACCATGTCGGCACGATAGAGCCGACCAAAGATGCTGACCTGGTGATCTGGAACGGTCCCCTGTTTGATCCGACCACCATGGCGTCAGCTGTTTACGTCAATGGTCAGGAGGTCTCGAAATGATGAAACCCTGTCTAGCCATCGTTATCACCCTCTCCGCCCTGACCGCACACCTCGGCGCTCAAGCAGAACTCGTCGCCGTCAAGGCGGGCAAGGTCATCACCATGACCGGCACCAACCTCGAGAATGCCGTGATCCTGATCGAGAACGGTCTGATCAAGGAAATCAGTACCGATGTCAAACCCGCATGGAATGCCAAGGTCATCGACGCATCGGACCGTGTGGTGATGCCGACCTGGGTCCTGGCCCACACCAGCGGAGGGATGAGCGGCGCGAACGAGAACCTCGCCAATGTCCCCTACCTGACTGTCGATGACGCCATCGACCCATCATCAGGCTTCTTCACGGACTGTCTGCGCAACGGCATCGGAACACTGCATGTGATACCGGGCCATGCCACCTTGATCGGTGGCCAGAGCATGGTCGTGCGCCCACACGGTCGCACCGTGGAAGACATGGTCGTGAAGAGTCGGGCCGGACTGAAACTATCCCTGCAAGCTTCCGGCGGCAGCCGGATGGGACAAATCCGCAAGCTCCGGCGAGCCTTCCAGGACGTCCAGGACCACATCAAGGATTTCGCACGCCGCAAACAGGAGTTCGAGCAAGAGAAAGCTGCTGGAGCCACCGAGAAGGAGTTCGAAGAAAAGCCGGACCCCAAGAAACAGCCTGTCATCGACATGCTCGAAGGCAAGCTGGCCGGTTACCTCTACGTTCCCAGCGCCGCAGAAATGGCTGAAGCACTGCGACTCGCAAGCCAGAACAAGTTCCCCCTCGTCCTCGTTCTCGGAGCACGCTGCCACATGGCCTCGAGCCTGCTCAAGCGCCATGGCAAGCCCGTGATCCTCGATCCTTCGTTCGACTATCGCGAAACGGACCCGGAGACCGACGAAGAAACCCACATTTGTGCCGCTGCCGAACTCGCCAAGCAAAACATCGAGTTCGCGCTCAGCGTCAATGCTTCGGGCTACGGAAGCAGCTATCGCGGGGGCAGTGGATCGACCAGCCCACAGCGTTACCCCTGGTGGCAAATGGCGACATGCATCAAGCACGGTGTCGACCGCAAGACCGCACTGGAGGCCTTCACAACGGTTCCGGCAAAGATCCTCGGAATGGAAAAAGAGGTCGGAACCATCGAGGCCGGCAAGATCGCGAACCTCCAGATTCTCACCGGCGATCCGCTGAAAGCGACAACCTGGGTCGAGACGGTGCTGCTGGAGGGTGAAGTCGTCTATGAGCGATCCAAGGACCGCAAACTCAAGCACCTGTTCGGGGAGGGTGCTCGATGATCGGAGCACGCGCCATCCTCGCACCGGCCAGCGCCCTCTTCTTCGGGCTCCTCGCCGGAACTGTCAGCGCCCAGGATCTGGCCGTGCGTTGCGGCAAGCTCCATGTTGGCAATGGCAAGGTCCAATCGAATGTTTGGGTCGTCGTAAAGAACGGAAAGATCGCCAGCATCGAAGAGAACCAACCGGAAAACTTGCCGGTCATCGATGCGAGCGACAAGACCGTGATGCCCGGCATCGTCGCCGCCGATACGAATCTGTCAGGGCAGGGTGACGCTCCATACAACGTCACCCCCCACTTCGTGGGAATGGACGGCTTCGACCTCATGACCCGTCGACCACGCCAGCTCTCCGGCGGCGTGACGGCAGTCTACCTTTCCCCGGGACGCAACCGCCTGATCCCCGGACGCGGGTCCGTCGTGAAGTTGTTCGGCGATGATCTCGTGCAACGCGTCCTCGCCGAAGCCAGCTGCCTGCGAATCACCATGGGTAAGGAGAGCACCAAAGCACCCGCGCTCTTCGAACCAAACCCCGCGCCGACGGCAGATGATCCACTGGTACCGGCACGCCAGCAGGTTCCAACGGCAAGGATCTCTCAGCTGACCGAGTTGCGCCGGATCTTTCGTGAAGCCCTGACTGCCGAGGCGGGCGCCGAGGCCATCGCGGGCAAGGGAAGCGCCGAGAATCGCTATCCGACCGAGGCATTGACGCAAGCCGCCAAGGGCCGATTGCCCCTGCGGATCGCCGCAAAGAAGGCGACCGATATCCGCCGCGCCCTGTCCCTGGCAAGCCCGATGGGCGGCCAACTCACGCTGGAAAATCCTCATGAATTGGCGCGCGTCGCCAAGATCATCTCCACAGCGAAGGCCCGCTGCGTTTTCCGGATACCCGTGCTCCCCGGATCGGTCAATACGGGCGGCGAGAACAGACTCGACCGCAGTCCCAGCAACAACCCTGAAAATGCGGCCCTCGCCGAGCAGGCAGGGATCACCTTCGCACTGGCTGCGAGCCGCGATGCGGATCTCGCCGATATGCTGCTGATCGCAGGGATCGCGGTACGCCATGGCTGTTCGCCGCAAAGAGCCCTGCGGGCCATCACCCTCGACGCCGCCGTGGTGCTGGGGATCGATGATCGTGTCGGATCACTCGAGCCCGGCAAGGACGCCGATTTCCTCATCTTGAGCGGTGACCCCCTGGCCATCGGCACGCTCGTAGAAAAGACCTTCGTCGACGGTCGTCTGGCCTACGAACGCAACAACGATGCAAAGGCGCTGGCTATCCGCGTCAGCAAGATCCACACGCTTGAGGGCAACACCATCACTGACGGCGTGATCATCGCGGAGAAGGGCAAGATCAAGGCGGTGGGATCTGATCTTGCCATCCCCAATGGTGCCCGGGTCATCGATCTCCCGGGCAGCGTCATGGTGCCTGGCTTCATCAACGCCTTCTCACACCTGGGACTCTCGGGAGAAGGCACGGGGGTTCCGCAAGGCGCCGCCGATCAGGTGATTGCCGAGGCGGTTCAGTACGATGACCCCCTCTTCCAAGACGCCCTGTCTGCCGGCTTGACCACCGTCCTGGTATCCGGGTTCGACAGCAATGGGCCGATCGGCGGACGGGTCGCTGCACTGAAGACGGGAGCCGCTGACCGAGAATCCATGATCCTCCGCGCAACCGCTGCCATCCGACTCTTCCACGACAGCACCGCGCCCGATGGTATCAAGAGCCTGGAGAGCGCCCTCAACAGAGGCAAAAGCTATCTGGACGCCTGGAAGAAGTACGAAAAGGCACTGGCCGACTTCGAGGCCGGCAAGGCGGAGAAACCACCCGAAGAAGTCCCGGAGGAAACGCCAGCGGCGACCACGGACCCCATCTCCGGCACATGGTCCGTGGAAGTCACCGATCTTCCCTTCCCGATCCCGATCAGCATCACGGCAACACTGAAACTGGAAGGTACCTCCGTGTCGGGCTCGGCGGTCATGCGGATGCGAGACACCCCACGGGACGTCGAGATATCGGGCAGCTTCGAGAACGGCAAGATCAAGCTGACGATCGGCCCGGAAGGCCGAGGCGGGATGGAACTCGAAGGAACGGTCAGCAAGGACTCCATGGCCGGGGCCTTCCGGATGGGAGGCGGCCGGATCGAAGGCAAGTTCACGGCATCGCGCATGTCCGCAGCCGCGGCTGCAACTGCGGCGTCGAGCAAGAAGGTCGATTCGGGCAAGCCGAGCAAGCCCAACATCGACGAGAACCTCGAACCCTTGAAGGCTCTGTGGGAGCAGAAGATCCCTGCCATCGTCCGCAGCAACAAGGAACCCGCCATCCGCAGCGTGGTGAAGTGGTTCACCGAAAAGAAACTGCCCTTCGTCCTGACCGGCCTCAACGATGCGATCGAAACGCCGGAGATCCTGGGCGCAGCCAAGCCCCCAGCTCTGCTCGGCCCTGACCTCATCCGTCGCGACGGCAGGAAGATCATCAATGCCGCAGCAACGATGGCTGATGTAGGACTGCCCTTCGCGCTCGGCACGGGCGACACTGCCGGTTCACGCTATCTGCCTGTGCATGCATCGCTGGCAATCCGCTACGGACTCGACCCGACCGAGGCACTCAAGGCCCTGACCCTTTACCCGGCACAGATATTCAAGCTGGATGATCGTGTCGGCAGCCTCAAGCGCGGCAAGGACGCCGATTTTGTGGTCTTCAGCGGTGGCCCATTCGAGATGACGAGCCAGATCCTGCTGGTGGTGGTGAACGGCCGAGTCGTTATCGATCGACGGGAGAAAAAATGATGACATCCTCAACCACTCATCGGAAATCGCCTGCCGGTGCCGCCCTCGCCATCCTCCTGCTCGCCTTGAGCATGCCGGCGCAAGACGCGGCCTCGGTCGAGATCTGGTACGGCAACCGCCCCGAGACGGAAGCTGATTACAAGATCGCCAAATGGGGACCGAAGACGGTACCGAGTCAATCCTACGCTTGGCGCGCGACCAAGGTCCTCACCCTCGAAGGAGAGCCGATCCACGACGGTGTCATGCTGACCAAGAACAGCAAGATCATCGCCATCGGTCGCGCGCGCGACATCTCCATCCCCGACGACTACAAGATCGTCGACGCCGGAGATGGCTGGTTGGTGCCCGGCCTCGTCGACCTGCACTGCCACGTCGCCAGCAAGACGATGGGCGACATCAATGACATGGTGCACGCGACCAACCCCGAATTCCGGACCATCGACCTCATCACGATGGACCACGACACCCTCAAGGATGCGCTGGCCGGCGGCATCACCTGCGTGCTCTACATTCCCGGGTCGGGCTCGAACATGGGTGGCTTCGGCACCCTGACCAAGACCGGCGGCAACAATCCTGACGAAGCCCTGGTGCGCTTTCCAGGCAGTCTCAAGATCGCCCAGGCAGGCAATCCCGAGCGCCGATCCGGCGATCTCGGCTCCACCAACATGGGCATGAACCAGGGACTGCGCTTCACCCTGCAACGCGGCTACGAATACTTCAAGGCCTGGGAAGACCATGAAGCGGGCAAGGGTCCTAAACCCAAATCTCGCCCCGATCTGCGCTATCTGCGCGGACTGTTCCGCCATGAATATCCTGTCAGTGTTCACACGCAGATCTACCAGGTTGTCCTTGAGACCTTGCGTGAGTTGCGAACAGAGTTCGGGCTGTGGACCTTCGTCGATCATGGCACCTTCGATGCTTACCGCCTCTCCGAAGAAGCCTTCAATCGTGGAGTGCCCATCTGCAACGGTCCCCGGCAGTACCATTTCGACCGCGACACCGGTCGATTCATCGGCCTCGCCGACATGTGGTCCCGGGGCGGAATGCATGGCTTCAATCGTATGCAAAAAGGCGTCGGTCGTGACGGCATCGCCATCAACACCGACTCACCCGTTGTCCCGCAAGAGCAACTCACCTTGCAGTGCGCGATGGCCGTTCGCCTGGGCATGCCCGATGAGATAGGTATTCGTGCCATCACCATCAATCCAGCACGCTTGATCGGTATCGACCACCGCGTTGGCTCGTTGCGAGTCGGCAAGGATGCCGACTTTTCGATCTGGAGCGGCGACCCACTGGACCCACGTAGCCATGTCGTCACGACCGTCGTGAACGGCACCATCCGATATCAACGCAATCCCGCGCGCCCAAGGTTCTAGTAAGACGAGAGACACCCCCATGCGACGATCGATACCTTGTCTGACTCTCCTCGTGCTGGCGATCCCCGCGAACGCGCAAATCACGCGGCCCCTCGCCATCACCAACGCCCACATCTTGCCCATATCCGGAAAAGAGATCGCCAAGGGAGTGGTCTTGATCCGGAACGGAAAGATCACGGCTATCGGTGCCAGCATCGAAGTCCCGGCCGGCGCCAAGATTGTGGATGCCAAGGGCGGAACCCTGATGCCAGGACTCGTCAGCGCCTGGTCACGGGCGGGCTTGGGCTCGACGTCGGCGCGACCGACCATGCCCAGTTTCATACGGAGTTCCCGCAGTCGGCGTGGTTCCTCCAGCCGCAGCGGAGGCGGTTCTGCCAGCAACCAGGCGTCAAAAAAGGTCGTCTCCGGACTCTACGCCCGCCAGAAGATCTTCGGCGAATTGCTCGAAGCCGGGGTCACGACGCTGGCGCTGTATCCCAGCGGAGGCGGTTTTCCCGGCCAGGGAGCAATCCTCGATCCCCGGGGAAAGACGCCCCAGGAACTGACGATCGATGACGATGCCTTCCTCGTCGCCGCGCCCTCGCTGAGCACGAGCGGCAAAAAGGTCATCCGGGACGCCCTGACAAAGGCCAAGGCCGAGGTCGCCGAACGCAAAAAGCCCAAGGCCGACCCCAAGCCCGCTCCGAAGAAAGCAGAGGCCAAGAAAGGCGAAGAAGAAGCTGCGGGGAAACCCGAGGCAAAGCCCGCTACAGGGAAGCCGAAGCCCGGCGAAAAGCCCGCTCCGGCGAAACCGGAGTCCGGCGAAAAGCCCCAGGCTAAAACCGCCAGCCCCGAGAAGAAGGCGCCGCCCAAGAAGAAGGACCCCAACATCGAAGTGCTTGCCGATCTCCTCGAGGGCAAGCGCAGGGTCTTCATGCCCCTCGGCTCTGCAAACGAATTGCTGCACTGGCTGGACACGCTCGGCGACACCCGCTTCGCGCACTCGACCATCATCGCCACCAGCCTCTCGAATGGCGCCGGCCGTCTTGATGAGGTCCAGGACAAGCTCGGCACACTCAAGGCCAAGACGATCTTGATGCCCCCCGGCCTGACCTCTTCGGCCTACAGTTCTGATGTGATCAATCCCGCTGCCATCCTGAACAAGGCAGGGACGGAGATCGGCTTCATCTTGCCCGACAGCAAGCAGAACCTCGAACTACTCTTCTTCCAGTTGATGGAACTGGTACGAACAGGACTTCCTCGCGAAATCGCCTTGCGCGCCATCACGCTGACGCCGGCCAAGGTGCTCGGCCGCAACAAGCACGTAGGCTCCATCGAAGTCGGCAAGACCGCCGACCTTCTTCTATTCACCGGCGATCCGCTCGACCCGACGTCGAAGCTATCCCGAATCTGGCACAAGGGTATCGAGGTCGAAGACGACCGGGAGGAGACGCGATGAGGCACAATACCATCGTTGTTCTGGGAACATTGACTCTCATGATCGCCAGCAGCCTCGAGGCGCAACGGCCATCGCGCCGAGGCGGGCGAAGCATCGCCCGACCGAGCCCGCCAACGCAAAGTGAACCGGAAAAGAAGGAAGTCAAGAAGACCAAGGTCGAACACTGGCTTGCCATCAAGGGGGCAGATCTCCATCTCGGCACGGGGCAGATCATCCGCCGCGGCAGCATCTTGGTCGGCGACGACAAGATCCATGCGGTCGGAATCAACATCGAGATCCCCGAGGAAGCCAAGATCATCGATGCCACTGGCAAGATCGTGTCGCCAGGTTTCATCTCCGTGAAGGGTCGGCAAATGGGGGCGCCATCATCAGCGGGAGGCAACAATCACGCCAAGGACGCCGTCAACGCCTTCGACCCCTCCATCAAGATGGGGCTCGCGGCCGGTATCACCTCCTTCCTCGCCAACTTCAGAGGCGGCTCATCAACCCCCGATGGCGCCAACGCTGTCATCAAGCTGGCCTGGGGCGACACCGCGGGCATGGTTGCCCTCGAGGACACTGTCATGTCGATGCGGGTTCCGCTGAGCCCAGAGAAGATGAAGGCTCTGCGCGATCTTGCCGACAAGGTCAAAGAACACCGCAAGAAGGTCGATGAACACGAGGCCGAAAAGGCAAAGGACCCCAAGAAACAGCCACCGAAACCTCCTTCCGGAATCGAGAAGCTGCAAAAGGTGATGGACGGCAAGGCCCGGCTCTGGATTCTCTGCGGCAGCAACTTCACCAACAATGCCATCCGCCAGGCACTCGAAATCGCCGAGATCGTCGGCCATGGAGTGGTTCTGGATAACCCGGTGACGGCCTGGTCCATCCCCGATGAAATCGCAGCCACCGGGTCGATGGTCATCCTCAGCCCGCGAACCCGGGTCCGTGCTGATCCCACACAACCGAACACGACCGGCTCGAACATCGCCTCGGCCAAGATACTCGATGAAGTCGGGGTAGCGGTCGCCGTCCACCCACCCGGTGGTCGCTTCGGCTCCGGCCCGAGCCTCGGGACAGGTGGCATCTTGGGACAAGATCTCCACACCCTGCATGTTGATGCGGCCTACGCCGTCCGCGGGGGACTGGAGAACCGTAAAGCACTTCGCTCCATTACTTTAGATGCCGCCCGCATCATTGGCGCTCAGGCCAGAATCGGCTCCATCGAAAAAGGCAAGGATGCCGATCTCTTGATTCTCGACGGCGATCCGTTGCACTATAAAACCTTCGTCCAGACGGCCATCGTCAACGGCAAGGTCGTCTATGAGAAGGATCGCGAGACCTTCTTCGGTCATATCAAGCGTTGAAGCTGTCACCATCTCGCGTCAGCAGACAGCCCCGTCCCCAAGCACAGTAACCGTTAGCGCTTACACCGATGCGCCCCACCGGACAGATCAAATGAGCAGCGTTGAAGTCTACAAGGAACTGGACGATTTCTTCCGCAGCATGCGGCAGGCTTACAACCGCCGAGACATGAAGCTGTTCCGCTCACATTTCTGGACGGACAAGCGCTTCATCAACCTCGATGCATCAGGTCGTAGCGACCAAGGATGGGGTGCCTACGAGGAAATCCTGGACCAGGAGTTGCGCTACCACGACACGGTCAAGCTGGAGTTCAGGGATCTGGAATTCCGGGCATTCGGCGACCGACACGCCTTCGTCGCCGGCCACTGGACCGCATCGCAAGTCGATCCCGAAGGCCGGGAGAACTCCCAGAGCGGTCGCTGCAGCTTCTCGGTAGCCCAGATGAACGGCGAGGACTGGAAGATCGTCGGGCAGCACTTTTCCCTCGGCAACGATTGATCGGAGCCAGTAGCCCATGGCATGCGGATCTGCAAACCATGGAGGAAAGGATGAAGCGTCCCCGATACCGTACGGATGGCGCAGCTGTCAGAGAGCAGTGCTTCGCAAGCACTGGCTGGGCGATAAGATAGAAGTGTCCGTGACGACTCCAACGGCCGATGACGCAAGGTGAGATGGTAAAAGCAGGGGCAGATCCAGAAGATCAGTCCACGATGAACAAGATCCGGCTGGTGACCGCAACCTCCTTGTTCGATGGCCACGATGCCTCGATCAACATCATGCGGAGGATCGCACAGGCGTCCGGCGCCGAAGTCATCCACCTGGGACACAATCGGTCCGCTGGTGAAATCGTCGATGCCGCGATCGAAGAGGATGCTCACGGCATCGCCATCACCTCCTACCAAGGTGGGCACCTCGAATTCTTCCGCTACGCCCACGATCTCTTGGGAGAAAAAGACTGCGGCCACATCAAGCTCTTCGGCGGCGGTGGTGGCGTGATCCTGCCGCATGAAATCGAGGAACTCCAGTCATACGGCGTGTGCAGGATCTACTCGCCCGATGACGGACGGGAACTCGGACTGGAAGGCATGGTTCGCGACATGCTCTCCCGCTGTGACACCACCGACAAGTTCGCCCCTGAGTTCGACAAGTTGAGCACGGACCGGCCGCAGGAAATAGCCAGAGCATTGACGGCGGCAGAAAACGATACCGAGTCGGTACGCACCAAACTCGCCGAGGTCACCCACGATCGCAAGGTTCCGGTCCTGGGCATCACAGGAACCGGCGGTGCCGGGAAATCCTCTCTGATCGACGAGATCGTTCGCCGGTTTCTTATCGATTTCGATGACCGCAAGCTCGCCATCCTGTCGGTAGATCCCTCCCAGCGCCGCACAGGCGGTGCGCTGCTCGGTGATCGGATTCGCATGAACTCGATCCAGAGCCCGCGGGTCTACATGCGCTCGATGGCAACGCGGCAAGCCAATCTGGCTCTGGCGGAATCGGTCGGCGAATCCATCGAAATCCTCAAACGCTCGAACTTCGATCTGATCATCCTGGAAACATCCGGGATCGGCCAATCCGACACGGAGGTTGTCGACTTCTCGGATCTCTCCCTCTACGTGATGACTCCAGATTATGGAGCTGCCACTCAGCTCGAGAAGATCGACATGCTCGACTATGCCGATCTCGTCGCCATCAACAAGTTCGATCGTCGCGGCGCCAAGGATGCCTTGCGGGATGTCACCAAGCAGATCCGGCGCAACCGAAAATTCGCCGATGATGACATCGCCGTACACGGCACCATGGCATCCCAATTCAATGACCCGGGGACGAACTCGCTCTACAAGGCGATCATCGATGCACTCAATGAAAAGGTCGACACCGGCCTGGTGTCGACGCGAACACTGCCCGCCCTTCACAACGAGGCCCTCCACATCATCCCACCGGCGAATACCCGCTACCTCGCCGAGATCGCTGGAACCTGCCGTGAGTATGACACCTGGGCGCATTCGCAGAGTTCGATTGCTCGCCAGTGCTGGCGCTTGCAAGGCGCCATCGACGAACTGGAAGCCCGCGGAGAAGATGCGAGCGCCGTTCACGCCGTGCATGCTGACCTCGAAGAAACACTCGACCAGACCTGTCGGGAAGCCCTCGCAAACTGGCCGACAAAAGCCGCCAGTTACGAAGGAGAATTCCACACCTTCAAGGTGAGAGGTAAAGACGTTCGCGTACAGCAAACCATCAAGACCTTGAGCAACCTGGAGGTCGCCAAGGTTGCGTTGCCTGACTTCAAAGATCCTGGCGAACTCCTGCACTGGATCCTCCGCGAGAACGTTCCGGGTGAGTTTCCCTTTGCAGCCGGTGTCTACCCGTTCAAGCGCGAGAACGAGGACCCCACTCGCATGTTTGCTGGTGAAGGCGGTCCCGAGCGCACGAACCGGAGATTCCACTACATCTCCCGCGACCAGAAGGCCAAACGCCTTTCAACAGCCTTTGATTCGGTCACGCTATACGGCGAGAACCCCGGCCCCCGCCCCGACATTTATGGCAAGGTCGGCAATGCCGGTGTCTCGGTCTGCTCCCTCGACGACGCCAAGAAGCTCTACTCCGGATTCAATCTCTCTGACTCCTCGACATCGGTCTCGATGACCATCAACGGTCCCGCGCCGATGATCCTCGCCTTCTTCATCAATGCCGCCATCGATCAGCAGTGCGAACTCCACATCAAGGAACACGGTCTCACCGACGAAGTTGAAGCGAAAATCGATGGCTTGTTCGCCGAGCGCAACGTCCCGCGTCCACGTTACGATGGCAAACTCCCCGATGGGCATGATGGCTTGGGCTTGATGCTTCTGGGTGTTACCGGCGATCAGGTGTTGCCGCGAGACACCTATGAGAAGATCCGGGAGGAAACACTCAAGACCATCCGCGGCACCGTGCAAGCCGACATTCTCAAGGAAGATCAGGCGCAGAATACCTGCATCTTCTCGAGCGAGTTCGCGTTACGCCTCATGGGCGACATCCAGCAGTATTTCATCGACCACGATATCCGTAACTTCTACTCGGTCTCGATCTCCGGCTACCACATCGCCGAAGCTGGTGCGAACCCGATCACCCAGCTCGCATTCACCCTCGCCAACAGCTTCACCTACGTCGAGTACTACCTGTCTCGCCAGATGGACATCGACGCGTTCGCGCCGAACCTCTCGTTCTTTTTCAGCAATGGTCTCGATCCCGAGTATGCAGTCATCGGTCGGGTTGCCCGGCGAATCTGGGCCAAGGCCCTCAAGCACCGATATGAAGCCAACGAGCGTTCGCAGAAGCTGAAATACCACATTCAGACATCGGGTCGCTCGCTGCACGCGCAGGAAATCTCGTTCAACGATATCCGCACCACCCTGCAGGCCCTGTATGCCATCTACGACAACTGCCAGAGCCTGCACACGAACGCCTACGACGAGGCCATCACCACGCCAACCGAGGAGTCGGTGCGCCGGGCCATCGCAATCCAGCTCATCATCAACAAGGAACTCGGGCTCGCCGCCAACGAAAATCCCCTCCAAGGCTCCTTCTCGATAGAAGAACTCAGCGATCTCGTTGAGGAAGCTGTCTTGGAGGAATTTGAAAGGATCTCCGAACGCGGAGGCGTGCTCGGAGCGATGGAAACCATGTACCAGAGGGGCAAGATCCAGGAAGAGTCGCTCCGCTACGAAAGCCTCAAGAACAGCGGCGAGTTGCCACTTGTCGGGGTCAATACCTTCCTGGGATCCGATGGCTCCCCCATTCAGAAGTCCAAGGATGTCATGCGATCCACCGAGGAGGAACGAGACTTCGTGATCGAGTCGCTGTCCCTGTTCCACGAACGCAATGCTTCCACCACGACCGATGCACTGGAGACCCTCAAACGCACGGCTCTCGAGCAAGGCAATGTCTTCGACAGCCTGATGGAAGCCTCCAAATTCTGTTCGCTCGGCCAGCTAACCGATGCTCTCTACGAGATCGGCGGGCAGTATCGGCGCAACATGTGATGACTCGACCACGGGCAGACTCATGCCTGATCACGATGCCGAGCCGCCAGATCCGTCGCTAGTTCCAGCTGGTTCTCCCACTGCCCATAGAGCCCACCACGAGAGGCGAGTTGCAGGAAATCGCACCGGGTAGCTGGTCCATCGTGCCAGCCCGAGCCTTCGCATGAGGCCTGCCCGGCAAGGGCATGGTGAGATGGGCTACTGCAGGCAAACAGAGCAAGCCCTATTCGTGCGGCTTCCCCTGAAGGATCTCTACATCATAACCGTCTGGGTCCTTGATGAAGATATAGCTGGAAGACGCCTGGGGTTTGCTCCGCCGATAATCCCACTCGCGGCGCTCCACTTCGGCGACGACGGCCTCGAGATCCTCTACATGAAATGCGAGGTGACCAAACTTATCACCAGCCTCGTAGTCACGGCCATCATGGTTGTAGGTGAACTCGATGTGATAGTGCCCCTGATCGTCGGTCACAAAGACCAGGGTTGCCTCATCTCCAATACTCCGCCGACGCACCTCGCGCAAACCGAGAAAGCCGGTGTAGAAGGAGAGCGTCTCATCGAGATTCCGAACACGGAGCATCGTGTGTGCAAGTCTCATGGCGACAGGATAATCCAGGTTCCATGCAACGAGAATCACTGTCCCGGAAGGCCATGAAGACATACGCCGGACCAGGACCTGACAGACCTGATCGTCACGAGGAACCGCCGGGCACAGCACCATGACAAGATGGCCTCCTCCGTGGGAGATTTCCTTGGGCGATCACAACCCCCTGGATGCCACCCCCGCAGTTCAAGGCCGCGCAGAGCGCCAAACTGGCCTTCCTGACAACGCACACCCCCTGTCGGCTCGGATCGAAGACGAACATCGTTCACTCGATAACCAAGGAGCAGTCACACCACAGCCCATCGGGGCGTAAACTCGCGCGCATGTCCGGGAACTTCTCGATCCCAAGCCTCGAAGAGTGGTCCGCGAAGGTCGCCAAAGACCTCGACGGTAAACCGTACGACGAATTGGCCTGGACAACGCCGGATGGTTTCACGGTGCCGCCGCTACTGACCGCGGCTCATGCCATCGAGATCCTGAACGTCCCGGCCCGCCCTGACGGCACCTGCAAGGCCATCTCCGGCCCTGGCAGCGAGCAATATCTGATCCACCTCGACGATGCGGTCCTGTGTGCTGCGCCGGCGACCGCAGTGGCCGGAACTCTGGCTGCCGTGAATTCTTCTTCGCCCCCGGAAACGGCAGATGAGCTACTGGTTCCGGTCCTGGTCACAACGCATCTCTTGACCGAGATCGCCAAGATCCGGGCGCTGCGAGCGCTGCTTGATCGGCTTCCGCAAAGCACCCTGCCGGTGAAGATCCTCGCCCGGATTGAAACCAGCAGCGATGACTCTCGCGATGATCTGATGCGGACAACAATTGCCTGCTCGGCTGCCATCATCTCGGGTTGCGACCATATTGAACTGCCATCGGAAGGCATTCGCCTCGCCGAGAACCAGTTGCAGATCCTGCTGGACGAAGCGGGCACCGGGGCCATTGACGATCCTTGCCGTGGTTCATTCACGATCGAACATCTGACCCGAATCATCGCCAACGAAGCCTGGCAATTGCTGATCGATGAGCACCCACAACTCGAGGAGCGTTCAGATCACCATCCCGCAGATCGATCAAAAGGAGATCCGAAGACCTGGGACACCCCCGAGAAGATCCAGATACGACAACGCTACCACCAAGATGACATCGCCGATCTCGAGCAAGTCAGTTCCCTCCCCGGCTTTCCTCCATATCTGCGTGGTCCTTACACGACCATGTATGCCTCACGCCCATGGACCGTGCGGCAATACGCCGGTTTCTCGACAGCCGAGGAATCCAACGCTTTCTACAAACGCAATCTGGCACGCGGTCAGCAGGGACTGAGCATCGCCTTCGATCTCCCCACGCATCGCGGCTATGACAGCGATCACCCACGAGTCACCGGCGATGTCGGAATGGCTGGCGTCGCCATCGACTCCATCCTCGACATGAGGATTCTCTTCGATGGTATCCCCCTCGATCGTGTCTCGGTCTCCATGACCATGAATGGTGCCGTCATTCCGATTCTGGCGCTCTTCATCGTCGCGGCAGAGGAACAAGGCGTTCCCCCCGAGAAATTGAACGGCACCATCCAAAACGACATCCTCAAGGAGTTCATGGTCCGGAACACCTACATCTATCCACCCGGACCCTCCATGCGACTCGTCGGAGACATCTTCAGCTGGTGTGCCGAAAAGATGCCGAGGTTCAACAGCATCTCGGTATCCGGCTATCACATCCACGAGGCCGGCGGCACTGCTGATATCGAACTGGCCTACACCCTTGCCGATGGCCTCGAGTATCTCCGTACCGGGATCGACGCCGGCCTTTCCGTCGACGAATTTGCGCCCAGGATTTCCTTCTTCTGGGCCATCGGCATGAATCTTTTCATGGAGATCGCCAAGCTCCGCGCCGGACGAATGCTGTGGTCCCGCATCGTCCAGCAGTTCGACCCACAGAACCCTAAGTCTCTCGCGTTACGAACCCATTGCCAAACATCGGGGTGGTCGCTCACCGAACAAGATCCCTACAACAACATCACCCGCACCTGTGTCGAAGGCCTCGCGGCAGTGTGTGGAGGCACCCAAAGTCTCCACACCAACGCCTTCGACGAAGCCGTTGCCTTGCCAACCGACTCTTCTGCGCAGATCGCACGCGACACACAGCTGGTCCTCAGAGATGAAACGGACCTCTGCCGGACCGTGGACCCTTTCGGCGGCTCCTACCACGTGGAGTGGCTGACCAATGAACTGGCGGAGCGGGCATGGCGTCTGATCGAAGAAATCGAGGAACTCGGCGGGATGAGCAAGGCCATCGCCACCGGCCTGCCGAAGATGCGCATCGAGGAAGCCGCTGCTCGTCGCCAGGCACGCATCGACTCGGGGCAGGATGTGATCATCGGTGTCAACGCCTACCGTAGCGAAGAGGAAACGCCATTTGAGATTCTCGAGGTGGACAATAGCAAGGTGCGTCAGGCCCAAACCCGGCGACTGGAGCAACTCCGGGGCGACCGAGATCCACAAGCTGTGACCTCCGCCATTGATGCAATCCATACGGGAGCACAAGGCACTGACAATCTCCTGGAACTGGCCATCGCAGCTGCGAGAGCCGGCTGCACGGTCGGTGAAATCAGCGCAGCAATGGAACAGGTCTTCGGCCGGCATCAGGCTGTCATCCGCAGCGTGTCTGGGGTGTATGCTTCCGAAGCGGGCAACATGACCGAGATCGCACATGTGCAAGAGCAGGCGAAGAGGTTCCTCGATATCGAAGGACGGCGACCTCGTATCCTGGTCGCGAAGCTCGGCCAGGACGGCCATGATCGCGGCGCAAAGATCATCGCCAGCGCCTTCGCCGACCTGGGATTCGATGTCGACGTCGGGCCCCTCTTCCAGACGCCTGAAGAGGTCGGTCGACAGGCCATCGAAAACGATGTCCATCTCATCGGTGTTTCAACCCTGGCCGGAGCACACAAGTCGCTGATCCCGGAACTGATCGAATATCTACGGGGTGAGGGCAGAGGAGACATCCTGGTCATCGCCGGGGGAGTGATCCCCAAGATCGACCATCCGGCACTGCGCGAGGCCGGCTGTGTCGCCATGTTCGGACCGGGGACAACCGTGCCAGCCGCTGCGAGCGAACTGCTCGACGAGCTCTTGCAGATGCGAGGCAAATCAGAATGACCTCACGGCCGAGCATTGACGCGCTCGAAGAGGGTGTCCGAAATCGTGATCGTAAATTGCTCAGCCAGGCGATCACGCTGGTCGAGAGCGCGCGCGCAGAAGATATCGAGCAGGGGGAAGAATTGCTGCGACGGCTCCGATCCACGACAAATGAATCCTTCCGGATCGGCATCTCGGGAGCGCCGGGGGTCGGCAAAAGCAGCTTCATCAACACGCTTGGCGAACAGCTCATCCGAGATGGAAAAACCGTTGCGGTGCTGGCGGTGGACCCTTCGAGCACCATCACGGGAGGCAGCATCCTCGGCGACAAGACGAGAATGGAATCGCTGGCCCGCAATGACGCAGCCTTCATCCGCCCTTCGCCCGGCGGCACCTCCGCAGGCGGTGTCGCACACCGAACTCGCGAAGTGATCCTTCTGTGCGAAGCTTCCGGCCATGATGTCATCCTGGTGGAAACAATCGGTGTCGGTCAATCCGAGACGGCGGTCGCCAACATGGTCGATTCCTTCCTGCTACTTCTTCTCGCCGGTGCCGGAGATGAGCTTCAGGGAATCAAGCGCGGCGTCATGGAACTTGCCAACGTCATTGCCATCCACAAGGCCGACGGCGCCAACGAAGAGGCCGTCGGCTACGCGCAGGCTGAATTTTCACAAGCCATCACCCTTCTTCACTCACAGGCCGATTCTTGGCAACCTCCCGTGCTCGCCTGCTCTTCTCTGACCGGTACCGGTATCGACAACGTCTGGGACGCACTCGAGGAACACCGATCCTTCCTCGGAACCGAAGGGGTCGCTGCGCAGCGGCAACAGCAATCCTTGCACTGGTTCGATGATGCGCTGACAGCATGCCTTCTGGATCGACTGCTCGCTGACCCAGAAACTCATGACCGCCTATCGCAGTTGCGTCAGGAGGTATGCGATGGGACATTGCAACCCACAACCGCTGCCCGCAAACTTTTGGACTGACACTGCGCGCACGTCCTCGACGTCGCTTCATCCCCCTCGACTCTTCATCGAACCGCTTCCCTCATGAGCTTTCAGATCCTCTGGCAGCGAGAATTTCCCCACGGCATCTGCGTCGCGGTGGAGTTGCCCGAACACCCCAGTGAGATATCCCCGGAAGTTCTCCATCAGCTGGCCACAGAAGAGCGGTCCTTCGTCGAGTCCTGCGCGCCGCGACGACGCATCTCCTGGGTCGGCGGAAGGCTCGCGCTGCACACCTGCATGCAGAGCCTCGGTGGATCTCAGGGAGCTGTTCTCGCCACTCCGAGAGGCGCCCCCCTGATGCCGGAGGGCTTCGTCGGATCGGTCAGCCACAAAGATGCGCTCGCCATCGCTCTGGTAAGCCTCGATACCGGATGGGCGCTGGGTGTGGATCTCGAACATACCCGGCCGCCTCGGACCGAAATCGAACGCCTCGTCCTCACGCCCGAAGAGAGACGCGAAAACGCCAAACTCGACGGTGACGATCGCTGGCGCGACCTGCTTCTGCGATTCTCGCTCAAGGAATCCGTCTACAAGGCGTTGGACCCCTGGGTCCAACGTTTCGTCAAGTTCGCAGAGGTCAGGGTGAGCCCCATGCCCGACGGCGAAGTCGAGATCCACTACCAGCTCGGCAAGGACGAAGGACCTTTCGACATGGAACTCTCATGGCACTCCCAAGACGATTGCTTCATCACCAGCGCGAAGATCCGCCCGCGCAAGGCCATAGCTCGGCCCTGATCCTGCCAGAAAAATCATCGGCCTCGGATCGAGAGAGCGGTCAATGACGATCCCCCCAAACACGTGTCGGGGCCTCGCTTTGCAAAACCTTGCCCGCAAGCGGCTGTGTTCGGGAAAACTCATGCGCCGTGCTCTGCATGCCCCAACCTCTTCCGTCATGGTTCCAGAACGGGTAGATTGCTTCGTGCTCGCAATCGCGTGAGCAACTTGCCTCGTCCCCGCCCCCGCTTCTTCACGGTCGAATGTTCAACCGATCCTCGTTGGTCAGCATCCTTTTGAGCACAGCCTTGCTGTCCGCTCAGAGCACGATCTCGCCAGCCGCTTACAAGATTCGAGAAGGCAACACCGTCAATGGCTTGCCCCTGGGGGCGCTGACCATGCGCCACATGCAGATCCATGGTGACTTGCGACAAAACCAGGGTTTCACGGTCTCCGGACTGCGTTTCCGACGCGATGGCGCCTCTAACCTGGATACCGGCCGCATCCGGCAACTCGATATCGAGGTCCTGATAGCTCCCTCGAATCACACCAAGATCTCGCCGGTGTTCGCAAACAACTACGCCGCCCCACCAACCACCGTCTTCAAGCGAAAAGTCATCTGGTTGCCCGCCTGGAACATGGGGCCCAGCATCGGACCGAAAACATCCCTCCTGTTCGATACCAAGTGGTGGCATGCAGGCACTCAGGATCTGGCGTGGGAAATGCGTGTCTACGGCAATTCGCTCAATGCCGTCAGTGGCATGCCGACAGACGCCTTCGATAGCACTATCCATGGAATAGGCGCTCGCAGGATGATCGGCACTGGCTGCACCACTCGCCAGGGCACCATGACCCTGCTCTCCGAGTGTGTCAGCAACTCACAGAACGGAATGATCTCTCTCCAGTGGCTACTCGCCGGGGGGCCGAAGTCGATGCCCGGGGTTCTCCTCATCGGCCTCGTCAATGTGCAAGCGAAGATCCGCCACCTCTGCGGCGACGGCATGCTCCGGACCGTCGCACAAATCATAGTCCCCGTGACAACGGGTAACGGAGGGGCAGCGGCGACCAGCAAGGTATGGTTTCCTTTCTGGCCCGGCTTGACGGGGCAGAAACTCTATGCCCAGCAGATCCATTCCGACCGCCACCAGAATGGGTTGTTCTTCGCCGTATCAAATGGGATGGAAACGAGGATCCCCAGCCCTTCCGCTGGTCGGCTGCCGATCTCACGCCTGATGACGACCAATGTGAACGCGAGCAGTGGTACCATCAGCGCCAACTACGGCGTTGTCACCGAGTTCATGCACTGATCAGCAGTCCCTGCTGAGGAGCTGAGCTAACGCCTCGCCGGTCGCGGCAGTCCAATCGGTCTGGAAGCTAATTCCGCGGCCAGAGCCAGAACGTCGTATTTCACATACGGACGCTCGGCCGCCGGCTGATCATCACTCGCATTCGCGACCCAGACGATACCCTTCTCGGGGACGAACAAAGTGTTGTGCAAATTGCTCTCCATCGAGACCGGTCGATCCATGAGGCGAAGAGCAGCCTGCTCATCAATCTCCCCGTACCCCTTCCGCACACGATCGCGCAACAAGGCCAAGCGCGAACCTGCCGACAGGACCACCGCATCTGGAATGCCCTCACCCAGTTGAGGATGGAAAGCGCCTGGCGAGATGAACTCCACCTTCTCGGGAGTTGCGGCAACTCCTACCGCATCACGAATCTTGCCATCTGCGAATACGTAGTAGTACTCGCAAGTTCTCGGATTCTGTTCCCACAAATCGCAGACCTCTTGCAGGGTCGAACATTCTTCCAAGGCACGGCGCATGAGTGTTGCCATGGGCACGCCATCCCAATCGAAACGACCCGCCCCTCCCATCTCGCCGAGAGAGATCTTCTTGTCATTCATGCCACTCACCACGCCAATGAAGCCGGCATAACCAGCAACAAAAAAGGCGTTAGCGTCTTCAGGCTGGATCAGAAACGACACCGAAGATCGCTGAAGCCCGATCAGCGTCATGTAGTCCAAAACCCGGCCATGGTATAGCGTGCCGTCCTTGGTCGCCTTACCGAACAAGGCGAAGCCTGAGCAGTGGAAATACTCGGGAAAGACATTGGCCAGCTGAACATCACGGAGTGAAACACCCTCCGTTGCGGCCGCCAGAGACTCCATCTCCCGCTTGTGACGCTCCGGGATGTACTTGGACGTTCGCTCCCAGGCCTGCTTCAGCATGTCGGGAAACCACTCTCCAGTGTTCAGGGTTTCGGCCATCCCGATCAAGTGATACGTCGAATCAATGGTGTGGATCACATGCTCGCCCAGGAGTTGAGCATGAGCCTTGCCGATCTGTTCAGGAGAACCGCGCAGCAGCACCAGGTTCTGTTCTCCGACATGGCGCAATTCACCGTTGGGGACCTTCTTCTTGCTTGGCCGGAAAATTCCCGTGTAGTCCGGTGCATTGATCTGGATCAACCTTCTCAGAGCGCGTGCGGCCATCTTCTCGAGTTCAGCGCGGTCGACATTTTTACGCTCGAGGCCATCGATCGAAACCTGGACACCAAAAGGCTCTTCCTGGCACGCGAGCTCAATCTGGCTGACTCCATCGATGAAGCCGCTTCCAGGCTTCGACTGAAGCACCAATGCCCATGGATGCTCAGCCCTGACAGCAACCGTCGTTTCATCATCGATAGCGAACCGATGAGTCCGGCCTCGCTCGATCAGTTCCAATTTCTTGATGTAGCCAGGCGCGAGGGCTCTACCGATGCCGAGAAGAGGAGCTCCCTTGCCCAGGACCCTACGAAGAAAGCCTTCCGGAGCCAATGTGTCCGCATCGTTATCGAACGCGCCTTCTCCAACAAACACGACACCCTTCTCGGGCATGGCGAGAATCGTGCGGTCCGAGTTCCTGATGATCTTGGCCGTCGCCCAGCGACTCTTCACATCCATGACAAAGGAGTCCGCGTCGGTACGATCGATGGAGATCTCCACGGCACCCGAAGGCTTCGCCTCGCCATCCCTTTCGAATCGTGGCTCGGTAATGTCAGCCGCACCCTCCATCCAAGCCCGGAGCGAATAGCCGAATCGTTCCCTGTCCTCGAACATGGGATCCGTCACATGCTCAAAGACCTCGAGCAAGGTCTCATGGGGGTCGGACTGTTGTTGCTGCTGAGGCAGCGGCCCCGCAGCAGCGACGGAGGAAAAAAACAATGCGGGCAGCAATAGCAGGGACAAACGAGTTTGGATCGTCACAAGACACCTCTGGCACGGGTTGTCGGCAGTTTGAGCAGATTCTACATCTTCTCGATCATCGTGTCGTTACCCCCTCGACCACGAAACACGTTCCGGAAGCTGACAAGCCACTTCGGCGATGCGAAAATCAGCTACCATCATGTAGTGCGCCAGCGACGGTCTTTTCCTGGCCACTCGATCCCTGCCCAAACCAACATTGAAACAAGTCCATGCAGCACCCGAGACCCGCTTTCCTCTCATGTCTCCTCGCCTCAACAGCACTCTTCGCGCAAGGTGATTACACATTCACGAAGACCAGCCCGGGCACAATAGGCAAACCCCTCACCCTGTCCTATTCGGGCAGTCCGGCGAACAAGAACATCGTCCTCGGGATCTCTTCGACCGCGGGTCCCACCCCGTTGAAGATGATCAACCCCGGCGATACGCGCAGCCTCAAACTCGGACTTGAATTCGCCACCGCTTGGTTCGCCAAGGCATCCAGCGGCTCCGGCTCCTTTTCTCTGCCGGTGCCCATGAAGAATTCCATCGCTGGAAAGCAGCTTCACTTTCAGAGCTTCACCCTGCCGGGGAACCCCTTCATCGTCGACAAGATCTCCAACGATGCCATCGTTCAGTTCGGCAAGACCAGCTTCGCCTCTCCGATCCAAACAACTCGCCTGAAGGAGGCGCGGGCGATGGCCCACTCCTTCATCAATCCAGGCCTCTCCAGCAGCAAGGGAGACCTCGTCATCGTCGGTGGCGGCAGCGGGAGCCTGCTCGGCAGCTTCAACATCGCCTCCAGCACGGAAATCTACAATTTCGACACGATGGCGATGACGACCGGGCCAACGATGAACCTGCCTCGAGCGATCGCCTTCACCGTCACGCTCAAAGACGGGCGGAGCTTGATCATCGGAGGCGTCGACAGTGCCGGGAACTCGACGAAGACCTGCGAGATCTATGACCCCAAGAGCCACAAGTTCACCCGGACCGGGTCCATGAAGGTCGCACGTATCGGCCATGCCGCGGCGCTGCTCGGAAATGGCGAGGTGATCGTCGCCGGCGGCACCACGGACCTCAGTGACGTGATCAAGGCTCTCTCGACGATGCAGAACACCTGCGAGATCTATAACCCCAAAACGGGTGCCTGGCGAAACGGGCCAAACATCTCCAGTCGGCGAGGCTTGCATGCGCTGACGTCGCTTCCCAATGGCCGCGCCCTGCTGTCGGGAGGACTTCGGGTCAATGTCATCTTCGGAGTCCCTATCCCTGTCGGTTCCGTGCCGGACTGTGAAATCTACGATCCTACCTCCAACAAATGGACGGCCGCCGCCAGCATGACATCTTCGCGTGCCGTGCACCTTTACAGCACTCTGGCCCTGCCGAACGGGAATGTCCTCGCCGTCGGTGGAGTGACCTCCGGTCCAGTGGTGACAAGCGCAACACCCCTCGAGACCGCCGAAACTTACGACTATCGCGCCAACAAATGGACGGCGGCACCAAACATGGCATCGAAGAGGCTGCTGGCCAGCACTCTCGTGCTGAAATCCGGCAAGGTCCTGGTCGTGGGCGGAGCCGTGGGCACCCTGCAGCAACCGCTAGGAGTCAAGAGCGTGCAAGTCTACAACCCTGCCTCCAATAGCTGGGCGACGCTCCCGGACATGCCGACGGCTCGTGCCGGCGCGATCCTGCATCAAACCCCGGACAACTTGGTGATCATCTTCGGTGGCCAAGTCGATGACAAAACGACCAGCAACACCCTGGCCACTCTGCATCTGTAAACACCCCGCCCGTACCTTTCGATCCCCATACGACATTGATCCACCAAGAACCATGCGATCTTTAAAACACATCCTCTGCGGCTTGGCGGTGATCACGCCGGTCATCGCTCAAGATTACGCTTTCGATCGAATGACGCCGGGAACTCTCGGGAGCACCCTGAAGCTCTCCTACACAGGAGCACCCCAGAACAAGACCGTCGTGTTCGCCATGTCGATGACCGGCGGACCAACCCCGCTGAGCCTCCTCAACTCCCGCGATAGCCGCATCCTCAAGGTAGGTCTGGATGCGACCTTCGGATGGATCGGTCAGAAATCTACAGGCCAGGGCAATATCGCTCTGCCGGTCCCGACAATCTCGAGCATGCACGGTGCCATCATGCACTGGCAAACCTTCTCCATCCCCGGCAACCCATACCCCGTCGGAAAGATCTCGAACAACGTCCTCGTCCAGTTTGGCTGGTCCAACACGGCAGTCGCACTACCCTCCCAACTGCCCACTGCAAGGGCAATGGGCAGCACCTTCCCCACGGGCAAACCTGGTGAGTTCATTCAGTTCGGCGGCAGTAGCGGCAACCTCAGCACCGTCGGCCTGGATACGAGTGAATACTTCGACGCACGCACCCTCAGCGTCCGCAACGGCCCACGCATGACGATGTCCCGGGCTTACAGCACGATCACCCGCCTGAAAGACGGACGCGTGTTGATCGCCGGCGGCGCGGACAACGCGAGCAATGTGCTGAGTTCGTGCGAACTCTACGATCCTCGCTCTGGACGCTTCGTGACAACGGGATCGATGACGGCCAAACGAGCGCTGCACTCCGCCACCCTTCTCAATGACGGTCGCATTCTGGTTGTCGGCGGAACCCCCACCTTCGTGGATGTGATCGGTGCCCTGAGGGACGCCCACAAAACTTCCGAAACCTACGACCCGCGGACCGGACAATGGACACGCCAGGGCAGCATCGCCGATCGCCGCCTGCTCGTCGGGCTCGCCACCCTGCCGAACGGCCTGGCAATCGCCTCGGGAGGCTTCGAAATCACCGTCTTCTTGAACATCCCGATCCCGGTCGGGACCGTGACCGATGTTCAATTCTTCAACCCATCGAGCGGCAGTTGGTCGAACGGGCCCCTCATGAAGAAGGATCGCGCCGGTCATGGCTTCAACTCGATCCTGCTGGGTGATGGACGACTGTTCGTCGCCGGCGGCTTCAGTTCCGGAGCCAATCCCCTGGATGGAAAGGCTCTGAGCGAATGTGAGATGTACGACTATCGCGCAAACGCATGGTCCAGCCTCCCTCCCATGAATATCCCCAGAGCCATGTACAGCATCGCCAAAATGCCGTCGGGTCGTGTTCTCGTCGCCGGTGGTGGCACCGGCATTCTCAACAAGATGCAGCCGACGAGTGGGGTGCAGGAGTTCAATCCCGCCACCAACAACTGGCAAACCCTTAACAACCTGACGGTGCCGCGCATCGGACCAGGAACAATAGTGACGCCCGACGGTCTCCTGGTGCTCGCTGGTGGAGTGAGCACGAACAACGTGCTGAAGACTCTGGAAACAATCCGTCAGTGACCAAATGACGGCTACCGCCGACGTACGCGGTGATGATCGTCGGCCTTTGTGATAAACCCATCGTATGATCCCTCCGCATGGTGGCCAACTGGTCGATCGCATCCGCCTCGATACGCCCGGATTCCGTGATCAGGCAGACCCCCCACGCCTCACCCTCAGCGAGCGGGAGGCTAACGATCTCGACATGATCGGATCGGGAGCCATGAGCCCGCTGCAGGGATTCATGGCACAGCGCGATTATCAGGAAGTCTGTCGCAACCGCCGGCTGGCATCGGGCCTCCCATGGCCACTCCCCGTGGTACTCTCGGTAAAAGAGGGCGACGCTCAACCACGGCCCGGAAACTTGACAGCTCTGCATGACCGTCAAGGAAACCTCCGAGGCACGATCGAGGTCGATGATGTCTATCAGATCGACCGCGAAACCGAAGCCGGGCTATGCCTGGGCACCACCAGCGACAATCACCCAGGAGTCGGCTATCTCAAGCGCAACGGCGACACCTATGTCGGCGGACAAGTCACCGTGCTGGCGCGACCCGAGCAAGCAACCTTCGCAAGCTATCGTCTGGATCCGAAAGACACCCGTGAACTGTTCGAGGCCAAGGGATGGAAAAGCATCGTCGCTTTCCAGACTCGCAACCCGATCCACAGGGCGCACGAATACCTGACGAAATGCGCACTCGAAACCGTCGATGCCCTGCTCGTGCATCCTCTCGTCGGTGAAACTTCACCTGACGACATCCCTGCCGAAGTCCGCATGCAATGCTACGAGGCCATCCTCAGCCGCTACTACCCGGAAGACCGCGTGGCACTGACCGTCTACCCCCAAGCGATGCGCTATGCCGGGCCACGGGAGGCTCTCCTGCACGCCCTGATCCGCAAGAACTACGGCTGTACTCACTTCATCGTTGGTCGCGACCACGCAGGCACCGGTGACTTCTACGGCACCTACGACGCGCACGAGATCTTCGATGATTTCGATCCGGATGAAATTGCCATCGCACCTCTTCGTTTCGACCACGCCTACTGGTGCAAGAGATCCGGCGGTATGGCAAGCTCCAGAAGTGGTCCGGCAACAAATGCTGACGAGCGAGTTTTCCTCTCCGGAACAAAACTTCGCGAGATGCTCGAAAAGGGTGAGTATCCTCCGGAAGAGTTCACACGCCCCGAGATCGCTCGCATTCTGATCGAATACTACGCCGAACGGCACCACCCCTAGAAGACATCAACATCGTGACCAAACACAAGGGATTCGTATTGTGGTTCACCGGCCTCTCCGGCGCCGGGAAGACCACCCTCGCCCGCCTCCTCGAACCCATCCTCAAGACGCGAGGCTGCCGCGTCGAGGTCCTCGATGGTGACGAGATCCGTCAGGGACTCTGCCGGGATCTCGGCTTCAGCAAGGAGGACCGGGATACGAATATCCGTCGTGTCGGCTTCGTCGCCCAGTTACTCGCACGCAATGGGGTCGTTGCGATCACGGCAACCATCTCGCCCTACCGAGCATTGCGTCAAGAAATGCGTGAAGCTGCCGGACCCGGGAAGTTCATCGAAATCTGGTGCAAAGCCTCGCTGGAATCCCTGGTAGAACGCGATGTCAAAGGCCTCTACAAGCAGGCCCTGGCCGGCGAAATCGAGAATTTCACCGGCGTCTCGGATCCGTACGAGATCCCCGAACAAGCCGATGTCGTGGTTCAAACGGACACCGAGACCGAATCGGGCTCTCTACAGCGAATCCTGCGAGGCCTGGAAGCCGCCGGCCTGATCCCCGACCCTTCGAAGGAAGTCGCCGAAGAGCAGTGACAGCGACCGCAAGATGGTCACAGCTCTGCGCGAGTCAGCCGAGACTCATCGCCACCGCTCGCGATCGAAGAATCGCCGGAGCAACGTGTTGAGTTGCTTGCTGCCGGCACCCGGCACGAGCTTCCACTGAGATTCAAAAAGCCCGGGTGCCCCCTCCAATCGCAAGCTGAGGGTATAGGTATGACCCGCAAAATAGATCGTGCCGGAGGGATCGATCTTTCCCGGCTTCGCCGGCAAGTCGAATAAACCAGCAGCATCCAGCTGCTTGAGACTATCGACGAAGAGTCCGCGCCCTTCGTCCAAGCCTTTGCTTCCCTCACCACCCTTCGGCTTGGGACCATGATCATGCTTCTTGTCGAGTTTCCAGCTGACCCCATCGCCTCGTAAGCGAGATTCGAAAGTGTAAAGCCCGCCACCTGGAGGGATCACATCGGTAAACCACTTGTCCTCGATCCGAAGCGTCGCCGTCTCGATGCCTTGCCAGTTCGCGCGGTAGGCAGCGAGCGCTCGTTTGGCCGGAGCGATGCGCGCCTTCTCGATCACACTGGCGATGGTGACGGGCCGACCTCCTTGACGCTTGCTCTCATCGGCCGCTTCCATGAAGGCATAGATTTCGAGGGACTCCTCCAGCGGGACCGGGGCGCGGCCAGTCACGAAGAACTTCGCGATCTCAGTAACCAGAGGCTGGTAGCCCGTATGCGGTCCACTCCTCTCGATCCCCTTGGTTCCGAACACCATCGCCCCGTAACCCTTCTTGCCCTCACGCAACCCCCGAAAGGTCCCGATCCGGCCATCTTCCCAGGCTCCCGTGACCTGCTCGTGACCGGCCGTCTGGGTGCGACGAACCGAAACGCAACCTGACCCCATGATCGTGAAGAGGATCTCGACGCCATGGATTCCGTACCAGTAAAGGTCAGGGTGGTGTTCTTCGATCGTGCATGGTCCGAAGGCATCGCAACCGAGAACCTTGCCGACTTTTTCTCGCATCGCCAGGATGCCAGGGCCAAAGCGTAGCGACGAACTCGTGAAACATGGGACGCCTTGCTCCTTCGCCAATCGATGGATCTCGAGGCAATCCTGAAGCGATCCGGCCATGGGCTTGTCGATGAAGACCGGTTTTCTGGCTGCCAACACCGGCCGCAACTGACGGAGATGAGGGCGGCCATCGACGCTCTCGAGCATCACCGCATCGACCTTCTCCAGAAGGGAAGGAATCGACTCGACGATCTCGACTCCCATCTCGGCCAAGCGTGCGGTGAAACCTTCGATACGGTCACGGCTCGCGGCGATGTCCGGGCTACCACCAGGGAAGGCATGGGTGACCTGAACGCGTGCCAATGAACCTTCGGCCGCAGGATCGTTCATGACCCGCGTGAAAGCGACAACGTGCGATGTGTCCAGACCGATGATGCCTACCCGAAGGATCTTCTCTGTGTCCTGCGCCACCGGCGAGGCGTGCAGAAGAAATACCGAGAGGATGAAGAGATATGCGTACGCTCTCATTTCGAACCAATGTAGCAGGCCGCAGACGGAGCTACCTCCGGTAGTCCGCGCCTTCGAGACTGCGAGTCACCGATTTCTGCCAGCGAGCGAGGGCCGCCCTCATCTTTTTGACCCTCTGTGGCTGCTCCAACGCCAGATCACGACTCTCCTTGGGGTCGTTCTCCAGATCGAAAAGTGCGTAGCTGTGATCGCCTTTCTTGGCCGGAATCCTGTGCAGTTTGTAGCTGCCTTCGGTCCAGGCCGCATGCCCGGGAAAACCAGAAGCGCGGGGCTTCTCGGGAACTTCGGGCTCAGCCGTTGCAGATGCCTCGCCACTGGCTTGCCCGGCAGCGAGGGCCGTGATGATCTCGGCGCTGCGCATCCGACGGCCTCGGGCCGGATACACCCAGAAACCCATCGGCTTGTCGCGCTCGGTCATCTCTCCGTCGATCAAGCCCATCAGGTCGATCCCATCCATCGGCATCTCCGGACCCTGCGCCGTCACGCCACAAGCTCTCAGCACCGTCGGATAGATATCGACGGTGCCACATGGGATCGTGGTAACGCGCGGTGAAGACACGCGCGAGGGCCACTCGATGATCGCAGGCACACGGATACCACCCTCCCACAGGGTGCCTTTGCTGCCACGCAAACCCCCTGTCGATCCCGGCTTGCGCGAACCATTATCGCTCGTGTACCACACGAGAGTGTGCTCAGCGATGTCCAGCTCTCGAAGCTGAGTACGCAGGTGAGCCATGGCCCGGTCGATCCCCGTGATCTCGCCATAATAGTGAGCGGCCTTCGCCGGCTGGTCAGCGTAGGGTTCCCTCACCTCGGGCAGGGCCTGGTGCGGCGTGTGGGGATTGCCGAACCAGATCACCGCCAGGAAAGGCTTGTCCTTCGCAGCGGCCCTGTTGATGAAATCCAGTGCCACATCAACGGTGACTCGTGAACTCTCACCATCGGTCGAGATCGCCTCACCGTTACGACTGAACTGCGGACTGTTTTCATAAAAATTAGGGCTCGACACCCATTCATCGAAACCGCTCTCGCCGGGAGAATTGAGGCCGCCTGCACGCACGGAACCGAGATGCCACTTGCCGAAGTGACCGGTCGTATAGCCAGCATCCCGCAACTCCTCGGCCAGCGTCCGCTCTTGCGGTCGCAGCGTGTGGCCCCAGGCAAAGCATCCGAATCGATTGGGGTGACGGCCGGTGAGCACACTCCCACGTGTTGGCGAACATACCGGTGCTGCAGCATAAAACCGGTCAAACCGCAAACCCGAAGCAGCCATGGCATCCAGACACGGCGTTTTCAAGACCGGATGCCCGTTGTAACCGACATCGCCCCAGCCCTGATCGTCGGACATGCAAAGGATCACGTTGGGACGCTTCTCGCCCTGGGCGGGCAAGGCCATCGTCAGAACTGCTGCGAACCAGAACGGAATGGATCGATGCATGAGTGATCGACAATCCTGACCGGTCAGGCCTCGGCCCACATCCTCTGGATGAAGGCGTAACCCTCCGTGTAGACCTCGGCAGGATCGACGAAGAAATCGCGCCAGATGTGGATCATTGCAGCGAACTCCGGATCGAGACGCGAGAAGGCTTCGATCACCAGCCAGCCGTCATAACCCGACTTCTTCAGGGAAGAGAAGCTATCAACCCAGTTCACCTGACCCTTGCCAGGAGTCCCGCGATCATTCTCGCTGATATGGATGTGAC
This sequence comes from uncultured candidatus Brocadiaceae bacterium, assembly GCA_964542765.1. Classification (GTDB taxonomy): domain Bacteria; phylum Planctomycetota; class UBA1135; order UBA1135; family UBA2386; genus CAZIVO01. The sequence goes on along the minus strand of CAZIVO010000002.1, from coordinate 22,253 downwards.
CGATCGTGTCAGCAGTCTCCGAGATGGCGGTGACGATGTCCTTCTCCTCGATGTGCATGTGATGGGTGTCGTAGAGCATCACGCAGTTCGGGTGATCGATGCGGCGAATGATCTCGGCTGCCTGCTCGGCAGTGTTCATCATGTAACACTCGAACCGGTTCAAAGGCTCGACCGCCAGGGTCACCCCGTGCGCCGCAGATCTCTCGGAAGCCTCGCGCAAGACATCGACACACCAGGACTTCTCATCCTCGGTCGGACCCTTGCCGGTGAACACGGGATAGGCCGAGTGGATCGGACCAACGATCCGATCCGCCCCCAAAGCCGCGCACATTTCAGCGCCCCACGCCAGGCGTTCGACCGCTGCTTGGCGAATCTCCGGATCGGGACTGACCGGGTTGTGAGCCTCGTCGAGCGCCATCACCGCGGTACGATCAAGCCCGTTGTCATCGAGGATCTTGCCCAGAGCCGGATAGTAGTCCGGATTCTCTTCACCGATCGGGATCTCGGCACCATCGAAACCGGTGGCCTTGAGATCAGCAAAGATCCCATGGTGCTCCTCGCCGACCGAAGTCGTCCACAGGAGCATGTTCATTCCAACCTTCATTTCAGTTACCTCGATTCAGCTGATCTCTTCCCACTGGCCATTGGTGGCCGACTTCAACACCGCATCGCAAACCTTCTGAGTTTCCAGTGCATCGCGGAAGGTAGGTCCTGCAGGCTCACCCTTGGTGATGCCTTCGATGAAGTCCGCGACCTGATGCACAAAACTATGTTCGTAACCGATCTGCAGACCCGGCACCCACCACTTGTCCATGTAGGGCATGTCACCATCGGTGACATGAACTGACCGCCAACCACGCACGATCGAATCATCGCCATGGTCGAAATACTGCAGACGATGAAGGTCGTGCAGATCCCAGGCAATCGAGGCATTCTCGCCATTGATCTCGAAGGTGTAGAGGGCCTTGTGGCCGCGGGCGTAGCGCGTCGATTCAAAGGTCGCCAGCGAACCATTGCCGAAGCGAGCCAGGAAGGCGCAGGCATCATCGATATCAACCTTCTGGACCTCGCCCGTGAGGTTGTGCATGCGTTCGGTGATGAAGGTCTCGGTCATGGCGCTGACCTTGGAGATACCCCCGTTCAGCCAGAGCGCCGTATCGATGCAATGCGCCAGAAGATCGCCCGTCACACCACTTCCGGCAGCAGCAGCATCGAGCCGCCAGAGTCCCTCGCCACCCTGCGGGAGTTCGGAAGAGATCGTCCAGTCCTGCAGGAAAACGGCCCTGTAATGGAAGATCTTGCCCAGGCGCCCCTCATCGATGAGGTTCTTGGCGAGGGTCACGGCCGGGACGCGGCGGTAGTTGTACCAGACCATGTTGGCGACCCCGGCCGACTCCACAGCCTGACACATCTCCTCGCCCTCATCCGTGTTCATCGACAGCGGTTTCTCGCAAAGGATCATCTTTCCGGCGGCCGCCGCAGCGAGAGAGATCTCCTTGTGCAAGTTGTTCGGCGTGCAGATATCGATCGCATCAATATCGTCGCGCTCGATCAACTTGCGCCAGTCCGTCTCGACCGACTCGTAACCCCAGTTGGAAGCAAAGGCTTTCGCCCGCTCCTCGTCACGAGCGCAAGCAGCCTTCAAGACCGGTTGGTATTCGAGATCAAAGAAGTTGCCAACCTTGCAGTAGGCGTTGGAGTGAGCGCGGCCCATGAAACCGTACCCGATCATTCCTATATTCAGTGGCTTTGCCATCGATTCATTCCTCACTGAAGCGAGTCAACATTCGTCCGAAATCGCCGCGACTTCACGACCAACCGTACGCGTCACGCACACCGATCATCCCGCCAAGAATCTTGTTCCACGTGTCCTGTTCGGTCATGACCGCATTGGGGAACATGCAACCATCCCAGCAGATATGCTGGATTCCGCGCGAGGGAGCATCCTGGAGCCACGGGCCCGCGTGCTTGACAACATCGAGCTTCCCGTTGGAATCATCGATACAGCAATGCTTACCGGTTGCGTCATGCGACCCACTGCCGTGGACGGTGCCGTCGCTCTGGCTGATATGAACATCCATGGTCCATGGTCGCAAAGCATCGCTGACCGTCTGCCAAGCTTGATCGAGTTGATCGCCACTGAACTCGCCTTCCAGAAGACGATCCTCGCCAGCCGCATTGTGACCGAGCAAGAAGGTCAAGACATGTGACATGTCCGCCTGGAATCCGAGCGTTTCCTTGCGATCCACACGTTCGAAGACATCCACCATCTTGCGCCAGCTGTGCATACCACCCCAGCAGACCTCGCCTTCGGCAGCGAGACGCTCACCGTGGTCGGCAGCAATGTCGCAAGCCTGCCCGAAGGTCTCGACGATCTTCGCGGTATTTCCATCGGGATCCTCTGCCCAATCCTCAACCCCGGAAGCAGAATCGATCCGCACGATGCCGTACGGGCGAGCACCCATTTCCCGCAGTTTCTGAGCGATACCGCAAGCCTTGCGCACCTGACCCAGAAAGTTTTCGCGGTCGCTCTCGCTACCCATGGCCGCTCCACCACCGGTGGGACCCCACACCGGAGCAACAACGGAACCGATCACGAAACCCATCGCGCCGACCTTGTCGGCAAGGGCTTTGAGATCATCATCGGAAATATCGATGCTCGTGTGAGGATCGAAGAGGAACAGATCAACGCCATCGAACTTGACGCCATTGACCTCCGCCTTGGCAGTCATGTCGAGCATCTTGTCCAGGCTGATCGGAGGCTCCTGGCCTTCCTCATCGCCCTTGCCGACGAGACCTGGCCACATGGCGTTGTGAAGTTTGGGGAAGAGATTGCTTTGTTCAGTCATATCAGGTTCCTGGATTTTTCAGGGTGCACACAGTCTGGCTCATGGCTGTTCTCATGAACCGATCTCGGGCGCATCAGGGTTTACTTCTGGACCGAAGTAGCGCAGGCAAACCAGCGGCTCACTCGATCCTGTGTTTTCGAACTGGACGCCCGCCATAGCAGCCGCCTCCGTGCAGAAGACCTCGTCCTCGGTCAGGTCGTGGAAACCAATCATCTTCGGACAATCGAGGCGCAAACCATTCATGCGACCCTCGCCCTGCACCACGACCAGGCCATAGGCCCCCTTGTCGTGGACCGTGCAAGACATGCCAGGAGCAATCGTCAGTTCCTTTGCACTGACATACTGCTTGCCGCCGATCCTCCCGTAGACGATCCAGTTGTCGACCCAGCCATCGACGCTGCCATTCACCGGCACCGGTTCGAGGTAGTGGTTGCTCTTGAAATTGGGATCGACGTTCGCCTCCCAGTCGAGTTGATCGATGATGAAATCGATATCCTGCTTGTGGGCATCCGGAACATCCTTGACCAGCAAGGACCATGGTACCTCACGGCCCTCGACGATATTCTGGTACATCCCGAACACATCGCTCCCCCACTGCGGCTCATAGGTACACAGGGAGCCTGGCGCATGCAGAATACCCGGAGGAACGAGCCAACCCGTTCCAGCCTTCAAGCGATAAGCCTGGCTCAAATCGAGGATGCCATTATCACCCTCGTTCCATTTTGCCAGACAATCGCGAACCTGAGCCTTGGTCACGCCCGGGTTGAGACCGAAGAAGGTGTAAGGAAAGTTATTGCCGACGTTGTTGTGCTGCGGCGGAAAGTAGTAGCCCTCGGGCTTTCCTTCTTGCCCCACCAACTTCGCATCCTCCCATCCCTGGTGCATGTGGTGCGGGATCGGCCCCATATTGTCGAAGAACTTCGAAAAGACCGGCCAACGTCCATATTCCGACCAGATGGTCTCGCCGATCAGGTCGGCTCCACATTCGGCGACAGCGTCGCGCAGCAAGAACCTCTGGCCATCAGCGACGCAATAGCTCAGACCCTCGTCATCTTCACGCCCGGCATTGTCCGCCTCGGTCGTCGATGCGAACCACCGCTCATCGATACCGCCACGGTCGAGGCCGTAAGCGTAAAGATCTCTGGGGTCGAGTTTCAGTCGCTGACCCGGCTGCAGGAAGGATCGCGGGACCCAGCATGGGGCCAGCCGTAGCAAACCGCCGGACTGCTCCAGGGCACGCTCTATATGGGGACGCAAATTGCTGGAGAGGGCCTCCAGTGAGCGAACATCGGCCACGTTCAGTTCCTTGGCATGGGGGGAGGGGACTCGAAAGAAGTCGGGATTGTAGGGAAGGAACACCTCATGTGGCAAACGCTGAAGTGGGACGCTTTGCCAGAAACTGGACCCGGGAGAGATCTCCCCGGGCTACCGGGAGAAAGAAGTCAGCGATCTGCGGGTGGTGCCGCTGCTCCAGCCGACTTTTTTCGCCACCACAGCCACAGCAGCGCGGCCAGACTCTGGATTCCGACGACGGCGTAGATGATGCGCCAGACGATTGGACTCCAAAAAATGCTCGCGGTCTCCTCGACCGGCTCATAGGTCGCAAAGAACCCGAACGTACAAAAACACATGAGTCCGAACAGAACAACGACGACGGTACCGGTCCTGACCGGCCCGGGCATGAAAATGCCCACGAAGACAAACAGGGCCAGCAGTCCTAACGAGATGCCTACGAAGACGGGATTAATGCTGAGCCTCCCCTTTCACCACGGTCCAAGGACTTCATCCTACTGCTCGATGCGATCATCGAACATCTGGCTCATCCGCGAGCAGACGTCTTGAGAAATATGTCGGGAGAGACACTCGAAGAAAATCGTCGCACAGACCACCGCCAAAAGCAGTCCGCTCAAGCCCACAGAAAAAACCATGTCCTCGTCGCTGGAGTTAAAGCCCCCGATCGAGATGACGATGCCCATGGCGACACCCAGGAGCAGGAGGTACTTCCCCCAGCGCTGGGCGGCAGGGATCGATTGGAAATCTCTTCGCCATGCGGGCGACTGCTTGTCAGTCATCTTTCCAGTTCCACCATTTCAACAATTCCAAATCATGCTGATCATCCTCAGCGTAGTAGACCGAACACCGAAACACATAGAGAACACATCGATCTATCTTCGCGCCGCGCAATGCACACAATTTGTCGAACATCATCTCGGGGTCCGCACCTCGAAGATCTGCCACTCTCTTGAATCCAAGATCTTCGAGGTCCGCAGCCATGCTGGGCCCGATGCCAGGGATCACCTCGAAATCCTTCGAGCGTGAAGATGACACCAGGCCCTTGGGCCCTGGCGATCGACGAGGTTTCTCGCGGTCATTCTGGCGCGACGGCATGGCCTTCACGATAACCTGTTCCCCATGTCCCAGATCCACCAAGAAGTCCTGATCAGCGCACAGCGCAATCTGCGCGTTGAATCCCGGACCATATCTTCCGAGGAGGTCACACCCGACTGCCCCCATGCTTGGTCGATCACCAAGCAAACCCTTCATGGCGGCAAGCAAGAGGGTGTGGACGTGATTGTCGTCGACAATGGCACCCTTTCCTTCACCGTCGTGCCAACGCGCGGCATGGGCATCCTCGAGGTCGTCAAGGGTGACCTGCGACTGGGTTGGGAATCACCGATCAAGGAGGTCGTCCACCCACGCTTCATCAACCTGCACACCCGCGGAGGTATCGGCTGGCTGGAAGGCTTCAACGAATGGATCTGCCGCTGCGGTCTGGAGAGTGCCGGCGCGCCGGGTGATGATGTCTTCATCAACAACAATGGCGACGAGGCGACCATGCAGCTAACTCTGCACGGCAAGATCGCCAACATTCCGGCCAGCGAGGTGGAAGTCCTCATCGAACGCGCAGCGCCCTGGAGGATCCGCATTCGCGGCCGCGTCGATGAACGCTGCTTCTTTGGCCCCTCCCTGGAACTATGGGCGGAGATCTCGACCGAGCCGGGCTCGAGTGCCGTTCGCATCAACGACCAGGTCACCAACCGAGGGGGCTCGGATCAGGAGTTTCAACTCATCTACCACACGAACTTTGGCCGTCCTCTTCTCGAAGGAGGCGCGCGACTGGTAGCGCCGACAGAGCGTGTACATCCGATCAACGAAACGGCGCTGGCTGCCATCGACACCTATCCCGATTACCTCGAACCGACGCCGGGGTTCATCGAGCAGGTTTATTGCATATGGCCCTACGCAGATGATGAAGGCGTGACCTCGATCATGCTGCGCAATGCCGCAGAGGATCGCGCGGTCACCATGACCTACCCGATCGAGCACCTCCCCTACTTGACCGTCTGGAAGAATACGGCCGCTGTCGAGACGGGCTACGCGACCGGACTTGAGCCGGGCGTCACCTTCCCCCGTCACCGCAGCAGGGAGCGAGCCGACGGTCGGCTGCCCGTGCTCACGCCGGGTGCGAGCCATCGCGTGTGCATGGACATCGCGATCGAGGAAGGTGTCGATGCCGTCACCCGAGCAGCGGCGCGGATCGAGGAGATCCAGGCAGGACGCCAGACCAATGTCGATCGCCAACCGCTCGGCGTCATATGACCGGCGCGAGGCTCACTTCCTGACCTTGAGTTCGGTCCGCGCCGCCCAGGCAAACCAGGCTTCACTCATCCTGGCGACGCGTTCGAGGTTCTTCGCCGCAAGATCAACGGTCTCGGTCCGGTCAGCCTCGAGGTCATAGAGTTCCCAGCGCTTGACCTTGCGATCCCAGCACAGTTTCCAGTCGCCCTGACGGATCGCTCGGTTGCCGCTGAACTCCCAGCAGAGCTCTTCGTGCGAAGCCCTCTGTCGGCCTTCGAAAATCGGCGTCAAACTCTTTCCCTCGACCTCCAGCACGGCTACCCCATCACGCTCACGCGGATAGCCAGCGCCGGCGAGTTCGGAAAATGTCGGCAAGAAGTCGATGATGTGGCCAACCTGCCGGGTGATGGAGCCAGCCTCGATGACAGCCGGCCAGCGCGCGATCATCGGGGTGGCGATGCCACCTTCGTGCATCCAGGTCTTGTAGCGGCGAAACGGCGTGTTTTGCGCGAAGGCCCAGCCCGGGCCACAAGTGGTGTAGTACTCCTTGGGGCCTGGAATACGTTTTGGGTCCTCGCCACCTGGCTTCTCGGCGCAACCGCCATTGTCGGACAGGAACATCACCAGGGTTTCCCGCTCGATTCCCGCTTTCTTCAGCGACGCCAGGATGCGGCCGATGCCCTGGTCCATACTGTCGATCATCGCCGCATACACAGCCATGCGCCGATCCTGCCACTCCTTGTGCTCGGCATCTTCCCAGGCCGGCGCCTCGAGATCACGCGCCGGAAGTTGCCAGCGCGCATCGATGAGGCCGGACTCGACCTGCCGCGCGTGGCGACGGCGGCGAAGTTCATCCCAGCCGAGCCGATACTTCCCGAGATGACGCTCGATATCTTCGGGCTTGGCGTGGAGAGGATAATGCGGTGCCGTATAGCAAACGTGCAGGAAGAACGGGTCACCGGTCGCGGCAAAGCTCTCGATGGTCTCGACCGCATGATCGCTGAAGGCATCGGTGGTGTAGAAGCTTTCCGGAAACTCCGTGATGCGTTCGTCGTTGTGACCGAAGAAGCGAACGCGACCACCCTTGAAGGCAGGATCGGGTTGCGCCGGATCGAAGAAGTTGCAACAGCCATCCATGAGCCCGTAATACTCCTCGAAGCCGCGATCGATCGGCCGCTGCGGAGACTTCGAACCGAGATGCCACTTACCGCTCATGCCGGTTCGATAACCTGCCGGGCGAAGAACCTCGGCGATCGTCACCATGTTCTCCTTCAGCAACTGACCCCGGCGCCGTGGATACAGACCGGTGATCAAGGAAGCGCGCGTGGTGGTGCACTTGGCGTTGTTGTAGAACTGACTGAAGCGCAGACCCTCGGCAGCCAATCGATCGATATTCGGCGTGGGGATCTCACCGCCATAACAACCGATATCCGACCAACCCATGTCATCGCACATGATCAAGACGATGTTGGGCCGCGATGCTGACTGGCCGGACTCCTGAGAAACCATCGTTCCCGTGGCGGCGAAGACGGCTACCAGAATGACTGATGGCATGATCTTGATCACTTTCTGACCTCCTGCGCGTATCGTAACCGAGCACCGCCATGCGCCATCCCCTCGTCTCATCTCTCTTCCTCCTGCTATCAGCCTGCGTCGCCGTTGAGCCACTCGGGTCGGGTGCCGATGTCCGACCTCTCGAACTGGCAACTTTCCATGTAGATGTCACGCCGCCGCTGGGCAGCCCCCTGTGCCATGGTGCGATCGAACCCGCCAAGGAGATCGTCGACCCCCTGAGCGCACGCGGAGTCATCCTGACCGGTCAAGGTGCCCCGATCGTCCTTTGCTCGGTCGACTGGGTCGGGATCGGCAATGCCGGAAACCACGCCTGGAAAGAGGCTCTGGCCAGGGCTGCCAACACCCATCCCGAGCGAGTCGCCGTCCACACGGTGCATCAGCACGATGCACCCGGCTGTGACTTTGCCGCCGAAGAACTGCTCGCCGCGCACGGACTTGGCGGAAAGATGATCCCCGCCGACTTCTGCCGCGATGCGATCGAGCGAGTCGCGAAGGCCGTCGCCCACGCCACTCACAACCGCAGGAAGATCACCCACCTCGGCATCGGTCGCGCGCGGGTCCATGAGGTCGCTTCCAATCGCCGTGTCCTCGGGGCCAACGGCAAGGTCCAGTACGTTCGCTACAGCAAATGCCGCATACCCGAGGCCATCGCCGCGCCCGAAGGGCTCATCGATCCCTGGGTGCAAGTCCTCAGCTTCTGGAATGGCGATGATGCGGTCGCTGCGCTGAGCTACTACGCAACCCATCCGCAGAGTCACTACGGCAAGGGCGGCGTCAGCGCAGACTTCGTCGGCATGGCCCGCAGTATCGCTGAAAAACAACACCCCGGCCTCGCCTGGGTCCACTTCAACGGGGCTGGCGGAAACGTCGCCGCCGGAAAGTACAACGATGGCTCACCAGCGCGCCGGCCAATCCTCGCCAATCGCCTCGCCAAGGGAATGCGCAAGGCCTGGAATACCACCCTGAAAACGAGCATCGGAGTCGGGGATATCTCCTGGCGCGCCGTGCCGTGCAAGCTACCACCCCGCGCGCATCTGAAGGAATCAACCCTCTTGCCCGCTCTCGGCAACACCAAGCTGACAATGCGCGACCGGATCCGGGCCGCCCGCGATCTCACCTGGCTTCGCCACGCATCGCGTCCGATCGACCTGACCTGCCTGCGGGTCGGACCTGCATGGATCCTTCACATGCCGGGAGAGCTCTTCGTCGAATACCAGCTCGCGGCCCAGCAGATGAAACCCGATGCGTTCGTCGCCATGGCTGCCTACGGAGACTACGGTCCTGGCTACATCGGCACGAAGATCTCCTACGGGCAAGGCGGCTACGAAACCGGGGCCCCCTCGCGCACCGCGCCCGAGGTCGAAGACGTCCTGATGTCGGCCTTGCATGATCTTCTGGATGTGGAACGCCCATGACTCGAACGTCCCTCGTCTGGGTTCTGACCGCCACTGCTGCCCTGTCCTGCTCGACTACGGACCGCGGAAACCCTTCGTGGAAAGCAGGCGCGGCCAGCACCGTCATCACGCCATCGGGGCCCATCTGGCTCGCCGGCTATGCATCGCGCAAGCACGCATCCGAGGGCAAGATCCATGATCTGAAAGCGAAAGCTCTGGCCATCGAAGATCCAGCTGGCAACCGAGCCCTGGTGATCACCGCCGACCTTCTCGGTGTCACCCGAGAACTCACCGCCAGAATCTGCGAACGCCTGCGGGCAAAGCTCGGCCTGCCACGGCATGCCATCATGATCGCCACATCTCACACGCATACAGCGCCCGTCTTGGAGGGACATCTGCAACCGATGTACGTGCTGCGCAAGGCAGAAAGGGAGCGCATCTCCGCCTACACCGGGTTTGTCGAAGATCAAATGGTGAAGGTCGCATCGCAAGCCTTCGAAAAGCTGGGCCCGGCGACTTTTTCCTGGGGGATCGGCCGCTGCACCTTCGCGGTCAATCGCCGCAACAACTCCGAAGCTCAGGTTCTGGAACTCCGTGAAAGAGGAGCGCTCAAGGGTCCGGTGGACCACGACGTTCCGGTGCTACGAGTCTCGGGGTCCGAAGATACCTTGCGCGCAATCGTGTTCGGTTACGCCTGTCATTGCACCGTTCTCGACTCCTACAAGGTGAGCGGCGACTACGCAGGCTTTGCGCAAGCTGCGCTGGAGAAGCGTCACCCTGGCACTGTCGCCATGTTCTTTGCCGGTTGTGGCGGCGACCAGAACCCCCTGCCGCGGCGACAGCTCCACCTCGCCTCCAGGTATGGCGAACAGCTCGCCGACGCCGTCTCGACGATGCTCGAAACGCCCCTCCACCCCGTGCAAGGTCGGATCAAAACCATTCACGGCATCGTCGATCTCCCCTTCGAGAAGATCCCCACCCCGCAAGATCTCGAATCGCAGAGCAAAGACAAGAATGCCTACGTCCGCCAGCGCGCACGCTGGTTGCAAGCCATCAGACGAGAACAGGGTTCACTGACGCCGTCCTATCCTTACCCCGTGCAGGCTTGGCGGCTGGGGAATGCAAAACATCCACTGCTCTGGATCGCGCTGGGCGGAGAGGTCGTCGTCGACTATGCGCTGAGGCTCAAGAAAGAACTCATACCGGGCAAGACCTGGGTCGCCGCCTACTGCAACGATGTCATGGGCTACATCCCATCACAACGCGTCTGGGAGGAGGGCGGTTACGAAGGCGGTGGATCCATGGTCTACTACGGTCTTCCGTCACGCTGGGCTACCGATATCGAAACGGTCGTCGTGAACAAGGTCCTGGAACTGGCTCGCAACATCGGCCTGCCGGACAAGAACCCATGAAACACTGCCTGATCCTCGCAGCCCTGCTGCTCGCCCCCCTGTCATCTGTTGACCTGTCGGCGCAGATCAAGGGGATCGGCCCGGTCGGCGCCATCACCCGTGCCCACACGGGGTTCCAGTTCACCGAAGGACCGGCAGCGAGCCCGGCTGGGACCGAGCTCTACTTCTCCGATGTCCGCGCAAACAAGATCCACAAGGTGGACTCCAAGGGCCGGCTCCGAACATTCGTCGTCAACACACAAAACACCAACGGCTTGATGTTCGATCGGCGCGGACGCCTGATCGCCTGTGAAGGAGGTGCCGGCAGACTCATCTCGATCGACATCTTCAGAAACAGCGTCACCCCTCTGGCCTCCTTCTACAACGGCAAGCGATTCAACAAGCCCAACGACCTGACCATCGACGTTCACGGCGGCATCTACTTCACCGACCCGGTGTTCGGAAATACCGTGCCATCGCAACCGAAGATGGGAGTCTATTACCACGCCCCTAACGGCAAGACGACCCTGGTGATCGACCCTCTCGTGCGACCGAACGGCATCATCCTCTCCCCCGATGAGCGCACGCTCTACGTCGTCGCCAACACACCGACGGCGGTCCACTCATACCCCGTGACCTCCCCCGGAAAACTCGGCCGTGGCAAGGTCTTCTATCAATGGAACACCGGCAATTGCGATGGCATGACCGTGGATACCGCCGGCAATGTCTACGTGACGCGGCCACAATCTTCGGCGATCGAGGTCCTCTCTCCTGTCGGTCAGTCGCTCGGCACGATCACCTTTCCGGAGAACCCGGCGAATGTCACCTTCGGCGGTGCCGACATGAAAACCCTGTGGGTCACGGCACGCACATCTGTCTATCGCGCCAAGATGCTCGCCACCGGCCATCGGCCGATGCGGCTGACGGCGACCGCGAACACCATCAAGGTCAGCGGCGGCAAGGTCACCTTCACCCTGCACGGCGGTATTCCTCGGGCCGGACTCTCCTACGCGATCCTCGGCGGCGCCTCGGGCACTGAACCGGGCGTTCTCGCCGGTGGTGTGCGACTGCCGCTCAATCCCGACAACCTGACCCTGGCGCTGGCGGGGGTCATCAACTCACCCCCCTTCGCGAACTTCGCCGGCTCCCTCGATGCGAGTGGAACCGCGACTGCGACCATGACCCTCCCACCGCTCGGCGCCGGGGCCATCGGGCTGAAATTCGACTTCGCCGGCCTGACCGCCTGGCCCACCGATGCCACGACCAACGCCCTCCGCACGACGATGGTGCGCTGAAAGGGGCGCGGCTACCGCATGAGGCTCTTCAGTCACCGTCCAGAGACGGCGGCAGGGGCACTTCGAATCCCGGATAATGGCGCCAAGCCTTTGGGTTCATACCCAGCAAGAGCTCCTGCTGTCTCTCTATGCTCGGCACACGACCGCCTCGCAAGTTCCACCCCAGCCGTATGAGCCGGAACAGCCCGAACATGACCGCAGGCTGGTCGGCCACCACTGCTGCGAACTTGCGCAACCACGACGGCTCGCGCTCGAGTTCGAGGCGCTCATAGCCGTATCTCTTCATCGATTTCCTGTGATTGAATTCGATGAGCCGGACCCACTCCGGACCCAGGTGCTCGCGCCAACCTTCGGTGGCAGGATGGCGCTTCTTCATCGCCGACTGAAGCCATGGAAACGGCAACACATCATCCGCTGGCGCATGCTCGGTATGGTCGAGGACACGCTCGTCCCAATCCTCCCCCACGAAGTCCAGGATGCTTCCCATCACCTGGCGCGGTTCGGTGAGGAGGTCCTCCATCCGAACTTCGAAGATCTGATCTCGCCATTTCTTGACCTGCCTCATCTGCATCATGACAAAGAGATTGTTCAGGCTGAAACTGACCGAAGCCCACGGCATCCGTGAGAGGGAAGCCACCGTCGACCGAGGATCGCGGATGATATGAATGACCCGCGCGTCAGGAAAGTCGGCAAAGATCTGCTTGAGATGGCTCGAGTGGAACGGTGTCTTGTCACCGTAGCGATGTTTGCCGAACTGCTTGGCCTTGCACCGCATGATCGCTCTGAATGCGAGGCCGAGATCCTTCCGATCCAGTTGATCAGGCAACTCCGATCGAACCTCTTCGGGGTCGAGACCGAGCCACAAGAAAGGAAAGGTCTTGAAGTAGGACTCCAACCATTGAGACCCCGTCAATCTCCTCGACATCCTCTGCGCTACGACGTAGAAGGTCGTCTCGTGCGTCAGGTAGATTCTCGGATGCGCATTCAACATGACCCGCAGCAAGGTCGTGCCCGATCGCCCGGTGCCGATGACGAAGATCGGTGATCGATCCGGGTCAGGAGTCATCGCTCTCCTTCTCGCCGGTGCCATGACAACGGCAAACGAACAAGAGCTGCTTGGTGGACTCACCCTTGAAGGGCAGTGCCCAATCCTCGCCCACATCACCGGGTTCCATCAACTCGACGCCATCGAAGCCGGCCTCTCGAAGTTCACAAGTGATATCCTCACGCGTCCGGTCATCGGTAACGAAACCCCGACCGCCGGTGAACAAGCCCATCAAACCGCCGAAAAACCTATCCATCAGTCCTGGCGGTTGCTCGCACCCGGGCACCAGATCGAACACAAAGGTGCCGCCACGAGCGCTGCCGAGGACCGAAGCTATCTCCCGCCACAAACGCCGCTGGCGCTCGCAGTCCAGATACATGAAGAGTCCTTCGGCGATCACGAAGGTCGATCGGTTCGCATCGACCAACCTGGCAAGGTGCGCCTTCTCCACATCGGCGCTGACCCAGCGTAGATTCTCACGGAAAGCAACCTCTTGCCCCTGCTCCGTGCGCGCCAGAAGTTCGCGCTTGAGTGCTACCACCGCGGGGAGATCGACCTCGACATATTCGAGGGCGGAGTCCTCGCTGAAAGCAGCACCCCGTCGCGAGAAACCACAGGCCAGTTCGAGCACCTGATCCGCCGATGACCTGCGCAATAACTCGTCGATCATCACATGCCGCTGAACGATCCCAGCCGCCAGTGAAGGCTGCCGCCATCGGAACAAGCGCCGCAGCCCGAGTACGAAGTTCGTCACACCAAAAGCCGAGCGGGCGTCATCTTGGAAAAACAGGTCCGCGCACGACAAATCGCCCCAGAACTGGGCATGAGCCGTATAGAGCGCCGTCGTCGAAAGATCTCTACGCGCCACTGCGAGCCTCCCTCCGCGCCAGAACCCGGTAAGCATTCGAAATGCCCAGCGGCTTCACGAATGGCACCATGAGCCGGTCCAGGAACCATGCAAAGATGAACATCACGATACCGATCATCCAGACGAAGACATTGAAGCATCGCCTGAACCAGGATGGCTTCGGCCGCCACGGGCAATCGATCTGCGGCGCCAGGCGAAGCAAGAACATCAAGACCAGACCCAGGAAATCCGCGACCTGATGCGCCTTTGATCGATGCCACAGGACCGGCTCGAGGCCATGCCGTTCAAGCATCTTCGCCATGGCTGCCATCCCCACAAAATGTAGATGTTGTGGTTGGAACCACGGCAGCCAGGCGCGGCCGAGAAGACGCCCCACCGGGCTATCAGGATTGGGAACCTCAATCATCAAGAGCCCGCCATCCTTCAGGACGCGAGCGGCCGTGGCGATTTCGAGTTCCGGATCGATGGTGTGCTCGAGATAGTGGCTCATGCTGACCACATCAAAGCTGGCCTGCAGTTCCTCGGCATGCTCGGGAAACAAGCCTCGCCAGGCACGGTGGCACCAGCCCTTCGCCAGGGCTTCTTCCACCGATTCCGACATGTCGAGGAGTTCGAAGGATGTCTCCGTCCAGATGTCTCGTGCCACCAGACAAAAATGGCCATGGCCACCACCCACGTCGAGCCAGCGATCCGGACGAGCATCCATCCCCTCCAGCATGCCCGCGCGTCTGTGATATTCGCGACTGCTGCACGCGAAGATCACGCCGATCATCGTCTCGCCAAGGCCCTCATAAAAATCGCCGTAGTAGTAATCGAGCCCCTTAATCGTGAGGCGGGGATTCTGGAAGATGTGCCCGCACGAAAGGCAGCGATCCAGCCGGAATCGGCCAGGTTTGTTCTGGAAGACATCCTTGCTGGTCAACCACTTCTTGAGGTCGGGCGCATCGCATATGGGGCAGGTCTCACGCCGCGGCTCGAGCAGCGTGTGGGGACCGTCGCCGAGCAGTTCCACATATTTCGGCCGCAATTCCTCCACCAGTTCGAGATTGGCCGGAGTGATGGATGACCGACTGATCACCCAGAACCAATCGATGAGTTCGATCGCGAAGCGGAACACAACCAACCGCAACAACCCCTTCTGCCCCCTGTCCGTGCCAGCGAAGGCCAGCAAAGGCTGAAGATGCATCGCCGCGACAGCGATCATGCCCCACATCGGTCGAGCCCACAGACACCAGATGACCAGCGCATACACCACTGCACGCGCAATCAGCAAGGACTGATTCCCCATGCCATGACTGGCGGCGAGACTCTCCTTGCGTTGACTCAAGCGCCGAGGAACTGCCCCCAGATCCGGAGCGATGGCGACGGAAGTCTCGGCGGTTGCATGGGACTTCAACTTGATCGCCATGGCGATGAAAGCTGCGGGGTCATCAGGACCGCCACCCTCGAAGCGCCGCGCAGGCTCGCCCACCCGCTCCAGAACTTCCTCGCTGACCAGCATCGCATGGGCAGCCGTGCGCCCGATGGCCAGCCGATCCATGCGGTACGAAGAGGGGCTGTAGCCATCGAGAAATTCGATCAGTTCGGTCGCGGAAAAATCGCCAGGAATCAGGTCCAGAACCTGAAGGCCTGCCGCATCCGCGTATGCACTGGCGGTGCGGCGTGTCGCCTCGTCGAGCTCGACCCCGCCACGCACCAGAAATCTATGGTGGCCCGAAGCCGGCCGATCGGCCCGTGGCAGCTTCACCAATCGCCCTGCGCGACTCCGCGACAGCAAGCCGGCGAGGACCCAGAAGGCCGTCAATATGCCTGCGACCCAGATCAAGACAGGCCCTCCAGAAGATCTGCAGCCCGCTGAGCACCACCGGCTTCCCTGAAGGACACTCGTCCTCGCTCCGCAGCCTCGCGGAAACTCGGATCACTCAAAACCCTCTCCACCTCTCCGCGCAATCTGGCCGCCCGGACCCGCGCGAAGCGCAGCCGGACTCCGGCACCCGCCTCGACCACCTGCTGTGCAACGACCGTCTGATCGTCCTTGATGGGCGTCACGATCAGAGGAATTCCATGAAGGAGACTCTCGCACACGGTGTTATGGCCGGCATGGCAAACAACCGCATCGACCCGGGGTAGCAATTCCATCTGCGGCAGGAAGGGCCGTGCGATGAAGTTGTCCGGAAAGGGGCCGAACTCATCGGGGGCGACGAGCAAAACCTGCACGTCCAGATCGCCCAGTGCTTCCTTGACGACTCCGAACAATCTCTCACCGCGCTGTGCATTCAAGGTCCCCAGAGATACCAGGACCTTGCGCCTGTCATCGAGTTCTTCCCACGGAAATCCGGCCGTCTGCGGGCGGTTCGTGACCGCCGGCCCGACGAGTTGGAACTGCGGTGGCATCTCACGATCGCCGATCAGAAATCGTGTGGAGAACATGACAACGAGATGCGGTGAGTTTTCGAATTCCGCCACCGGATCGAGTCCTGCAGCACTCTGCAATTCCACCTGCTTGTCCTCGAACCACTGCACGATCTTCGGCAAACCCGCCAGACTCTCGCGCAGGTCAGCCGAGGTGGTCGAGAAGGTCGCCCAGGGAAGGTCTCGCCGACGTGCCGCAACGGCGCCGGCGAGCGCCTGCTGATCGACCACCAGGACATCGGGAAGGTAACGGTCGATCGCATCGTCAACGCCTTCGCGCATGCTCGATGCCAGAGGAAGCAGTACGTCCTCACAAAAGAACTTGAGATTCTCGAGACCGCGCAGCGATGCTGCCTTCTCGCCGATCATCGCCGCCATCCCCTCGGGCATCTCTCCGCCGAGATCGAAGATCTTCGCGTCGACCGGCAGAAGATGGCCTATGGCTCCCCCGTAACCCACCCACGCGACCTCATGCCCACGATCGCTCAGGGCGCTCGCGACGGAGACGGTCGGATTGGTGTGTCCGGCAAAGGGAGGGACGACGAACAGGAAGCGGGTCATGGCTGCAGGTGCCATCGTGCCGAGGGATGCCGGGAATGGAAGGGGATATAACCCTGCCGACCAGCACCGCACAAAGCAGCCCTACTCCTCAACAGCCGCAAGCAATTCCTGCTTGAGCTCCTCGAGCTTGCCGCCATCGAGATCGGGACCGCTCAGGGCGACCGGCTCCATCCCCTCCACCTTGGGGTCGATGACCACTATCTCGGCAGCCTCCTGCTCGGCGGTGACCGCATCCACCATCTTGAGCACACGCTTGCGCAGCAACAGGAGAGCCACCAGATATCGCAATCCACTCGCCCGCTCACGCTTCTCCACATCCTCCGGATCGGCACCATCTTCATCAACCTCTCCGAGGGTATCGAACAGGCGCCGCAAGGAAACGAGATCCAGAACCGCCGCCGTCTTGCCATCCGCCTTACGGCGGACCTTCCAGTGGAACGGAGGCTCGCCTTCTTCGGTCTCGAGTTCCCTGAAACAGGGGGCACACAGATCGCGCCGCAAGCAATCGGGCCATTGCAACACCGCGTAGTATTCCTGAGCTTCCGGCAAAGGACAGCCCGACTTCGCGCAGCCTTCTCGATCCTTCTTGATCTTCCACTGTTCCATGGTTCGAACTCAGATCTTGCCGCCGGACCAGCCGGAAAGCCAAGCCTTCCACACCTCAACCGAGCCGACACGTTCACGGCCCGAAATTTCACGCAGAGCATCACCCGCAGCCTTCGCCCCCGGAACGTCACCATCATCGACGCACCGCTCCAGATACTCGACCAGAACAACGGCTGCCCCACGATCCTTGAACTTCGCAAGGAGCGGGGCCAGCTGCCGGCAGACATAGTCGTCGCCGTCCTCGCGAAGCATCCGATACAATCGGGGAGCATGCTGCACACCGCCCCTGGCGAAACCACGGCATGCCGTCACGCGAACCCTGAAGTCCGGATCCTCAAGGAAAGGCTCCAGACAAGCCAGCACCTCAGGCGTGGAAACCATCCCCGCCAAGGCGGCGACCGAGTGGGCACGGATCTTCGGATCACCATCCTCGAGCAAGGGTGCGAGCGCGGGGATCGCCTCGAACCCGATCCGGGCGATCGTCGAAGCGCCCAGCGCACAACGATCACCGTGTGGATGCCGCAACAGCGTCTCGACGATGCAAGGCACGGCTTTGAGCCCCATCGCCTCAATCTGCGCGAGCGCCCGCTCCTCGACCGGGTCATTCCGACCCGACGCCATCGCCAAAAAAGAGGTGTCGTTCACCGGGCGGTGATCCCGCGCCCACACCAGATCTCGGATCAGAAACATCGCCAACCAGTAGGTCGTTGCAGGGTGACCGAGCAGCTCGTCGCGAACGGAAACAAACTCTTCCGACCGGGATCGATAAAGCCGCTCAGCATCGACCAATCGTTGCCTCTGCTCGGGGGTCAGCCCCGGCGCTGCCGGACGCGAAGGCCCGGACGGACCCGAAGCCGCACAGCCGGCCAACATCAGCGTGATCAAGATCGCGCGCCATCCCATGCCGGGTAATGTAGCCTGAGCCCGGCCATCTTTGTAAGGCTCCTCTATTCCACCACTTCCAGGGAGGCCATCAGGCGAGAGCCCTGGCTATCCGTGCGGGGAGCACCGCTCTGTCACCTGTGGCCACGTGATTCGAATCGTTTCACCATCGCCAAGAAACGCACCGACGTGATCGCCTCACGACGGCCGCGCCATTTCGTCCACGCACTCTCGCTATCGCCTCCGGCCTTCGCCAGGGAGCCCTTCGCGAGTTCCCTTCCCCACATGACGGAGAGGATCGCAAGCGCATCGTGACCGAGCGTACGCCGAGCGCGCGAGAAGTCTTTTGCGAACGCCGTGAGCTGGGTGAGATCAAGACGCCCCCCGCGCAGTTCGTGCAAGGCCATGACTTCGGGCAGTCGAAGGCCGGTCGCAGCAGCGACCTCACGAGCTTGCTCGGAACCTCGCTCGACACGCAAGAACACCGAACGCTCTCGTTGAAACGCAAACGCTCCCAGAAAGATCACCGCCAGAACAGCCAGCAAGACCGATGGTCTCACCGCTTCCGCCCTTCATCCTCTGATGCAGCAAAGAAACGATATCGATCTGCAGCGGCATGGATCTGCGCGACCGTGCTGAGCATTGTAATCTGACCGAACTCGGCCTGCGTGACTTCGCGAAGAAGAGCCGCCGCCAGCACTCGAACGTGCGGCTCGGTGCTCTTGATCATGATACGAGTCAGTTCTGCAACCGGCGCAACTCCTGCCCCGGGGGCAAGCTGGCCAGCAGTCAAGGTGGTTTCAATCCCCTTGCGCTGTATGGCCCGGAGAAACCACACGGCTTGCGGCAAATCCTTGCTACTGCGCCACCACTCGCGCATCGCCCCGGCGCGGTCATTGACCGCCGTCACATCGAGCCCGGTGATGGTCGAAAGCAACAGAGCAGCGCGGGTTCCCGGAGATTCTTCGTCGAGCAGTGCAATGAGGTCTGGCACCACCATCGGATCCTGGAATTCCGCCAGCAACATGACGATCTCTCGCCGCACACGAGCATCGCGCAGTGATAGCCATCGCCGCAACGCCGGACGCGCGAGCAAGGCACCTTGCCGCCGCAAGGAAGCTACCGCCTGCGTTCCCTTGGGGTTGAGTCCCTGAGTCGCCAGAGTCTGGGCCAGATAGAACGCGGCAGCCGGATCGATCATCTCGCCCATGGCCCTCAGTGCCACAAGCCGATCCTCCATGTCGGGAAAAGTCACCGCGCCCTGCAGGACCGGTAACACGCCTTCGCCGCCAATACGACCCAGCGCCATCCAAACGGTTCGTCGGATCGACACAGACGTCTGCGGGTCAGTCGCCCGCACCAGGAGTGAATCCCGGACACTGGAAGCCTTGAGCACTCCCAAGCAATAGATAGCGGCCTCACTCACCCCGCTATCATCGTCGTCCATGGCCTTGGTCAGCGCAGGCACTGCGCGCAGATCTTTGAGGTTTGCCACCTCGAAAATCGCGGCCATTCGGATGCGTCGCCGCCCATCCTGAAAAGCAGCAAGAACCTTATCGGGCCCGAGCAAGGAGAACACTCGGGCCAGAACCTCCTTGCCTCCGGTTTCGTACTGCCCGTCGATCACATCCAGGGCATACCGCCAGACACGGTCACCCGGCGCCAGCAACGATGCCTCCAAGAATCCAAATGCTTGCTCGTCGAGTTGCTTGGCACCCAATGCAAGCCGTGCGAGTGCCAGTCCATCCTCTTCGAGCAGCAATCCCTGAAGATCGTTAATACTCAAGAGGTGCCGCAACGCACTCGCCTGTCGCGAAGGTGACAGCTCCGGGATGGCGACCAAGATGCACTCCTTGAGCCGCTTGTCGCGCGACCGGGGATCTGTATTGGCGGCCATCCACTTCCGCTCGGCTGTCCAGAAGACACCGAAGTCCGCTTCCTTCTCCGGAGAGGGATACAGCTGCCATCGTTCGCGCAACTCCGTGGCAGCGATCTCGGCCTGCAACACATCGAGCCAACGGGTTCCGGCCGCCGGACCCTTGACCGCTGCCCGCATGTCGCCAACGCGTAATTCGAGCGTACGCGCAACAGGCATCATCTGCACCGCTGCAGCCGACGCCAGGACACCCCGCCCCATGAACCCTAGTTGCGTAAGCTTCTCGACCAAGGCCGCCATTTCGGCGCCGCTGATCTTGTAACAACGCACCTCGTCAGATGGTGGTGGAAGCACCAGCTTTTCGCCGACAATACGCACCTCTTCACCTGGAGAAATCCAGGTCAAGATCGCTCCCCTACCACTCTCAGCTGTCACGGGAATGGTCAAGCGCATGCCGACGAACGTCGCCCGAGCCGCCTTCCACCAGTTTTTCCAGGCCTGTCCACTGCCTCCGAAGTCCTGACCTGAGAATTCCACAAGCTTCCTGGTCACGGGCTCATGGACCAGGCTGGTATTCGTCACGTAACTGCTTGGCGCAGCGACATGCATCAAGGCGTCCACCACCTCACGATCGCTATATTTCACTCCTCGGGCATCGTCCGAACGAAACGCGAGATTCGCCAGGGCAAGGGCAACCGCTACCTGCATGAAGGTATCGGTCCCCGTCAGTTCCATGCGCAAGTAGGGCAGCATGCTCTCGTCCAGGAAAGCCTTCCCGGTCTCGGCCTCCAGAACACTCAACGCGAAAGCTGCATACCCGAATGAACGATTCTCAGGTGGCCGTGAAACAATCGCTTGCAGAGCAGGAACCGCCACGGGTCCGTGTGCTATCAAGGACTGGCATGCCGCCGCCGCCAGCGTAGGAGCCGGCGTCGAGAGGGTCTCGACCAGTCGCTCACTCGCCTCGGGGTAAGGTAATGCGCCGAGCAGGAACAACGCCTTGCGCTTGATATCTTCCTTTTTCCCTCTGGAAAGTTCGATCAGGCGCGGCACGTCCTCCTTGCCAAGACGTGCAAGCAAGAGATCCATCGAAGCCTTGCGGACACCCGAGTACCGCGAAGTCAAGCTGACGAGAAGCGCATCCTTGGCTCCATCACCCAGCAGGTCGACCATCGCTGCAACAGCCTCACGCGTTGCCGAAGCAAACGGTCGTGTCAGCAACAAGAACTGCAGACTCTCACCATGCTTGCGACTACCAAAACGCCGCAAGATCCGGAGAAGTCCATGCACCAGATCCGCGTCAGCACTCCGCGCCAGTTGCAGGGCGAACTCCTCGGGATGCTCGAACTCGCCCGACAGATGCTGCAGGAGCAACTCTTCGCTCGCAGAACTCAGGTGCAAGGAGCGGCGAAGCTTGGATGCTTCCCGATGAAAGAGTTCCTTCTGCGTCGACTGGAGGTCCTCCCGCGCCGCGTCCTCCGTGGACACTTCGGAGACCTTCGGCGGAGGAAGTTTGATCTTTCCGGGGCGCCCCTCACCTTGCGGGAGAAGGAGCGCCGCAAAGCACAACGGCAGCAGGCTCATGGTCCTGATCGATAGATGGTTGCAAGAAAGGGGCCGATTGGAGATGGGAAATATAACGGAGGGAGGGCGGGCTGTGCCAGCAAGCCGCAAATGAGCATGGGATACTCCCACGATCCGAGCAGGTTCCCGGGACAATATCGAAGAGCCGCCGAGGTAGGGAGGACCGTGGCACCGATGCCCCCGGTCCCTGCCATCGTCATGGCAAGCCCAGAGAAACAACCTCGATACGACCGGTAAATTCGGGCCCGGAACCGCTCACCAGGCCAAGCTTGGGTGCCTCGAAGGTCGCCGTCACATCCGCCCGACACGCCACGCCCAGAACTTCGCCCGTATCCC
>CAZIVO010000001.1:0-79197 GCA_964542765.1 uncultured candidatus Brocadiaceae bacterium | reverse complement strand
TCTATCCGGTCCACCCAAACCCCAACGTGCAGTCCGTCGTTCAGCGGGTTCTCTCGGATCACCCGCGAATCCGCCTGGTCGACCCCCTCGACTACCCGAGGTTCGTCGCAGCCATGCGCGCAGCGCACTTGATCCTCACGGATTCAGGTGGTGTCCAGGAAGAGGCTCCCACTCTGGGCAAACCCATTCTGGTGCTGCGTGACGAGACCGAACGACCCGAGGGCATCGATGCCGGCTCAGCACTTCTGGTCGGGCCACACGCGGACCGGATCCTCGCGGAGGCGAGCCGCCTCCTCGACGATCAAAATGCCTACGACGCGATGGCCAAGGTTCGCAATCCGTATGGGGATGGCACCGCCTGCGCCCGGATTGCCGATGCCCTCGAAAGTTGGCTGTGATGCAGATAGAACCCCGCCCCGACATCAACCGCGACAGCCACCCCAAGGCCCTGCGCCTTGCCGTGAAGAGGTTGGTTCGCGCCCTGAAACCTTCTTTCGTGGGAGGTTCTTGCCGGATCGCAAACGCGAAGGAGGGCTACCGCCCCTCCTTTATCCCCAAGGACATCTCCGGAGAGATAGGCTTCTGTCTTCCCATGCTGACGAGTCCGGGCATACCGTAGACGCATGCAGACCTTCACCGATCTCTACAAGTTCCGTTTCGTGCTGACAAACCTGGTCAGCAAGAACCTGAAGGTCTTGTACCGAAACATGGCGCTGGGACTGCTGTGGTCACTTCTGAACCCGCTAGTGATGATCGTGACGTTGAGTTTCGTCTGGACCTACATGTTCAGCATAGACGACAAGTCTTTCACGGCCTCCGTCATCGTCACCCTCATCCCTTACAACTTCACCGCATACTGCCTGACCGGTTGCGCAGACTCGATTCCAGGCAGCGCTTCACTGGTGAAGAAGATCGGCTTCCCGCGGCAGATCCTGCCGATATCGGTGATCGCCACCCATCTTATCCACTTCGCAATCCAGTCCACCCTGGTCATTGGCGTGCTCGCAATCTTCCCGCACCCGGGATCGACGATCGGACCTCAACTCCTGTGGCTTATCCCGATCCTCATCGTGCAACTCGGATTATGCATCGGGGCTGGCCTGCTGATCGCGGGACTGAACGTCCTCTACCGCGATGTGCAATACGTCATCGACTCCCTGCTCACGGTCCTGTTCTGGCTGTGCCCCATCCTCTACATGCCGGGGAAGAACCTTTTTGCACAGAACGAAACTCTTTACCACATCTACTACCTGAACCCCCTCGCCGGCATCCTGAGCGCGTACCGGAGCGTCCTCTACCTCGGAGAAGCACCGGACGTGACGACCTTCAGCATGGCGATCATCGGCACCATCTTGATCGGCATCCTCGGCGTCTGGACCTTTTGGCGGCACGAGAAGGAGTTCGCGGACCTGATCTGATGAGCATCGCTATTCAACTAGAAAACGTATCGAAGGCCTACCGCATCGTGCGGCAAAAGCCGTTCCTCGCCAAGGAGATCCTTCGACGCATCCTGCAACGACCGAGCAGCGTGGAGCGGCACTGGGCACTCTCGGATGTGAGCTTCGAAATCGAGCACGGTGAGGCAGTGGGCGTCATCGGCACCAACGGCTCCGGTAAGAGCACGCTGCTGTCGCTGATCGCGAAGACCAGCTACCCAACGACCGGCACGGTGACGGTCAAGGGGCGAGTCGGGCCGCTCCTGGAGCTTGGTGCCGGGTTCCAGGGCGAACTCACCGGATTCGAGAACATCTTCCTGAATGCATCGCTACTCGGACTGAGCAAAGAAGATGTAGAGGCTAAACTCGAGGCGATCATCGAATACTCGGGCCTCAAAGAGTTCATCCACTCACCGATCGCGACCTACTCGACCGGCATGACGGCGCGACTCGGTTTCTCGGTGATCGCACATATTGAACCGGAAATCCTGTTGATTGACGAGATCCTCGCAGTCGGTGATGCCGCCTTCCGATCCAAGTGCCAGCACACGATGCAAAAATTCACCGAGAAGGGGACAACCCTGTTCCTCGTCTCTCACGACCTGCAAACCGTGCAGGAGATGTGCTCACGGGTAATCTGGATCGACGATGGCAGGATGAGGGCAATCGGCGATGCAGAGGAAGTGATCGAACTCTACCGCAACCCCACAGCTGACAGTGCGGACTGACCTGGCAGGCAGGCCTACGACTCGCGCAGGGCATCGCGACCAGACACAACAGCAAGCGGCAAACCAGAGTCGTTTTCATCCGCTTGCCGCGATCATGGTGCCGACTGCTAGAAAATAAGACTCTGGCCCGAGAGGCGGCACCGCCCACCAAATGATTGGGGTCCTTCTCGGCAATCTGGCCACCCGATTGCATCCACAAAGAAAGCCCGCAATCCCTTACGGGATCACGGGCCTTGTATGGCGAGGACGACGGGACTTGAACCCGCAACCACCGGATCGACAGTCCGGTACTCTAACCAATTGAGCTACGTCCCCATGCTCTGCGGCGGGGAATCTACCTGCCCACCACCGTGGGTCAAGCCTGGAGCCGATAGAAGCCCAAAACGGGCACCGGGATGCCTGGTCCTCCGCTCATGCCGCCTGATCGAAGCATGAGCACTCTCGACCAGATCGGCCCTGCAGGTGCCGGGAGTCTCATCGGCAACGTTGGCAACCTTGCCATCTTCGGCACTCGCTGCCGCAGCCTGCATCAAGAACCAAGATCGGCGAAGAACTGTGCCCGCCTCAGCCGTAGAATTCCTGTCGCCCAACCAATTGAGGAAAAGTCCGATGAAGAAATCTTGCATGACCGTCCTGGCCCTGACCACGCTGGCCCTGCCAGTCATCGCGCAGCAGAGCCCCCTGGTGATCAAGACCGCCAACCCAGACCTTGCCAGAATGGCATTGAGCCTGACCCAAACACCTGATGCCCAGCAAATGAGCCTCCCGGAATTCGGTCCCCTTGGCCATTTCCTGCTGACGCTGGACGATGGCGGCGTGATGCAAGTCCAGGCCGGCGACGGCAAGGTCAGCATGCTCGAAATCACCGCGCAGCCGGCAGCGCTGATGGAAATCTACGCAGACGGGGCCGCACAAGCTCAGCAGGTTGCGCAGGGGGGCGGCGCAGCGCTCATGACACAACTCGGTCTGCAAGCACGTGACGGCATCAAGGTGATCCGCGCCCTGTTCGACTTCCCCAAGCAAATAGACCAGTTGAGCGTCAAGATCAGTGGCGATCTCGACCTGCCGGAAGAAGGCTTCGCCGCACGGATCGCGATCACGCCGGCGGCCGGCAGCTGGTTCGGGCATTTCGTCGCCAGCTTGCGACCACTCCCCGTCGGAGCGCCGCTCATCAGTGGACCTCATGCCCTCTTGTGGATGGCGGGCAGCATCGATCTTCAGAATTCTCCCGAGATCTGGGACCCCTTTTTGGAGGTCAGCTCCTGGATGGGTTCGAAGAGCAAGGAAGACACTGCCGGACACCTGGGTTACGCGGAGTCCGCGCTACAGGCCATGGATGGTTCCTTCGCCATGGCCTGGGAGTCGATGGACACAGGAGCTCAAACCGTGATGGGGCTTCGCGATCCAGGCAGCATGACCAAGCTGATGGCCGATGCAGGTTTTCGAAAATGGTCCGAGCAAGCGATGGCCAGCAACGCCAGCGTCGATAGCAATACCGATCACGCCGCCTTCGATCACCGCGGAGTCACGGTCTCGCGAACGGAAACGAGCGTCGATGACCCGACCGGAGCCAATCCTCTTCTGGTCGACGGCTTGATGACAACCCTCACGGCGATCGCCGGCAGCTATTCCCTGTCGAGCGCGCATCCAGATGAAGATCGGATCAAAGAGCTGATCGATGATGCGCTCGACCAGAAGATCCGGCGCCAACCACTTCCCAGCAACACCCTCCTGGTGATGAAGATGAGGCTGGCGGAGCTCATCGATTCCATGGCCGGCGGCGGAATTCCCCTCGAGGACATCCCGGAAATTCTCGACGTTTCTCTGGGAACGGCAAACGGCACACTGACGATCAAGGTGGGGATCGATCGATGACCAAATTGAATGCTCAACAAGTTCAGCGCAAGCAAGAGTTGCTGAGCAGGAAGATCGAACATGTCTCGCTCGATGACTTCGATCCAACCGATCTGATCGAGGCCTTCGAGAAGATGTCTTTCTCGGCGAGAAGCACCGCTCGCGCCGCGCGCATCTTCGAGAAGATGATCGCGGACCCCGAGTGCACGATCATCCTCTGCCTGGCCGGTTCACTCATCAGCGCCGGACTCAAGAAGGTCATCCTGCAGATGCTCGAACACCACATGGTCGACGCCATCGTTTCGACCGGAGCAAACATCGTCGACCAGGACTTCTTCGAGGCGCTGGGCTTTCGCCACCACGAGGGCAGCCCGGCAATGAACGATGACGAACTCCGTCAACTTGGCATCGACCGCATCTACGACACCCTCATCGACGAGGAGGAGTTGCGCGTCTGTGACCTGACCATCCGCGACCTCGCCAACTCGCTCGCCCCACGGCCTTGGACTTCGCGTGAGTTCATCGCAGAGATGGGAAGGTGGATCGCCGAGAACGGCGACCCCTCGGCCGAATCGATCGTCGCCGCTGCACACCGCCTGGATGTGCCCATCTTCTGCCCGGCCTTCAGCGATTGCAGTGCTGGCTTCGGGTTGGCGATGCACCAGTGGCAAGCCGTTGCCAAGGGAGCTCCCACGCTGACCCTCGATGCTGCTCGTGATTTCCTCGAACTCACCCTCATCAAGATCAAGTCCAAGGCCTCGGGCCTGTTCATGGTAGGCGGCGGAACTCCAAAAAATTTCGCGCAGGACATCGTCGTCGCCGCCGAAATGCTCGAGACCGACAAGGAAGTCGACATGCATCGCTACGCCGTGCAGATCACCGTTGCCGACGAACGAGATGGCGCACTGTCCGGCTCGACCCTGCAAGAGGCCTGCTCTTGGGGCAAGGTCGACCGGCAACACGAACAGATGGTCTTCGGCGAGGCCACGGTCGCTCTACCTCTGATCGCCGGCTTCGCCTATCGCAGCGACGCAACAAAAGCGCGCAAGGGCCGGCGACTCGCGCAGATCTTCGCCAGCCACGGAGTAGCCACCTAGGTCCGGAGTCTCAAATCGCTGCGGCACAAGCAGCAGACGCTCGACAACAACACAGGAGACCCCGATAGCCAATGTCCAGCCCCTACACCGCTCACAAGCAGAACGCCATCTTTGGCGTCCTTCTCGGTGTAGTGCTGATCCTTTCACCGCTGTATCTGCGCCAGCCACCAGCATCGCTGATCTTTGTGATCGCCGGCGTCTGGTTCGCATCGCGATCCTTCAAGCGCCTCGTTCACATCTGGGCGCTCGAACAATCACTGTCCAGCAGCCAATCGCGCGAGGAGTTCTTTAACCACTACAGCAGGGCGACCCTGCCCAGACAGATCTTCTGGCTGCTGCTCGCCGTCGCCGAGATCGATGGGGAAGCCGATGCGAGAGAAAAGGAAGTGGTCCGCCGCTTCGTCCTCGAACGCTTCACCGACCCCATCTCGTCCGCAGACCTCAAGTCCTGGGAGGCCGAGAGGATTCCACCCGAGCAGGTGGGGCCCCTGGCATCCAACCTGCGGCAACTCCTGAGTCGATCCGAGCGTGAGACCGTCTTCTTCTGGTGCTGCTTGGTGGCATTGATCGACCGACGCTTCCAAAAAAGCGAACACGATGCGCTCCAGGACATCGCTCAAGGGCTCGACTTTCCGCAATACCACGCGCGCAGGATCTTCCTCCATGCCAAAGCGCAGGTCATGGTCGAAGATGCTCGCTGGAGCGACGGTAGCACCGGCGAAACTCCCTTTACCAGCCAGACCGGAAGGCGCGGACGCGCCCTGGAAATCCTTGGTCTCGGCGAAGATGCTTCCGCTGACCAGATCCGTAAGGCGCATCGCGAACTCGTCAAAAGATATCATCCTGACGCCCACAGCCATCTCGGCCCGGTCGCCGCCGAGGAGGCCGCCACGCGATTCAGAGAAATTCAAGAAGCCTACGAACTCTTGAGTGTCTAGTCCGGCGCAGGCTATTCGGCTTCAATAGCGACATGGTCACGATCCATGTTTCTTACGGTGGCGAGTTGCGCTGCACAGCAACCCACACTCCCTCGACTGCTACTCTGCAAACCGATGCGCCCAAGGACAACCAGGGACGTGGCGAGACCTTCTCGCCAACCGATCTCGTGGCGACTGCCCTGGCAACCTGCGCCATGACCATCATGGGCATCGCCGCCCGTCGTGAGGGCTTCTCGATCGATGGCTCTTCATGCCACATCGAAAAACACATGACCGCCGATCCTCCGCGACGCATTGGCTCGCTTCCCTTGCACTTCAAGATCAACGCCAATCTCGACGCAACGCAAAGGAAGGCCCTGGAAGATGCTGCTCGTAGCTGCCCCGTTGCCCTCAGCATCCACCCAGAAATCGACGCACCCGTGACCTTCTCCTACCCTGATCCATCATGAAGCCCCTCTTCCTGTTTTTTCCGGCCCTTCTCATCTCCTGCAGCACCTCGCCGGAATCAACTAACGCTGATCGGAAACCTAACATCATCTTCGTCCTCGCAGACGATCTCGGCTATGGCGATCTCGGCTGTTACGGCCAAAAGCGCATCGCCACTCCGAACCTCGATCAGTTGGCGAGCAAGGGCCTGCGCTTCACTAACTGTTATGCCGGCAGCACGGTCTGCGCCCCCTCGCGCTGCACCTTGATGACCGGCATGCACACCGGGCACTGCACGGTTCGTGGCAACAAGGCCGTCCCGCTGCTAACTGCGGATGTGACAGTTGCAGAACTCTTGAAAGAAGCCGGCTACGTGACCGGCATCATCGGCAAATGGGGCATCGGCGAGCCGGGCACGACCGGCATTCCTAACCGCCAAGGCTTCGACTACTGGTTCGGCTACCTGAACCAGCGCCACGCACACAACTACTACCCAGAATATCTCTGGCGCAACGAGGAGAAGGTGGGTCTGGCCAACGAGGAGCAGGGCGGTGTCGCCACGAAGAAGGTCGAGTACAGCCACGATCTCTTCACGAAGGAGGCGCTGAGCTTCATCGAAAGACACAAGGACGAGCCCTTCTTCCTCTACCTCCCCTACACGATCCCCCACGCCAACAACGAGGCCGGGCGCAAACTCGGTGACGGCATGGAAGTTCCCGACTACGGTCCCTTCGCCAGTGAGGACTGGCCGAATCCCGAGAAGGGTCGTGCCGCCATGATCTGGAAACTCGATCGAGACTTCGGAACCATCATGTCAGCGCTCGATCGCCTCGAGATCGCCGACGACACCCTGGTGATCTTCACCAGCGACAATGGTCCGCACAGTGAAGGAGGTTCGAAGTCGACCTACTTCAACTCGAGCGGGCCGCTACGGGGAATGAAACGATCACTCCACGACGGCGGCATCCGCGTTCCTGCCATCGCCCGCTGGCCGGGCAAGATCGCGCCGGGAACCGAGAGTGATCTACCGTGGACCTTCTGGGATGTCCTGCCGACCCTTGCCGAACTGGCCGGGGTCTCACCTCCCGAGAAGGTAGATGGCGTCTCCATCCTGCCTACATTGCGCGGCGAGAAGCAGGCTCTCGACCGCTTCCTCTACTGGGAATTCCACGAGCGAGGTTTCCATCAGGCCGTCCGCTGGGGCAAGTGGAAGGCAGTCCGCAAGAACCGGCCAGACGCTCCGCTCGAACTCTACGACCTCGAAAAAGATCTCGGCGAAACCACCAACATCGCTGGTCAACAACCCGCAGTCCTCCATCGGATCACGGACTATCTCAAGGGTGCCAGAACTGATTCGAAAGACTTCCCGATCCGGATCAGGCCGAAGCGAAAGGGCAACTAGCGCTTGTCGAGCTGGTTCTCCCCAGGCTTCATCGCCTCACGATGCGCCGCCACCAGTTCCCGGATCTCGGCGAGGACAGCCGCATGTTTCTTTGCAGCATCGTTCTTCTCCGAGGGGTCGCTCGTCAGATGGAAGAGGAGCGGCGGGTCATGAGGCGTATCCTTCTTCTCGCCATAACCCGACCGCGTCAGGAAGTGCGCTTTCCAGGGCCCCGACCTGACCGCCATGAGTCGTGTGCCACGGTAGAAGAAATGAACATCGCGAGGACTGGAACCTTTCCCGAAGAGAAGCGGTGACAGGTCGAAGCCGTCGAGGATCCGATCGGTCGGCAAACTCGCGCCAGCGAGGGCGCAAGCGGTGGGAAGCAGATCCATCGTCGCACCCAACTCGGTCGTGACCGTGCCGGCAGAAATGCGTGAAGGCCACCACATGATGCAGGGGACTCGCATACCGCCTTCCCAGGTGCTGCCCTTGCCACCGCGCAGCAAGCCAGCGCTTCCGCCATCAAGCTTGCGCGGAAGCCACGGGCCATTGTCGCTCGTGAAAACCACCAAGGTTTTCTCGGCGATGCCATTTCGAACCAAGGCGTCGAGGATTTCGCCAACACTCCAGTCGAGTTCCTCGACAACATCGCCGTAGAGACCCCGCGGGCTCTTGCCCTTGAACTCTGCCGATGCGTAGAGCGGCGTATGCGGAAAGGTGTGCGGCATGTAGAGAAAGAAGGGTTCGTCCTTGTGGCCGCCGATGAAGCGCACAGCTTCCTCGGTGTAACGGCGCGTCAAGGTGTCCTGCTTGGCCGGTCGCTCGACAATCTTCTCGCCGCGCATCAGCGGTGGCCCCGGCCCGCCGCGATCGGGTTTGTCCATGTCGTTGCTGTAAGGAAGACCAAAGAAGGAGTCGAAGCCTTGGCGCATCGGCAAGAAAGGTGGCAGGTGGCCAAGGTGCCACTTGCCTACACAGGCGGTGACGTATCCTTTCGTCTTGAGCACCTCGGCGATGGTAATTTCCTTGGCCGGGAGGCCCGACTTCGAATTGGGGAAGAGCACCCTAGATCTGTCGCTGCACATGCCGCTGCGCATCGGCAGGCGACCGGTCAACAATGCTGCCCGGCTAGGAGTGCATACCGATGAAGCCGAATAGAACTGGGTAAAGCGCATGCCCTCGGCCGCCATGCGATCGAGGCGCGGCGTTCGAATGGTTGGATGGCCATAGCAACCGAGGTCCCCGTAACCGAGGTCGTCGGTAAAGATGACGACGATGTTAGGCGTCTCGGCCTGACTCGCGAGTTCCTCGGCAGAAAGAGCGAGCAGGAAGAGCATCGGCCCGGCCACCCATCGGCTCCAGGTCACAACAAACCCAGGGAACAAATTCGGGATCAATGTCTGCATGCTCATGCTGAGCATCCTACTGGCGATCTTCGCCACAGCGAAGATTTCAGCGCAACGCTTCACCCACCGCATCACGAGCATCCTCGACCCTCAGCTTGTCGCCGAGGAGTTGCTCGAGATCCGGAAGATCGTAGACGGCGAGTGCGCCATGCACCGCATTGGCGAGTTGATCGATCGGACGCGGGGAACGCACAACATCGGCCCAACTCCGCAAACCACCACGGATCGAAACCGCGCTGAAGAGCGATGGTTCGAGCGCAGCCGCGTGCAAGGCCGGGACGGACAGGCGCCCCACAGCAACCATCTCTACTCGAGTGTTTCCATCTCCTTGCCGAGCGAGCCACCGGGAGCAGACCAGAATGTCCTCGGCACGCATGCCGACGTGGCTCCGACCCAGCAAAAACGCGCCGAAGAGATCCTGCCAGTCGCTGCCAACGTAGCGCGCATGATCGGAGCGTCCGCTGCTGTTACGGGTTTCTCCAATTCCCCGCACATCGACCGCCAGGACGAGACGGCCCGCCTTGACCAACGATGCAATCGGCCCACTTACAGCAGCATGCTTGCCCTCGCCATGGAGATAGATCACCGGCGGCCCGGAAGGCTCCCCGGGATGGAACAAGAGAGCCGGCAAACGGATGCCGTCCCCACGATCGAACAGAAACTTGCGCAGGCTCATTCCCTGAAAATCAACCTCGCCGCGATCCATCAACTTCGGCCGAGGCAAGTCGGCCAGAGTTTCGATCCCCGCCAGGCGCCGGACTTCAGCCACAAACTTTTCTTCGTCACGCTCGCGCCAGTCCGATCGCGGGCGACGCAAAGCCGTCTCCTCCTCGATCAAAACATCCAAAACTCTGCGCTGCCGATCCATCCGCAGGACCTGACCAGTTGGCGTGGACCAGAGTTCCTTTTCGCTCAGAACCTTTGCCTCCTGCTCGACGATCGCGTCATCCACGCCCAGCAACCAGCGGCGCATCCAGCGCACTGCGCCGATCCGAAGAAGCGAGCTGAAACCATGCTTGGCATCGGCCTCGACCAGATCAACGCGCTCGGGATGACCGAGCAGGCCAAAGAACCGCTTCGACTGCCGGTAGCTATCCCACGTCCCCTCGATATCGAAAAAGTCCTGCGCTGCGGCGAGGATCAGGGTTGGCTTCGGCGCACGCATGATGACGTAGTCAGCATGGTCGAGGCCAAAAGCGATCTGACCAAAAATGTTCTGCTCGGCATCTTGAGGTCCACGGCTGGCGAGCAACTTCTCTAAGCTGGTGACGTAGCAAGAGGGTGCGGCGACATCAATCCGGTCGTCGAGAGCCATGAGGTAGCATGTCTGTGTGCCGCCGCCGGAGTTTCCCGTACAGCCGATGCTCTCACCATCGATGTCCTTGCGGCTCTGTAGATAATCGATGGCCCGCATGCCATCCCATATCTCGAAGGTCGCCACGTTGCGACCGAGGAGAATGAACTGTGCCGCGAGCAATTGATGTTCGACGGTCGCGGACCCGAACATCCGACGGCCATCATCTTTCAGTGCCTGATTGCGTTCGCCCTGACCGATCGGATCGAAGCAGAGGGCTGCCAATCCATTCCGCGCCAGCAAGATACTCGCCCGCTGGTAGGTGTCCGCAGCCTTGCCATTGACACTATGGCCACAAGGCACGATCACTCCCGGATAGGGAGGGGGTGTCAGGGGCAAGTAGAGCGTTGCGGAGATCGAGATGCCCGGAAGACTGTCGAACAAAACCTTCTCTACCCGGCAACCGGCACGGGACACATGCCCGGTCACGCGCGGGTTCAAAGGACCCTTCTCGAAGAAACCTCCGAGTTGTTTCCGGAAGAAACGGCGGCGGTCTTCCTGCCAGGAATATGCCGACTCAACCGTCTTCAGCTTGCCCAACTTCGACCGACGTGCGCCAAGAGCCACCGATGCCTGCGCTTTCACCCAGTCGCGCATCATCATCTTCGCTGGTGAACGCTCCTCTTTTGTCAGAACGAGGAGACTCTGGGGGATCTGGGCTGGCAGGAGAGCTACCGGTAAAAAGACGGTCCAGACGGCCTGATAACACCTGCTCCTCGCGCAACTCCAGAAGCGAGGTGATCGCCGCAATAGATGGCCAGATCCCATGCCTGAAGGATACGCAATCGCGTTCTCGGAGCTACATTACCGATGATGTCCGGACTCAAACAAATCCACGCAACCGCACTCGCCACCATCTGTCTGACCACCCTCGCCGCGCAAGATGACTTCACCCCCTACATCCTGCCAGCATCAAAAGAACCTTCGCGAGTCATGCAGAAGTTCCAGGTGGCTCCCGGCCTGAAGCTCAGCCTGTTCGCAGCAGAGCCGATGCTCGCCAATCCGGTGGCTTTTTGCTTCGACGAACGGGGGCGGGTTTACGTCGCCGAGTCCTTCAGGGTCAACGCCGGCGTCACCGATAACCGCCGCCACCTTTACCGCGATGGTTGGCTGGACGACGAGTTGGCCTGCCGCTCCGTCGAAGATAGGGTCGCCATGTATCGCAAGCACCTCGGCGACAAGTTCCCCAAATATGGAACCGAACACGAGCGAGTGCGGCTGATCGAAGACCGGGATGGCGATGGCAAAGCTGACCACGCGACCATCTTCGCCGATGGCTTCAACAACTTCCCTGATGGCATCGGCGCCGGATTGCTCGCCCGCAAAGACCGCGTCTGGTTCACCTGTATTCCCGATGTCTGGCTGCTGCACGATGCAGATCAAAACGGCGAGGCCGAACGGCGACAGTCACTTCACAGAGGTTACGGCGTACACACGGCACTGCTCGGCCATGATCTGCACGGCCTTCGGATGGGCCCTGACGGCAAGCTCTACTTCAGCATCGGTGATCGCGGGCTCAACGTCACGACCATGGAAGGCCATCGCCTCACCAACACCGAATCCGGAGCCGTTCTACGCTGTGATCTGGACGGCAAGGGGCTCGAAATCTTCGCTTCGGGTCTGCGCAATCCACAGGAACTCGCCTTCGACCGACTCGGCAATCTGTTCACGGGCGACAACAACAGCGATGCTGGCGACAAGGCGCGGCTGGTGTATGTCGCCGAGGGCGGCGATACCGGCTGGCGAATGAGTTTTCAGTACCTCGCGGATCGTGGGCCCTGGAATCCCGAAAAGCTCTGGCACCCCAGATGGCGAGGACAGGCTGCCTACATCCTGCCGCCGATCGCCAATCTCTCCGAGGGTCCATCCGGCTTCGCCTACTACCCCGGCACCGGGCTGCCTGCGCGGTACGACAACCACTTCCTGCTCTGCGACTTCCGTGGATCGAGCGCGAAGAGTGGTGTGCACTCCCTGTCGGTCACGCCCAAAGGAGCCGGTTTTGAACTCGCCTCCTTCTCCCGTTTTGTCTGGAACATCCTCGCCACGGACGTGGACTTCGGACCCGATGGCAGCGTCATGATCAGCGACTGGACCGAGGGCTGGGAGATGACCGGGAAGGGGCGCCTTTATCGCGTGACCGATCCGGATTCGCTCGAAAACCCGATCGTACAGGAGACGAAGGCTCTACTCGCATCCGGGATGGCAGGTCGGCCCACAGCGCGACTTTCGCAACTCCTGAAACATCCCGACATGCGTGTGCGACTCGAAGCCCAGTGGGCGCTGGCTGCCAAGAAAGGCGAGGGCACCGCAGCCTTCACCAAGATCGCCAAATCGATCGACCACCAGCTCGCACGCTACCATGCGATTTGGGGACTCGGCCAGATCGGCTCGGGCGATGCCCTGAAGGTACTCGTGGAACTTCTCGACGATGGCCACCATGAGATCCGCTCGCAGGCAGCGAAAACCCTCGGGGACACTCGCTTCGCATCTGCCGAAGGCAAGCTGATCAACTTGCTTTCGGACCGCAGTTCGCGCGTCCGCTACTTCGCGGCCATGAGCCTCGGCAAGCTGGCCAGCAAAAAGGCCATCGACAGGCTGCTCACCGTCCTCCGGCACAATGCCGACGAAGACCCCTTCTTGCGCCATGCCTGTGTGATGGGCCTGGTCGGAAGTGGCGACATCAACAAGTTGCTTACCAAAACCAACGACCGGGACGCCGCCGTGCGCATGGGCATCCTGCTGGCACTCCGCCGGACAAAACGATCCGAGGTAGCGCAATTCCTGAAGGATTCAGAGACGTCTCTGGTCGAGGAAGCCGCGCGGGCCATCCACGATGTGCCGATCACTGATGCGATGCCGCAACTCGCAGCAGCCCTCGACCGACCAGGACTCGCATCCGATGTCGTGATCCGACGCGCTATCAGCGCCAATTTTCGCCTCGGCGGCGAGGCCCAGGTCGCAAGCCTGTGCGCCTTCTCCGCTGACAAGAAGAACGCTGCCAACTGGCGCGCCGAGGCACTCCAGGCACTCGGCGATCTCGCACAGGGCACCCACCGGGACCGGGTCTACGGCGACTGGCGGCCGCGGGCCGCAGGCAACCGGGCGATGGCTGCAGCAGCACTCGCCCCACTCCTGCCAGCCCTGCTCGCCGCCGGACCCGAAAAAGTTCGAATTGCAGCGGCCTACGCGGCTGGAGAATTGAAGGTGGTTTCCGCTCGCGAACACCTAGCGCTCCTGTGCGCGGACAAGAAAAACCCGCCTTCCTTGCGCAAGTCAACGCTGCAGGCCCTCTACAAGATGGGGCACCCCCACCTCGAGCGCATCGCTCTCGAATTGAGCACTCACACCCCTCCGGTCGCGCGCGACGAAGCACTGCAAGTTCTGACGAAGGTCAACCCGAAGAAGGCCATCCCCCTCCTGGATAGGCTGATCGAAAAAGGCCAACTCGCGGGACAGCAAAAAGCCCTGGAGATTCTCGCCGGAGCAAAAGATGCCGCCGCCGATCAAATCCTTGACCGATGGATGGATAGGCTCGGCAAGGGAAAGGTTCCCTCCGGAATCCAGCTGGACGTGATTGAAGCGGCAACGGAACGGAAATCGGCGAAGCTAGCCCGGAAGGTCGCCGCCTACTGGGATTCTCGGGATGCCGAGGACCCGATGAGTTCCTACCGAGTCTGCGTCGAAGGCGGCAACAAACGCCAAGGCGGAAAACTATTCGTCGAACACGCAGCCGCCGTCTGCCAGCGCTGCCACAAGCTTGGCAGCACCGGCGGCAGCGCGGGACCAGAACTCACCAAGATCGGCGATATCCTGACACCCGAGCAGATCCTCGAAGCCATGGTCGTACCAGCCAAGCGGATCGCTCCTGGTTACGGCAGCGTCGTCGCCGTCATGAAAGATGGAAACGCCCATGCCGGACTTCTGCGCAGCGAGACCAAGACCGCAATCACCCTGGTTGATGCCGTCGGCGACGATATCGAGTTGAAGCGCGCCGAGATCGCAACCACAACACCCGCGATCTCGGCGATGCCACCGATGGGCACCATTCTCACCAAGATGGAGATCCGCGATCTGGTCGCCTACCTCTCCAGCCAAAAGACCAAGAAGGACAAAAAGGATCTCAACAAGAAGGACTAGGGAACCAACCTCCCTCGGCAGCATCCCCCTGAATCGGCGGGGCCATACCCGGCGGGTCGCCATCTGGAAACGAGCGATGGTGGGCAATGACGGACTCGAACCGCCGACATCCTGCTTGTAAGGCAGGCGCTCTAACCAACTGAGCTAATCGCCCTCGCTCCAGGCGCGACGCAATCTAGATCCCGCTCGCTCCAACCGCAAGGAGGACTGGGGAACCGAGTGCGCCACCAGGGCCGACAGCACCGCCCCGGCCGCAGATCGACAGTATTGCCGGATCGCAACGCCAACTCCTCTTCCTGCCACGCCGGGAGTGGAAAGTTGAATGGCGAAGCCCCTCCCACTACCCTCCCTGCCCGATTTTTCCGATAACGCCTGAGATCCTGCCCTCCTCGATCCGATAACTTCAGTCAGGAGACCTCCTCATGAAGATCGCCATCATTGGCACTGGATATGTAGGACTCGTCGTAGGAACCTGCTTTGCCGAGACAGGCAATCAGGTGATCTGCGTCGATGTCGATGAAGACAAGATCCGAAGGCTGCAAGACGGCGAAGTGCCGATCTACGAGCCGGGCCTCGAAGAACTCATCGGACGCAACACCGAAGAAGGCCGCCTCACCTTCACATCCGATATCAAGGATGCCATACAAGGCGCCAAGGTCTGCTTCATCGCTGTCGGCACACCTCCAGGTGAAGACGGCGGCGCCGATCTCAAGCACGTCATCGCCGTGGCCAAGTCCATCGGTGAGAACATGAATGGCTACAAGGTCATCGTCAACAAGAGCACGGTTCCTGTCGGCACGGCGCAGAAGGTGCGCACGGAAATCGAGCGGCACACGGACGAAAGATTCGACGTTGTCAGCAATCCCGAATTCTTGAAAGAAGGGGCGGCGATCGAAGACTTCCTCAAGCCCGATCGCGTTGTGATCGGAACCGATAGCGAGCGAGCGGCCTTGATCATGCAAGAGCTTTACTCGCCATTCGTTCGGACCGGAAAGCCGATCCTGACCATGGACACGGCATCGGCGGAAATGACGAAATACGCAGCCAACGCCATGCTCGCCACGCGGATCTCCTTCATGAACGAAATGGCGCAAATCTGCGAGGCTATCGGTGCCGATGTGAACGAGGTTCGCAAGGGCATCGCAACAGACTCACGCATCGGGTTTCCATTCCTGTTCGCCGGGGTGGGCTACGGAGGATCCTGCTTCCCTAAAGATGTGCGGGCACTGATGCACACAGCCATCGAACACGGGCACGAACCCCTCATTGTGAAAGCCGTCGAGGAGGTCAATCACGCGCAAAAAGAGGTCCTGTTCCAGAAGATCCAAAAGCACTTTGGAGGTGAGTTGTCCGGAAAGCACTTCGCCATCTGGGGGCTCGCTTTCAAGCCTCAGACCGATGACATGCGCGAGGCTCCCAGCGTGGTCCTGATCAACAGTCTTCTCGAGGCTGGCGCTACCATCACCGCCTTCGACCCGGAAGCAACCGAAGAGGCCAAGAAGAACCACCTCGGCGACCGCATTCGTTACGCAGAATCTTCCTTCGAAGCCTTGCGTGACGCAGATGCCCTTGTGCTGGTAACCGAGTGGAATGAGTTCCGTCACATCGATATCGAAGAGGTCCGGGACACGCTCAAGCAGCCCGTCATCTTCGATGGACGGAACATCTTCCCTCCACAACGCATGCGCGATGCCGGCTTCGCTTAC
The DNA here is from genome assembly GCA_964542765.1 of uncultured candidatus Brocadiaceae bacterium. GTDB lineage: Bacteria > Planctomycetota > UBA1135 > UBA1135 > UBA2386 > CAZIVO01. The sequence goes on along the minus strand of CAZIVO010000001.1, from coordinate 62,731 downwards.
TACGGGATCGGCATCAGGTAGACATTCTTCCGACAGTCTGTCTCGGCACCGTCTCGGCGTACCGCATCCCTCTCCCATCGTTGCGCATCGCGATGCGCAGCGTTCTTCCTGTCGAAAGCTCGCTGGAGAGCCCGCCGGGCTGACATCTTCTCGAAGGCCCTGCGCAAACGCGATGCCGAGGAGGAGATCCCTTCCGAAAGACTCCGCTCCACCCCTTCTATAGCTTCTAACGCACCCTCCAGATCGCCCGCCTTGACAAGCAGATTAGCCAACCGATTACCCGCCGCGATCATCCACAGGGGTCGCCCTGCGACATCTACCGCAGTTCGATAAACCACCACTGCTTCACGCTGCTTGCCCTGAGCCTCGAGACACCGGCCGGACCACAAGCGCGCTTCGTGTTGCCTTGATGTTCCCGACTTCATGCGAACGACTTCGCCATAGGTCTTGATCGCGGCCTCGTACCTCTTGCTCCTCCGTTGAAGTTGAGCCACCTCGAACAGGCTCCTCTCCCTAACACTCAACGAACCGATGGAAGCAGATTTCTTGTAGCTCTCTTCTGCCGAGTCGAGATCACCACGCCGGCGCCATGCTTCTCCCGCGCCAAACCAGGCCCGGGCTGACCCCGGCCTGTCCGAGGCATGGCGGATCGCAATCTCGCGATAAGCCTGAGCCGCTTCCTCAAGCAAAGCCTTCCGCTCTTCCCCCATCATCTCCATGGCCAAGATCTCGATGTCCACGGCGCGACGAAGATCTTCCAGGGTCGGCGGCAAGGGTCTCTCTTCCGGGCTCTGACCAACGTTATCCTCCGACTCTTTACCCTGCTCAGCCCCAGCATCCTGAGCCGGCAAGGCGACCGTGCCAAGCCAGAACGAGAGCCCCATCATCATCACGATTCCTGCATGCATCTCCGTCTCCTTTTCTCTTCGGACTCTGCGACCGACGAGGCGGTCGATCGCCTCACCCTCGCCGTTACCTTCTCATGTAATCTCTTGCGAATCCGATGAATGCGAACCTTCACGGACGTCTGAGGTAGCGAGTATCGCTCGGCGAGTTCAACGCAACTGAAGCCCTCGTAGTAACTGCGTACGAGGCTCTGACTCAGCCCGGGCAACTCCCCGATCGCGCCATCCAATTCCGCGAGCAACCATTCCGTTGGCTGTCGATGGCCGCAGATCTCGATGGATTCCTGCCGGGTGATCGACGCGGCCGGAATGCTTTCCAGGACTGCCTCGGCATCATGACTCTCCACCCTCCTGTCGAGACTGTCTTGCAATACGCGCCATCTCCGACGCCGCGCAATCGTGCGCACAACGGACCCGAACCGATCCGGGCGGCGGAGGCTTTCTCGACGAGACCAAGCCTCGATGACGGCCTCCTGAGCAATGTCCTCACAGGCATTGCGAGTTCGCGTATCCGCCCAGCGCGCAAGAAAGTGCAAAGCCTGCTCGAGGCCCTTTCGGCACTCCTCCTCGACATCGATCACCTCACCCATCCATCACCTCCAGATCACCGCACTCACGGTGACAAGAGGCAGGCAACGGAGTGGGCAAGTTTCAGCACCAAAATCAAAACCGCGTCACAGAACCCCACCCTTCGGCCTCTGCGAAACAGAGAGTCCTCGCCTGCGACCACAACCTCATCGATGATCCCAGGGAAAAACCCCATCCGACGAGTACACATCGGATCTGGATCTTTGCTCAATCCATACCCACTCCTTTCCGGCGGAGCCTATACTCGGCAGCGCTGCGCCATGTTGCAAACGCTCACACCCAGCGCCGCTGATTCACCGCCATACTCACATACGCCGCCAACGGCAGCGGAGTTGGAGGCAGCGCAAGAGATCGTCAAGGAGCACCGGTTGGCACTGGTGATCACGGGATGGTCGAGTCGGGAACTCCTGAGTTCCGTGTTGCAACGCTTCCCCGACAACCTTCTTGGCAATATCCTCGCCATCCCCGACAAGGACGGCCTCGATCCCGGAGAACTCGACTGCCTCCGTGCTGATTTTCCTGCGCTGACCATCTTGTCCACTCGTTTCGGTGGTGGCGAAGGGCGGCGCCTCAAACTCGCGATGCGCCACGCAATCCAATCGGATTGCGAGATCCTCGTGACCCTGAATGCGGCGGCCGGCCATGCTCCGGAGTATCTGGCTCGACTGCTCGCGCCCATGAGAGAACCCGATGTCGCCCTGGTGATCGCATCGAGATTTCCCGATCACGCCGACACGATCCCCAATCCTCACCGCTGGAATCTGCGCGCCGCCACAAGCCTGCAGAACAAACTCCTGAAATGTTCGTTGGGCGATCCTCATTCGGGCTATCGCGCGTATCGAGCGGCCACCCTGGCAGCGCTGCCATTCGAATTCAACAGCGACCGATCGGTCATGGAAACGGAACTCGTCATCCAGCACCTCATCGTCCAGCACCGCATCGAGGAGGTGCCGGTGCCGGCCAGCCCGGGGCCTGACGATCGCCGCCGAGGCCTGATCTACGCGCTGCAGAATCTGCGCACGGTGTTGCGCGCTCTCGCCAACCGCCTGCATCTTGTCTACCATCCCAAGTTCGACCTCGAGGAGGCCAAGCCCAGCTACTCGTTCAAGTCGGCACCCGGATCTCTCCACCAGCACATCATCCGGCGGCACGGGCACGGGAAAGGGAAGGTCGCCGATGTCGGTGCGGGCAGCGCCGGCGTGAGTCAATCTCTACACGAAGCAGGATCTTCGGTGGTGGCGATCGACCACCGCCGTCCCGATCACGAACTCCCCTTCGATTACATCGAGGCCGACCTCGATCAGGATTTCGGATCGATCATCCACGAGTCCTTGGAAGGCCCTGCCGACACGCTTTTAGCACTGGATGTGATCGAACATCTCCAGCGCCCCGAGCATGGGATAGCCGAGATCCATCGTGGACTATCTCCCGGTGGCACCCTGGTGGCGAGCACCGCGAATATCGCCTACTTACCCATTCGCCTCTCCCTGGCGCTCGGACAATTCAACTACGGCAAGCGAGGCATCCTCGACGTCACCCATTGCAGGCTGTTCACGATCCGCTCCTTCTGCCGAGCACTCGAATCCCAAGGGTTTCGAATCGATCATATCCGCGGCTTCGGCCCGCCCATCCGCGACACCATCGGCGACAGTTTCGTGCTGCGCTGGCTCGATCGAATTGCCGGTGGCCTCGCCTGGATCTGGCCCTCGATGTTCTCCTTTCAGTTTCTGGTGGAAGCAACGCGCCTGGACAGTGCGCAAGACCTCCCCGGTCGCTTCGGGAACGCACAATCATGACCGCCATCTCGGACGGCGACTCTCCCGGGTGGCACCGCCACGCCTGGGTCCTCGCGGCACTGGCCGTAGCGCTGGGTTTCGCGCTGCGCGTCGGCGGGGTTTCCGCCTTCTGGATCAATGGTGATGAAGGCATCTACTACACCGTTGCCCACAGTTCCTGGGATGCCTCCCTGAGTTCGATCGGCGGCAACGCTCACCCTCCACTCTTCTACTGGTTCCTGCGAGCCCTCACGGCGTTCTCCGACGACTACATCGTGCTGCGCATCCCCGCGCTCATCGCAGGTTGTCTGTCGATCTATCTCTTGTTCGTCTTGACGCGACGACTGGCCGGCCCCTTCGCCGGGGTCCTCGCAGCACTCATGCTGGCGCTATCACCAGGGGCCATCATGCTCTCGCAGGTGGCGCGCCCCTACATGGTCCACCTCGCCCTGCTGATCACGGCGCTGATCTTCTTGTTCCGGCATCTCTCCACCTGGCGACCTCGCCACGCCTGGTACTACTCTGTAGCCATGATGCTGGCAGCCCTGGTGCACTACAGCAGCTTTCAGGTCATCGGCGGTGTCGGTCTGGCCCTGGTGGTCGGCCTGATCGCACGCTGGTGGTCACCAGGACAATTGCGCGTCCTCGTTCTTGCACACATTCCCCTCGTCGTCATCGTCGCGCTGCTGTTCTTCACGCATATCCTCCCCAACCTGATGGGCGGAGACCTTCAGGCCCAGGCCGTGAACACCTGGCTCAAGCCCTACTTTCTCGGCGGCCTGTCCGAAGTCTGGACCGCGACACTGGGTATCAGCGGATATCTGGCCGGCCCGAACTGGGTCGCAACGGCGATGCTCACCGGTCTGGCCGCCTTCGCCACGGCTCTTTGGAAGAGGCCATTGCGCCCCTTCGCCGCAACCTGCATCGCTGTCCTCATCAGCGCCATCTTCCTGTCGCTGCTGGGCCTCTACCCCTATGGCGGCCACCGCCATTCGATCTATCTGGCCTGCCTGATCCTGCCGGTGACCGCCGCCGGACTCGCCGGCTTGATGACCATCCACCGAGGTGCCGCACTCGGAACTCTGGCCGCACTCGCTCTGTTCATCACCACAGAGAGATCTCTCGCACCGCTGCTGGAGGGCACCGCCAACCCTGGCTGGAATGATCAGCGCGCTTTATGGCCGGAACTCTCGGTGACCGCAGATGACCTGCGCAAACCATGGCCCGAGCTGGACAAGGTGCAAAACACTGCCGGCTTGCTGATCACCGACCAGCAAACCGCATGCTCCCTCGCACCCCTCCTGCGCCAGGATCGGTCAGACACCGTCTGGGCAAAAGATGCCAGCGCCGCCTACCTCACCTGGGGCAAGAGGACACTCGTGATCAGCGCTGCATGGACACTCGAAGCAAGCCGTCAAGCCCTGTCCGACCCTCATCACCTCGGTCGCTTGATCGAAAAGTTGCCCTCGATCCTGCCGGGACAAGACAAGGGGCTCTGGGCCACCGACATTCGCATATTGACCTCCCAAGGACCGACGCTGACGAACCGTCTCGGGGGAGAGCCCGCCCTGTCCGTGGGCACAGGCTTGCTGTTCGACCTGAATTCCCTGTCCGGGGTAGGAACCCTCCCCGGCCTCCCTCACAAGGCCTTCTACTGCTTTCGGATCGACAGCACCAAGTTCCTCGCCGCCTGCAAGGAAGCAATGGGCCGATAGCAGCTGTTTGTCAGCCTTGCGCGGCCTCCAGTTGCTGCAATTGAGTCTCGCGCGAAATCTGGCCGGAGAGTGCGGCGATCTCATCCATGATGCAGTGGGTCGCAAAGGAGAGTCGCTGCTTGCGAGAAGCCTCCCGCGCGAGCATGAGCGCCTCGGGCTGGATCGGATCCCCGAATCGAACCGTGATCTTGCGCCATCGCCAGCGGCCGCCGGAGGGCGTCGCCTTGCTCCCACCGATGATCGCGAAGGGCACCACCGGCACCTTCTCCGAGAGAACAGAAGCCACCGCGCCGGGGCTGCCGAGTTGCAACAAGCCGTCCCGGCTGATCCCCCCCTCCGGAAAGATGCCGAGCACCCTGCCATCCTGCAGAGTCTCACGCATGGCGCGCAAACCTTCTCGGTTGCTCCCCGTGACCGACATCGGAATGGTCCCCGAGCCGCGGCAGAACCAGCCGAACCTCGGATTGCGGTAGTAGATCGCGCTCATCACGTAAGCAATCCGCCGACGCAGCACGCAGCCGACAATGATCGGATCCGCGAAGGCAACATGATTGCCGACAAGCACGAACGGGCCCTTGATCCGGGGTGCATTCTTCGCGGCCACCCGAAAGTAACAGCGCACGAACTGAGCCAGCGTGGCCCAGAAGAACCAGTATGCAACGTGGCCCCACAAACGAGGCCACCAGGGTTTTCGCTCGGAACCCCGGGTCGTCACCGGCCCACCCTTATCGCTTTGCCCACTCGCTCCCGGGGAAATCTCGCTTCAGATACCCGCGCAAACGGCGCCCCATGGCTGCCGAGTCCTGGCCGCGCCATTTTTCACAGGCTTGGGAGGCAAAGTACAGCGCCTTGGCCCGCATGTCCGAAGGCGCTTTCTCCGCCTCGATGTAAACCCGCAAGAAAGACAGGAGCGCATCGCGATAAGGCTCGCGATCGGTGGCATTGCCCTCTTCCAGTTGCGCCTGGCCCAGACCCAGCAAGGCACCTGCGCGAGTCGACTCATCGAGCCCATCCTGATCGGCAAGTTCCTTGTATGACTTCTTGGAAGCAGCAGTCTCGCCCTGACGACGTTGCTGATCTGCGACCTGTAACTTCACTTGATTGGCGACCCGGGGATAGACTCCCTCGGTGTCGCCAAGCAGACCTCGGAGTCCGGACTTGAGCTTGTCCTCCGACATCTTTCCACCCGCGACTTCCGCCATCAGCCCGAAGAACCGGGCCTCGTGCAGGAACCCATCGGGCCAAGCCTTCGTCTGCGCTGTATTGAGATAGGTGCTGGCCACCTTGAGTGCGTTCGCCGCACCCTTCTTGCCCAAAGACAGGTAATACTCGAGCTTCATTCGATAGAGCTCGGGGCAAAATCCCGAATCAGGGCATTCCTTGGTCATCAGTTCGAGTGTCGCAAAACACTCACCTGTCTCCTTGTTCCCCATCAGCAGGTTCGCCTCCTCCATGAAGCCGAACTGGGCAATGAACAGCTTCTTGCTCTTGACCTGCTTCTCACGCTCCATGCGAAACTGGCTGTAGGCCTCATCATCATCGCTCGCGCCATAGCCACGGCGATAGGCGTCTTTCACCTTCTCGCAATCCACTCGCGCAACCTGATCAGCAGAACGCGACTCGGACCGGCCGCTCTTGGTCCACTTGATCTCGGTCCAGGTGAAACTAATGATGCGGACCTTGGCAACGGTCGTGCCATCGGCCCAGTAGATCGTGTCCTTTTGTGCCGGAAGTGCGGCGACGAGGACGAGAGCGAAGATTGAAGCGAGTGTCTTGCGCATACTGCCTTCTCAGGGTCGCTATTGGAGCAAAGAGGGGGGAGGCGAGGGATCATGCCAATCTCCGCCTCTTCTGGCAACGTGAGACTGGCAAGTAGGGTTCAGGCCGCAGGACTCTAACCTCGCCAAAACCCGGCCCGGACAAGCTCTCAAGCCTCCTCGCGCTCGAACAGAACCACGAGCAACGGCCTGCAACTCATTTTCGCCACGCCTGGCTGAGGGACTGCCCCCGGACCGCGAACAGGCCGACGCCAACGATGTTCGTCTGCAATGGCGCCCAAACGGCCGGGGGCTTCAGATCCCGGTGCGGGAATGATTCTGGCGCCTGTGTCCCGCCCAGGACTCCCGCGCATCCCGACCCGTTCGGCGCACCGCGATCAACTCTCCGACCACCGCCACCGCAATTTCCTCATGAGTCCGACCGCCGAGGTTCAAACCGACCGGCGAACGGACGGTCGAGAGAAACTCTTCCGCGACCCCATCACGACGAAGTTTGCCCAGCAGAATGCCGCGCTTCACCTTGCTTCCGATCATGCCCAAAAAGTGCAAGTGCTCGCCCTCAGCAAAACGAGAGGCAAGCGCCCGCAAGACAGTCGCGTCTTCTTGGTGCCCTCGAGTGACGATGACACCGTAGCTGTTCGCGCGGAGCGGCATCTCGGCGACAGCCTCAGGGTAAGGCCTGACCACGGTGGCCGATGCCTGAGGAAAGCGCTCGGCGCAGGCATATCGCTCGCGATCATCGACGACCGTCACGCGAAAACCCGCCAGTGCCGCCACCTGGCACAAGGCCTTGCTGACATGCCCACCGCCGAAGATCCACAGTGTCGGCGTCGTGACCGGTTCCACGAAGATCGTGACCTCGCCGCCGCACAGAAGGCCCGAATCCGGAGCGCCGTTCTCGGTCAGGCGAAAGGACAGCGAGCGCGGCGTCTCGTCGGCGATCACCTCCTTGGCCGCCTCATACACCTCGGCCTCGAGGCAACCACCACCCACCGTCCCGAGAAAGGTCCCGTCTTCGAGCACGAGCAACCGCATACTCTCCCGGCCCGGGGTCGATCCCCGGGTAGAAACGATGGTCGCGAGCGCCGCCGGCACACCTTCTCGGCGCAACCGAACGATCTCCTCGAAGATGTCGTGAACGGGCTCGTCCATGCTCAGGCGATGCTAACAGATCTGCGGGCTCGGACCTGCAATGGCCCGCCTCCTGATGCGATCGCCCACCCACCCATTACGCGAATTGCAAGATCTCCAGCAACTCAGCCGTACCGCCATCCCAGCGGATCGGATCACCCGACATGGTCGCATGCTCGTTGACCCGCCAGACAAAGGGGATGCCCGCGACAGCAGCCGCCTCAGCGTCATTGTTTCGATCCCCCACCATGACCGCCTTCCGGGCCCCGGTAGCCTCGATCGCCAACCGCAACATGTCCGCCTTGCAAGCGACCCCGGGACTGTCGAGACAGAACTGATGGTCGGTCAACTCGTCGAGGTTCTGCCCACGGCAAACGCCCGCGAGATAAGTCGAATGACAGTTGCTGGCGAGCGCCAGATTCGCTCCTCGGCCTCGGAGCTGGCGCAACAGGTCGCGCGCACCCGCAAAGAGAGTGTCACCTCCAGCGGTCATGGCATCGACCTCCATCGGCAGGACCACGGCACGAAGATCGCTCCACAAATCCTCGTGGCCGGGAACAAAGGGGGCCCAAACCCCTTCGTTCTTGCAGCCGATGACAGCATTCGCCTCATCATCACTCGGCGAAGGAAGATCCAGACCGCACTGCTCCTGGAATCGGATCAAGCCTGCGCGCAAGACCCGGGGCCACCAGCTACAGGTATCCTGAAGGGTACCATCGATATCGAAGATCACGAGGTCGGGACGGTCCATATCTCGCTGCGTTCAGCCGTCCCCCAGCCGGATGTGCTGGACCCCTGCATTGCGCAACTCCACCGTGAAGCCCGGCGGCAAGGGGGCCTCGGCAAGGACGATGACCCAGGGCAGAAGTTCGGGCCGGGGGTCCACGGCCCGAACCCGGGTCCGGATCTCCAGAAAGAAGGCCTCCTGAGCCATTCTTTGCCCCTCGAACCGCACGAAACCCTCCTCCAGGACCACCACCCGGGTAGGGACACCCACCGCCAGATCCCCGCCCTCCTGAGGAGAAGAGCAGGCAGCGCCCCATACGATGAAGATCGCGAGGATGGGGAAGCCCGATAGCACTGGTGCAAGACGCATCGAAAGCATGATGCCTGCAGCCCGCGATCGTCGCCAGCGCCGTGTGGCCACCCGGCCTCTTAGATCCTCTGACCGCCCCCTCCGGGGGGGGCTGGTGCCGCCAAAAAAAGACTGTTAGGTTATCGGTCTACAGAAATTGTATTTCGCAGCGGCGGGTCGCCATCGGTCCGCCTCTACCGAGCATCTCCTCCCTTGACGCCTCGACACATCAATATCCCCGCCCTCCTGGCAGGCGCCTGGCTGGCTTCATCAGCCATCCTCGCCGCCCAGGATCAGGCCGAACCACGGACCCGCAAGGTGATCGCGCTGTTCGAACAGCGATCCTTCGATCTCACAGGGTTTCGCGAGGCCATCCTCGAACGCCGATCGGCTGCGGAGATCGAACGCCTGGTGGCAGATCTCGATGCCGCCGTACTGCGCGATCAAGAAGCCTTCGTCGAGGCGGTCGCGGCCGCCGGCGGAAAGGTCCGCCACCAGTGGTGGGTCATCAATGGAGCCGCCATCGAAATCCCGTCCAACCGACTCACCGAAATCGAACAACTGGCGAACATTCGCCGCCTCGTTCCCGACACCATCCACCGCGCCACACTGCGCGAAGCCACCGGCTTGAGTCACCACCGCGCCGACCAGGCCAACCAGATGATGGTCGGCGGCAAGAATGTTCGCGGCGATGGTTTGGCCATCGCCATTTTGGACACTGGTATCGACGCGGACATGGGCGGAACGGGACGGCCCCACCGCGCCTACTATCGGGGGGGCAATCCCAGCAACCACACCGGAGGCGGGTACAAGGGAAGCCTCATCAAGGCCCAGCTGGGAACCAGCAATCTGGGCACCGAAGACCAGCATGGGCACGGCACCTTTGTTTCAGGTTGCGCCAATGCCAACAACTGGGACCCGGACCCACGGATCGATGATGGCGTTGCTCCAGGAGCCTGGGTCGTCAGCATCAAGATGGCCAACAACAAGGGGGAGGCCTTCAGCAGTTGGATCATCAGCGCGTGGCAACTCGTCGCTCGACATCGCGTCGCACACAACATCGCCGTCGCCAACAACTCCTTCTCCGGATCGCCGAAGCTCGACGACCCCGTGCAATTAGCGCTCGATTCAACCGCACGCAATGCAGACGTCTTGATCACGGTGTCCGCCGGCAACAAGGCGGCGACAACGACAGCCAGCCAAAGCGCCTTCAACGGCATCGCCGTCGGCTCCGTCGACAAGAAGAGCAAGACTGTCTCGAGCTTCTCCGCACAAGGGCCTCTCCACGGTTCGGCACGCACCTATCCCGATATGGTCGCTGTCGGAAAAGACCTCTACTGCACCCTGCAAAACAGCGAGCAGACCTTCAGCCAGGCGAGCGGCACATCCTTCGCCGCTCCCCTCGTGGCCGGCACTGCCGCGCTGATTCGCCAAGCCGAACCGCGCCTGTCAGCCATCGAGACCAAGGCGATCCTTTTGAACACGACCGAAGCCCCCAAGAAGGATCGCAATGCCTACGGTCTTGGCGTCTTGCGCTGCGACCGCGCAGTGACTGCCGCCCTCACCGGCGACGTGCAATCCGGGCGCATGACCAACCCGGTGAAACTCCGCCGGATCACCTTCGGCGTCCTCAAGGGAATCACCAAAACAGTCACCTTGACCTGGCTGCGGCGAGACCGAGAAATCCCCGACAATCTCGATCTTCGGATCTACGATGACCGTGGCGCGCTCGTCGTCGGCGATCTGAATCCTGTCAACGGCTACGAGAAGGTTTCCTTCACGCCCGTGCGGACCGCTCTCTACCGCGCCGACATCGCCTGGACGAACCCCATCTATGGCAACCGCAGCGTGAACTTCGCGATTTCCGGCCTCGGCAAACCCTGCCTCAGCAAGCCAGTCTTGACCGGCGTCAGCCCGAACACAGCATCCCACCAGACGGCACGGTCGATCACCTTGACCGGTACCAACTTCAATACCATCCTCAAGATTTCGGTCGGCGATCAAGACGTGCGAACATTCACGGCGACTTCGCCGACCAAGATTTCCTTCCTCCTGCCCAAACCCACCACCATCGGCCTTCGGCTGGTGAACATCACAACCAGTTGCGGCACCAGCAACGCGCTGACCATGAACATCCACGGTAGCCATCCCGGCACCTTCGAGGGGCCGGCCATCGTGATGCGCGGAAGCAAGACCTCGCCCTACGACATCTACAGCGACGCCGGCTGGCGGGCCCTCGTCCTGCTGTCTCCTTACAAGGTGCCAAGCCGCATCCCCAACGTCGTCGACCTCGGTATCGGCAGCCATTTCTTGGCCCTGTGGGAAGTCGCCAATCTCAAGTGCGATGGCCGCGGCCATGCCCAGCTGATCCTGAACATCCCCAAGAACATCCTCTCCCAGGCGATCTTCTTTCAGACCATCCCCTTCGATCCGAAGCGGCTGCAAACCCCGCTGGAAACGACCAACGTCCTCACCACCTCCATCTTTTGAGAGGTTCCCGAAAGAGTCAGCAGGCACCTCACAGGGCTCCAAACCTCGCTCTGATGGGACTGACAGCGCCCGGCAACCCAACCGCACCGGAAATCCGCACGGCGCGCGCCTGTCGCATACGGAACGGCGCACAGCACGGTCATTGCGGGGTAGACTTTGGAGCCCGTTTCTCGGCCTCATCGGCGAAAGCACCATCGCCCGAACTCACGATCTGACACCAATGACTCTGGGTCTCCACGCCTGCAAACTCGTCACCCTCGCCCTGCTAGCCGGCCTGCCGGCAGCGCAAGAGCCCGAGGTCGAGAAGGCTCCTACCACGCGCTGGATCGTGACCTTCCGTGCCCGCAGCTTCGATCTCGAAGCGTTTCGGGCGGCGATCACCAGCCGGCGGCCGGCCGCCGAGATCGCCACCATCGTGAGCAGGCTCGACGAGGCTGTCCGTCGCGATCAGGCGGATTTCGTTCATGCCGTGGAAGCGATGGGCGGCGCGGTGACGCAGCAATGGTGGATCATCAACGGCGCCGCCGTGAAACTTCCGGATGCGCAAACCGCCAAGCTGCGCGCGCTGAACAATATCGAACGGCTGTCACCCGATCTCTACCGTCGCCCAACCAATCGCGTCGCCCGGGACAGAACCCATCACAACGCCAAGGATGCCAACGACCGTAAAACGACCAAAGGGGTAGAGATCGAGGGTCGGGGCGTCGCCGTGGCCATCCTCGACACCGGGGTGGACGCCAGCATGGCAACCTCGAATCGGCCCCACCGCGGATACTACCGGGACGGGAATCCCAGCGACCGCAAGGGGGGTGGGATCCAGGGCAGCCGCCTGCTGGTAGCCACCGGCACCAGCAGCCACGGCAGCGAAGATATCTGCGGGCATGGCACCCACGTCAGTGGCTCGGTCGCGAACGCCTGGGACAAGGATGAGGGTATCGCTCCCGAAGCATGGCTCGTGGGAGTCAAGATCTCCGATAACCCTAACTGCTCAGCTCTCGACAGTTCGATCATCAGCGCATGGCAGTGGGTGGCGACCAACCGAACCAAGCATCACATCGCCGTCGCCAACAACTCCTTCTCCGGATCTCCCGACATCGGCCACCCCGTCCAGATCGCGCTGGACAATGCCGCTTACAACGCCGACGTCCTGATCACCGTTTCCGCCGGCAACAGCGGCAGCAACACCACCAGAAGCCAGAATGGTTGGAACGGTCTCGCCGTCGGATCGATCGACAAGTCGAGCCTGAGCATCTCGGCCTTTTCTGCGCTGGGACCGATCCAAAATTCTCGGTGGCCGCGACGTTACCCGGACATTGTTGCCGTCGGGGATACGGTGCGGTCGCTCGCCCCGGACAATGAAAGCTCGACAGTCATCAATAGCGGCACCTCCATGTCCGCGCCCATGGTCGCCGGTGGTGCGGCGCTGGTGCGACAGGTCGATGCAAAGATGAGTGCCTGCGAAGCGAAAGCTATCCTCCTCAACTCGACGAAGGGCGCCCAGACCAAGCGCAACTCGTACGGCTGCGGCATTCTCGATTGCGACCAGGCCGTGAAGGCTGCGCTGGCCGTGGATTACCGCACCGACAGGATCACCACACCGAACAAAACCTGGACGGCGAGTTTCACGCCCAAAGCTGGCGTGCCCTTGTCCGTGACGATGACGTGGATGCGCAAGAACGGGATGGTGCCCTACGATCTCGACCTCGCCATCTTCGATGCCGCCAACAAACTCGTCGGTTCCGACACCAGCAAGTACAACAGCTACGAGAAGATCACCTTCACGCCGAAATCCGGAACCTACCGCCTCGTCGCAACCTGGACGAACGCGCCGACCTTCGGGACATGGTCGGTAGAATTCGCAGTCAGCGGGCTGGGCAAGGGAGGCTCGGTAAAGCAACCGAAACTGACGTCGATCAGCCCATCGTCAGTGACCTCCTGGCAGCCCAGGGAAGTCACGCTGACCGGTAGCAATCTCGGTCGCATCTCCCAGCTGACCCTGGGAGGAAAATCTGTCTCCAACTTTCGCATCGTCAACAACACGACGCTGAAATTGACCCCGCCGAGCCCTCACAACATCGGCAAACACCAGATTCTGGTCTCCAATGCGGCCGGCCAAAGCAATCCGCTAAATCTCTCCGTGACCGGCAATCACCCCGGAGTCCTCGGTGGGCCAACCATCGTGCTGCGAGGCTTTCCCTCCAAACCATTCGAAATCCACAGTGGCAGTCACTGGAAGTCTCTCGTCCTGGTCTCGCTGAGCAACCGTCCGAGCCGCCTATCAGGCCTCGTCAACCTTTCGATCGGCAACGGATTCACCAATCTGCTCGAGGCCTTCACCCTGAGCGCCGGCGCCAACGGTCATGGAAAACTCAACTTCACCTTCTCCAAGAACATCCCCGCCATGCAGTGTTACTGGCAAGGGGTCTCCTACGATCCCAACAATCTCAAGCTGCCACTGACGGCCACCAACGTCCTCACCACCGTGATCTACTGATCGGCAACACCCGATGAGGGAGCCGAGGCCTAAGGATGGCCGTCACGAGATTCTTCCCCGCCCCTGCCATCCTTCGCCTCGTCATCGACAATTTCTCTTACCGATGGTGTGCCGCGATCGAGCCACAACTGCATCCAGACATTCGACCGCGCTTCAACCGTGTCGGTTTGTGCTCGCGCAATCGTTGCCGCACGACTGCGGAACAATCCCGCATTCGCACCATCGCCCAGGCTCGTCGCCAGATCAGCGGCGAGAACGAAGGCGCCGACTTCCATCACTGCCGTCCCGTGGAGCGGGCCATGACCGACCGGCATGGAGTGCCGGGCGGCATCGGTGGCGCTGACCAGATACTTGGGCCCGACACCTTCGAGCCATCCCGGGCCGGCCATGATCCGAGCCACACGAACAGCGGCCGCAGCCATGTCATCATCTCCTGTCTCGGCATGAATCGCGTGCAGACCATGAACGAGAGCTGCCATTTGCCAGGGGGCATCGAAACGAACACCAGGACCGAAAGCTGACTCGTGCGCCGGCTGGGAGATCGCAAAGGGTTCGGGGATCTCTCCGAGCACGGGCAACACATCTTGGCGGAAACGCTCCGCCAACCACTTCACGATCGAGTCCTCGCCGGTCGCTCGCGCGATCAGGACCCCGGCTTGCAGACACCAACCCTCACCGCGCGAAGTCATGAAGGGTAGATGCTCGAGCAATCGGCGCAGGCCAGTGCCGACCCGGCGCAGTTCATCGCGTGCCAGAGGATCTCCGGTCAGCCAGAACCAATCGTAAAGAAGATTGACCGAAACATGCTCGTAGTCCAGCGGAGTCCAGCCATGTGGGCGTGCGATCGCCCGCGCCGACAAGCCTTGGCGCCAGGGCTCACCCACCTCGGGCAAGCGAGGGTTCCTGCCCGGAGTCGGCCGCAGACACTGCTGCAAGACCATGGTCTCGGCAATATCCAGCAAGGCTGCGGAGTGCCATCGCACGGCATTGTGCAGGGCTGATGGACCATTGCGCGGAGTACCCTGTGCGGCGCTATCTTCGGAGTCGCCATGCCCCGCCATCGGGCCGAACCGCGCTGACCCATGCCACTGCTTCACCACGATGACGGTCCTGTCGAGCCCGCCCGGGCCAGGACCACCATGGGCGGAGAAGGCTCCGCTCTCTCGCACGCAATCAAGCCCGGGAACGGGCCTCAGCGGAGCCTCGGCAACAGCCATGGCTGACTCACGCTCACCGTCGCCGACCCCCTCACCATCGAGGAAGAGATCGAAGCGATACGCCTTACCCGTGCGGTCGCCGAGATAAGACTGCTCGGACGGGCCGAGCAGAATGTGGCGAAAGCCTCCCCCCTCCACCTCTTCGGGCGGCTTCAGCAGATTTTCTGCGGTGTGGCGCGGGCGCACCCGCAAGCCCGCAGGCGTAACCATCGCAAAGCGGCTCAGGCGGAGGGGGCCGAGGCTCGGCGCTCGCGCCTTCGTTTCGGTCATGCCATTGTCGAGCAGGATCGTCAGTTCCGCCCGGCGCTCACCGCGAAAGGTCGTCAGCCATCCGCGCACCTCCAGGAGACCGGCATCCGCATGGCGATGGACACCACGCAGGGGGCGGACCCGTACCAGATCCGAACTCGGGGGAACCGGTGACCCAACCTGCAACAGGGCCACGAACACCCTTCCCCAGGGATCGACAACCTCGGTCTGCACGGCCAATTCCTGCAGATGCCAAGCCAGCTTGAATGCCGGGTGGTCCTTTGCCGAGTCCGTGTGCTCGTGAACGAGCACCTCACGCTCCTGGCCGGAATCGAGCACCATCGGCACATGCACCTGCGCCACCGCGACAGAATCATCGGGCCAGCGAATCAGGGTCACGGCGGGCACCGCCGCACCATCGACGACGAACCGTCTCGCCTGACGGCGCTCGCCCCTGGCAAAAGGGATCGAGACCCGCGCTATCTCCTGCCGCCGCCACGATGATCGGTTCTCGACATGGAAACGCGCCAGCGCCGGCGTCACCGCCGCAGATTCTTGCGGCGCCGCAGCCAAGGAGGACAAGACCCATGCCAAACACAACATCACATGCCATCTGAGCGGGACAGGCTGCGCATGGGTAGAAACTCCCCGAAAAAGCTCTCTCGAAAGACTCAGTGCTTCGGCATCAGAGGGCGATCCAAGCTCTCAAAAAGCATGGTC
Organism: uncultured candidatus Brocadiaceae bacterium; assembly: GCA_964542765.1. Lineage (GTDB taxonomy): Bacteria > Planctomycetota > UBA1135 > UBA1135 > UBA2386 > CAZIVO01. The sequence continues at coordinate 46,594 of CAZIVO010000001.1, read as the reverse complement.
CTGAAGCGACTGACCCTGCCATGAAGCACGGGCGGTGGCGGGGATCGAGGCAGGGACTCGCGGCGCGGATTCAATCACGCCGGTTCTCGTCGGACAGTCGCTGCACGTGGACCAGAGCCACGCTCCCCATGTAGCCGCCGGCATCGCTCAGCTCCGCGGCCTTGTCAAGATGTTCGCGGGCTTGCTGGTTGCGGCCAAAGGCCTCGTGGTGAAGGCCTATATAGAGTTGAGCATAGAACCTTGCCCTACCACCGTGCCGCACCGTCGCCTCGAGCACGCGTGCCTCATCACCGGTTCCAGCAAACAGCTCGTAGATCTGCTGCATCGGCACGCGCCGGTCGGGGAAGGTTCCGTCGACGCTCGTTTCGATCCGTAAGAAGCGCGCTTGCGCCTGCGCCGGCGACAGTTCTCGCGCCGCGCACAGGAAGTGCCATGCCGAATTCTCGACATCGTCACCGTTCACCTTGCGGTGGCTTTCGAATTGCTCGCGCCCCTGTCTGAACATACCGGCGTAGTACTGCGAGATGCCGCGTTGCCAGAGATAGGGTTCCGAAGACGGTTCCAGTTCCACGGCGCGGTCAAAATCGGCGATCGATGTGTTCACCTCGGCCAGCTGGAATCTCATCATCCCACGTCGAACGTGACCGCGCGCGCTCGGCTCTGCCTTGACGGCGCGATCCGCAAGGGCGAGCGCACGCGCCTTTCGATCGTCCAGCAAGGCCTGATCAGCGCGAGACCAGAGCTCGGCGACCGGGATGACGGGTTCGTCTTCCTGTACAGCGCAGGCGCTGCACAGCAAGAACAGAGAAGAGGCCGTGGCGGATCGGAGGTTTGAGTTCATACCGACGATGCCGGACAGGATAAGCCATTCGCTGCTGGAATTGCGCCGCGCCTCTCGGCCGCTAGCGATCGCCGGGCTGCGGCGAACCGACCACCGCCTTCGGGTCGGTCCCGCGCTCCGTGACCACGGGCGAAGGAGCAAGCTTCTTCGTGCTGATGTAGGGCCGCTCCACCACAAGACGAGTCTGCGAGCCACCAGCACCTTGGATGGTGATGACCTCGACCTCTTCGGGTGCCTCGTCGCCATCCATATGTCGCCAGACGAACTGGCCCACCTCCACCGCCAGGCGACGGCTTGAGGATGGGAGGCGTGGCTGGATCGTGATGACCACCCGACGACCATCGTCTCGATAACTCAACTGCGCGGGAGCCGCCAGGCGGCCCCCAAAGACCTTCCGGACCTCACGCTGGCCCAGATCACGCAATGACTCGCCTCGAAGTTCGGCCAGATGGCGCATCATCAAACCCAGCGCCACGGCCGCCATCAGGCCAAAAGCCACGATCACCACATTTGCACGCCTCACAAGGAGTTCATCGGCATCTTCAGGCGAATGCTTCAAATTCGTCTTTCGGAACACTCCCCTCTTTTCGCCAAGGAATCGGGGTGCTATGGATTATGGCCCCGTGATCATCAGTCGAAAAAGGAGCTCCGTCGGGACCACGAGGCCTTTCATGGGAGATTACCCGTCATGAGCCAGACCGTTCGCTGCCCCGAATGCTCGAAGGTCTATCGGGATCTCGAGGCCCTCGAAGACCTGTCCGAAAACGACAGTATCTGCATGGCCTGCAACGCGCCCATTCCGGTCGCAGACTGGGATCAGGTGCTTTCCTCCTACGATGAGGACGAAGACGCCCCTCCCGAGGAGGACACCGACGAGGATTGGGCGCCCGATGACAACGAGGCCGAAATCGAAGAACTGGACTTTCCGGATCTCTCCGATGATGAGGAGGATTTCGGCGACGATGATGACGATTTCTGAGCTCTCGGAGGCCAGCAGTGACAGGTTGTCATGCGGGCGGAGGCTTTGCCCTGCCATGCTGGCAGCGCTGCGGCGATCACAAGGGTCTGAGATTTTCTGTAAGGGTCTTATTTGAAAGGCCTTAGCTAGTATCCGAAGGGGTCGGCACAGAGCTTGCTTCTGGAGATGGACCTGATGGTTCAGGCCGAGTTCATCCATGGCACGCCAGTTCTCGATCCTCTTGGTAGAAGATGACGACCCACTGCGCTGCAGCCTCTCAGAGGTTCTGCAGCAGCAGAACTGGGTCGTTTACTCGACTCCCGATGGCTTCGAGGCCATCGAACTCGCTCGCTCCATTCGGCTCGATTTCAGTATCCTGGATCTGCACTTGCCGGGAATCACCGGCCTTGAAGTGCTGCAATCGATCCACAAGGAGGTGCGCGTTGCCCTGCCCTCGATCATGATGTCCGGTCAAGCCACTCCCGAGGAGACCAGGGCCGCGATCGACCAGGGTGTGTTCACCTTCCTGCGCAAGCCTCTCGACCTGGCGAAACTTCGCCAAACGGTGGATCAGCTGATCGATCATCACTTCGGCCCGGGGCCATATCCCGGCTGATCTTCCGAGGAACAGAAACCGACAAACTCACCTCTTTGACACCGACTCCCATTCAGCGAAGGAACCCAAGCATGGCGAAGACCAAGACTGCAACCATCACACCTCTCGGCGATCGCGTCCTTATCAAGCGACACGACGCGGAGGAAACCACCAAAGGCGGCATCATCCTCCCGGACTCCGCCAAGGAAAAACCACGCGAAGGCAGCGTCATCGCAGTTGGCTCCGGCCAGCTTCTCGATAGCGGCAAGCGCGCCGACTTCACGGTCAAACCACACGATCGCGTGCTGTTCTCTTCTTACGCAGGATCCGAGATCAAGGTCGATGGCGAGGATTACATCATCCTCGGCGAAGACGAAATTCTCGCTGTCGTCAACTGAGGACCGCAACAACCGCATTACTGAACAACGACATTCGAATTACAGGACACAAGAATCATGGCAGTCAAGAAAATCGCATATGACCAGGAAGCCCGCGAACGCATGCGCGACGGCGTCAGACAACTCGCACGCGCAGTGAAGGTCACCTTGGGCCCGCGCGGCCGAAACGTCATCATCGAGAAATCATTCGGTAGCCCGACCGTCACCAAGGATGGCGTGACCGTTGCCAAAGAGATCGACCTCGAAGACAAGTACGAGAAAATGGGCGCGGAACTCGTCCGTGAAGTCGCCTCGAAAACATCGGACGTGGCCGGTGACGGAACAACCACAGCAACCGTCCTCGCCGAAGCCATCTTCGAAGAAGGCATCCGCAACGTGACTGCCGGCGCGAACCCCATCTCGATCAAGCGAGGAATCGAGAAGGCCGTTGCTGCTGTCGTCGACAGCCTCAAGAAGCGCTCGACAACGGTCAAGGGCAAGAAGGAAATCGCCCAGATTGGCGCCATCGCGGCGAACAACGACAGCGAGATCGGCAAGATCCTGGCCGACGCCATGGACAGGGTCGGAGAAGACGGCGTCATCACGGTGGAAGAAGGCAAAAGCCTCGACACCCACGTCGAATGGGTCGAGGGCATGCAGTTCGACAAGGGCTACCTGTCGCCACACTTCGTCACCAACCCCGACCGCATGGAATGCGTGTTCGAGAACCCGTGGATCTTCGTCCACGAGAAGAAAATCTCGAGTATCAAGGACATGCTGCCGCTGCTCGAGAAGGTCGCCCAGTCCGGCAGGCCGCTTTTGATCATCGCTGAAGACGTCGAGGGTGAAGCTCTGGCAACGCTCGTCGTCAACAAGTTGCGCGGCGTGTTCTCATGCGTTGCCGTCAAGGCTCCCGGCTTCGGCGATCGTCGCAAGGCGATGATGGAAGACATTGCCGTCCTGACCGGTGGCAAGGCCATCTTCGAAGATCTGGGCATCTCCATGGAGTCCCTGACCACCGCCGATCTGGGTAGCGCCAAGAAGGTCATCGTCTCCAAGGACGACACCACGGTCATCGAGGGCAGTGGCAAGGACCGCGACGTCCAGGGGCGCATCGCCCAAATCCGCAACGAGATCGACAAGACCTCCTCGGATTATGATTGTGAAAAACTGCAAGAGCGCTTGGCCAAGCTCTCGGGTGGCGTCGCACAGATCATGGTGGGCGCAGCCACCGAGGCCGAGATGAAGGAAAAGAAGGCCCGCGTCGAAGACGCTCTGCACGCAACCCGCGCAGCCGTCGAAAGCGGCATCTTGCCAGGCGGTGGCGTGGCACTCCTCAGCGCTCAAAAAGTCATCAAGAACCTGAAGGTCGGCGGCGACGAACGCATCGGTGCGGACATCGTCTCCCGGGCTCTGGAAGCTCCGTTGCGCCAGATTGCCACCAATGCCGGCGCGGAAGGATCGATCGTGATCCAAACCGTCCGCGATGGTGAAGGCAACAGCTTTGGCTACAACGCCGCGACCGACAAGTACGAGGACCTGGTGAAGGCCGGCGTGATCGACCCTGCGAAGGTTGTCAGTTCGGCGCTCCAGAACGCTGCTTCCGTCGCCATCTTGCTGCTGACCACCGAGGCCCTCGTCTCGGTTGCGCCCGAAAAGAAGGGCAAGAAGGGCGGCATGGAAGAAGACGATATGGGCTACTGAGCCACCAGCAACTTCCGATTCACCACGGGCCGACCATCGCGTCGGCCCGTGGCATGTACCCCCGCACAAACACGGGAAGAAAAGATCTGCGGGCAAGCCGGATGAAGACTTTCAAAGGCCGGGACAGGACAATCGTCTCGACGGCAAAACCATCTCACCGCCAACGCTCGAGCGCACAACGAAGAGGACCTCCCAACATGAACAACCGTGCCGCCTTCGCGCTGATAGCGCTCATTGCTACTCCACTGGCCGGACAGGCCGACCGAGATGTCAGCGGGGTTCATCACACCCTCAGCTTCGACCACGGAATGCCCACCGCTCACGTCGAGATGCGCGTGGAAGGAATCGACCGGGAACGGTTGGAGGTGGCCATGCCGATCTGGAAGCCCGGCTCCTACAGGGTTCTCAATTTCGCACGCTACATCGAGTCGGTGAGCGCTGTCGACGGCGAAGGCAAAGACCTCTCCGTCACAAAAATCGGCGACAGTTCCTGGGCCATGCCGACCGCTGCCACCAACACGGTCACCATAAGCTACGAACTCGACATGAGCCGACGTGGCATCGGCCGCCAGGAGCGGCTCGAAATCGAAGGGCGCACAACCCGGCAATACCCGGCCTACCTCCTCGAAGGACCTCAGACCTGGCTCTACGTGCCCGGCAGACTCGATGTCGAACACCGGGCCTCCTTCGACTTGCCAGCGGGCTGGGACGTTGCCACCGGAATGCGCCCGACTGCTGACCCGAAGAGCTTCACCTGCCCGGACTACGACGTGTTTACGGACTGCCCTGTTCACATGGGTAAGTTCGAGAAGCTCGGATTCGATGTCGGCGGCAAGAAGCACGAGGTGATCCTCTCCGGCTTCGAGCGGGACGATAACGATCGTGAAGCGCTGGTTGAGCGCTGGCGCAAGATCGTCCTCGCGAACGTCGACATGTGGGGAGAGCTCCCCTACGACCGCTACGTATTCTTGACGGGCTATCCCGGTGGAGGCGGGCTCGAACACCTGAACTCGACCAACATGACGATGATGAACCTCAGCGGATCCCGTGAGGATCATCACTCCATGTGGGATTCTCTCGTCAGCCATGAATATTTCCATCTGTGGAATGTCAAGCGCCTGCGGCCGAAGGCTCTGGGCCCGTTCGACTACGCCGACAAGGAAGCCAACAGAACTCGCTACCTGTGGGTCAGTGAGGGGATCACCAGCTATTACGGTGACCTCCTTTGCGTTCGCGCCGGCCTGTGGGATCCCGAGCGATACTGGACCAGTAACATCACCAGCGAGATCAACTCCCTGCAACGAAACCCGGGGCGCCTGAAGGTAAGCGTTGCCGAAGCGAGCTGGACCGTGTGGGACTTCCCCTACATGCGAAGGGGAATGACCGCGCCCAACTACTACAACAAGGGGCAGTTGCTGGGAATGTTGCTCGACATCGAGATCCGGGATGCCACGAACAATCGCAAGTCGCTCGACGATGTCATGCGCGAGCTCTACCGGCAATGCCTGGAGAGCAACTCCGGTTTCGCCGATGGCGATCTCCAGAAATGGTGCGAGGAAATCTCGGGGCGGAGCTTCGAAGAGTTCTTCGCGAACCATGTCGAAGGCACGCAAGAACTCCCCTTCACGGAAGTTCTCGCGAAGGTAGGGATCCATGCAACACCTGCGGAAACGAGCACGGACGAAGACTCCCGCAGGCGCAGAAGTCGCGGTCGCTGGAAGCTCAGCTTTCAAAAGGACGCTTCCAAGCGAGCCGTCGAGATCCGAGAAGATATCACGCGTCTCGTGATTCCCCGGTAAGGCCGTATTTCTCAGAGAAGATCGAGAATACGGCCGTGGACCTCGGTGGCGTGGACACTGTCCGCCCCGGAAGCACCGCTCGAACACAGATAAACAGGCCCCTCATCGGGGTCCTCGAACAGACGGCCATGCGATCCCTGGACGAGGGTCGGATCCGTCGAGATCACGTCCATCAGATACCGAAAACCGAGCTTCTTGCGCAAGAGTGCGCCGGCGATCTTGGCCTTCGGAAAGCTGATCTTCGGATCGATGAACAACTCGGTCGGGTCATAGCCGGGCTTACGGTGAATATCGACGGTCGTAGCAAAATCGGGGCGACGATCCTCGTCCAGCCAGTAGTGATAGGCGAACCAGCAACCCGGCTCGGCGATACAGACCAGCTCACCGCTCCGCTCGTGGTCGATGTGGAGCTCCGCTTGCTGCTCACGATCGAGCACCCGCTCCACCCCTGGCAATTTCTCGAGGAGCTCTCGCGTCCTCGAAAGGTCCGCCGGGCTGGCGACATACACATGCGCAACTTGGTGATCGACAACGGCGAAGGCACTGCAGGCGCCATAATCGAGCAGTTGCCCATGACCGGTTTCTTGGACCCGCAGAAGACCCGCATCGTGCAAGACCCTGTTGATCATGACCGGCACAGGCGCCTTCTCGATCCCATATTCCGACATCACCATGATCTCGGCGCCGCGAGCTCGCGCCGCCGCAACCACCCGCATCGCCTCTCGATCGACATCGGCCACCGCAGCCCGTGAGCGAGGGTCATCGGGGCCATAGCGTTGATGGTCGTAGTCGAGATGCGGCAAGTACACCAGAGCAACGGATGGGTCCTGCTCCTCGATGACGGTGATCGCCGCATCAGCAATCCATCGTGTTGAGCGAAGGTCAGCAGCCGGGCCCCAGAAGTTGAACAGCGGGAACGGGCCATGACGTTCCTGGAGTTGGCTCTGGAGGTCCTGGGGATGCGAATACAGACCTGGCTTCTTCAGACCATCGGCGTGGTATTCAGGCCGCGGCGTGACGCTCCAGTCCACCTGCGCATACATGTTCCACCACCAAAAAATCTTGGCGCAGGAAAACTCGGGGTCTTGCGCCGCCGCGATCTCGTAGAACTTCTCTCCCTGAACGAGATGGTTCGACTGGCGCCACAACCACGCCTGCGCCAGATCACGGAAGTACCAGCCATTTCCGACGATGCCGTGGTCGGATGGCCACGCGCCGGTAAGCCAGCTCCCCTGGACCGTGCAGGTGACCGCCGGGAAGACCGTGGTCATGGGAGCCGCAAAGCCCTCGTCGCCAAGCCCACGCAGACCCGGGGCCAATGCCAGATCCTTCCAGCGCAAGCCAACGACGTCGAGAACCAGGAGTTTCATGGCAAAGAGGGTATCGCCGAAAGCGGTTGGGTCGGAGCCGCCTCGGAAAAGAGGCTCAGAAGCTCTGACAAACGACAGCTTTTTGATCCCGGGTTCAAGCTCCTGGGGCAACCCTTCGAGATGCCGCAAAACCTGACTCGCGACCAACAGCTTGCCGAAGATTGCAGCAACCGCCCTACCGGGGGCTTTTCCTGCCGGTATCGACCGGGCCAGGCTCAGCCACTGACAAGCCCGAGAGTTGCTGTGACGGGGGCCGGGCCTGACGCGAGAAACACATCCTGAGCAGAAGGCTGGCAGCCAACCCCGCAAGGGTTACAAGAAGACCATGGCCAGCCATCCCGAGCCACCACTGAAACCCTTACCCGCACCCTGGGACCGGATCTTCCGCATCGGAACCCTGACCTTCGTGTGGGGTTCGATCGCTGCCATCATCTACATCCTGCGCGCCTTCTTCCTGCTCGTCTTCCTGACCTTCGTCTTCGCCTATATCCAGGCACATGGAGTCGACAAGCTGAGTCGCTGGATCGCCAGCCGCATGGTGCGCGTGGTGCTGGTCTTCCTTCTTTTCACCGGCATCCTGACCGGAACCGGTTTCTTCGTCGTGCCTCATATTCAAGATCAGGCCGTCAACCTCGCCAAGAACTACAAGACCTACCTCGGAAACCTGGACGACACCTTCAAGGATGTCGCCACCGACTGGGGGGTGCCTATCCCCGCTGACTTCAGCACCGAGCAAGGTATCAGCGCGCTGCTCAACACCGGCGAAGGTGACAGCGTAGCCGGGAGTCAACCCGGCGAAGGTGGTGACGCAATCGAGGGCAAGCGCAGCCTCGACAGCGTGCTGGCCATCCTGCAAAACATCGGCATGCCGCTCATCGCGATTGGCTCGGCTTTCTTCCTGTCCCTGCTGTTTTCCTTCCTGATCGTCTTGGATCTGAAGAAGCTGACGCGTGCAACCCAAGCCCTCGCAAAAACCAAGATTGGCTGGATCTACAACGAGGTTGCCGAGAGCGTCCAGCACTTCGGCACCATGCTCGGCCGCGCGCTGGAAGCGCAGTTCCTGATCGCCCTGGTCAATACGGCCCTGACCTCGGTCGGACTGGCGATCCTGGGAATCCCGAACATCGTCGTGCTGGCAACGATCGTCTTCTTCTGCAGTTTCATCCCGGTCGCCGGGGTCTTCATCAGTTCCACACCCATCTGCTTGGTGGCTCTACAGACTTCGGGGCCGGAGATGATGCTCTCAGGCCCGGGGTTGATGCTCGCGTGCATCATCCTGATCCTGGTCGTCCACTTCGTCGAAACCTACTTCTTGAACCCGAACATCTACGGCCATCATCTGCGGATGAACCCGGTTCTGGTCCTCGCCATCCTGACCGTCGGCGGCAAGATCTTCGGCATCTGGGGCCTCGTGCTCGGCTTGCCGATGATGAACTACATCTTCGCCCACGCGATCCGCTACCGCCCCGGAGAATCTCTCCCGGCTCCCGCACAGGAATAGCCTTCCCGAGCCGGTGTCCGGGCCATATCAGGGCCGCGGGGGCGCCAAGGCAACGGCCCGTGACATCGGCGGCTATACTGACCGCCATGCTTCGCCTCGCCTTTGCTCTCCTCGCCACATCCACCCTCTTCGCGCAGGGTCCTTCGGGCGACCCTACCCAGCCGCCCAAGGGGCTCACCGTGGTCTTCGTCAATGTGGTTTCCTGGGGTGACGGTACCATCATCATCGGCCCCACCGGCAAGGTCATGGTCTTCGATGCGGGCTACCCCCAGATGGGGACCCGCGCGATGCTTCCCAAGCTGAAGGCTCTGGGTGCCACGAAGATCGATTGGTTCGTCGCCAGCCACTACCACTCCGACCATATCGGCGGCATCCCCGAGGTCATCAATGCCATGCCAACGACCGAGGTCTGGGACCGGGGCACCCGATCGGCACCCAGTAACAGTTCGTACCAAAAATACACTGCGGCCGCGCAAAACAAGCGCAAGACGGTCACACCCGGTCAAGTCTTCGACCTGGGCGGCGGTGCCAAGGCCACGGTGATCGCGCGTGATGGCTTCGTTCTTGGTGTCGGCCAGCAAAAGATCACCGGCACCGGCAACTACGAGAACTCGGCATCGATCGTGCTGAAGGTGGAGTACGGTGATTTCTCGCTATGGCTCGGTGGCGATCTGACCGGCGGAGCCAAAAATAAAACCTATGACATGGAAAGTCCTGTGGCCAAGGCTTGCGGTGACATCGATGTCTATCACGCCAATCACCATGGCATCTCGGACGCGACAAATGCCAATCTGGTTCGGTACCTGTCACCCGAAGTGGCCGTCGTCTCGGTGCCCAACAACAACAGCCAACAGTCACCTCAAAAAGACGTCTTATCGCGGCTGACATCGGGGGGGCGCTCACCGCTGATTCTCAGCACGAACGGGGGTCTCCGCCACCGCGGTTACACCAATGCGCGGGGCCACCTGACCCTGAAAACCGATGGGTGGCGTTACCGCATCGAGACCGTGACCGGCGAAAGCGTCGAACTCTATACCGACGAAGCCTCGGGAAACCGTCCCGGACCTGGCGATCTGGTGATCTCGGAACTGCACCGGACGCCCTCCACCTCCTCGGGCGAATTCATCGAGGTCTTCAACCGCTCCGGCGGACCCTTGAACCTCGACGGTCTCATCATCACCTCCGGGTCGGGATCCTTCACGGTGACCGCTCCCTATCGCATCCTTCCCGGCCAACGACTCCTGCTGGCTCAAGATGGAGACTCCACAAGCAATGGCGGCATCCCCTTCAGCCACACCTGGCCATCAGGAGCCTTTGCGCTGAACAACACGAAGGACTCGCTGACCCTGCGCAATAACGCAAGCTCGATCGAAACCCTTTCCTACAGCACCGGCTTTCCTGGTAGCAGTGGTAAGACCGCGGAGCGCATCGATCTGGAAGCCCCGCCCACGGCCGCCAACTTCAAAACCGCGGTGACATCCTTCGGCACTGCTGGCGACAAGGGCACGCCCGGCAAGGCCAATGCGGCCGATGCCACCACTCATCCGATCCGAGCCGGAATCGAAACTCTCGAAGCCACCGACCCAGGAGGAATCGCACTTCATCTCTTCGCAGCAGGCCTGTCGAACAAGAACACGAACCACGCCATCGGCATGTCGTTCGGCAGTTCGCCCGGCATCCGCATCGGACCAACCTCCATCCCCCTCAATTACGACCCACTGCTCAGCTTGAGCCTGGAGTTACCCGGCTTCGTCGGCGTGATCGGCACCACCGGACTGCGCGGGCTGCGCTTGCCCCTGCCAAAGGTGAAACGCCTCAAGGGAACCCCGGGCTATCTCGCACACTTTCTGCTCGATCTGAAGGGGCCGGTAGCGGTCCCGGCGAGCTCAAAGGCGGTGCGGTTCATCTTCCCCTAGCCGATCTGAAACGAGTCGCATCCGAGACCGCCTTTCACCGCCGCGGCGTCAACTCGAGTCCGGCCGAAGCCGCCGCTTTCAACCGGCCGCAAGGCGCAAGCATGATTCCCTGCGCGCGCAACCTGGCACCAACCAGCTTTCTGGTATCGGGTAAGGGCAGGGACACGATCGCCTCGCCCCGGGAGTCGGCGCGGACCGAAAAGGTGACCCCCGCTGCCAGATCGATCAGCAGATCCAGGTCGACGACCCTCGCATTGGTTCGTTTTCTCGACAGGGACAGCCAGCCGCTGCTTCTGGCCGGCGAACCAGCAATGATGAGAGCAAAACTCTTTTCGCCAATCCGAGGCCTTTGGTTCGCTTCGGTCCGCAACACGGTCGCGCAAACGGGTGTCGGGTCGCCGTAGCGGAGAATGCCCTCATCGCCATCCAGGATGCCATTGCCATCACGGTCGATGCCCAGTTGCCGACCTGTCCCCAGCGGCGCACCCATGAAGGTCAGCACAGCGCCCTTCCTCACCACCTCCACCGCCAGCTCGGTGATCGCCATGGCTGGCAAGGTCTTGCGATCACGAAGGAACCGCTTGGTCAATCTGTCATAGGAGAGGCCCACTGGCTGGCCACGGAGGGATCCCTTGACAACCAGATCGCACTTTCCAGCGTCGGCTTGTGACATCAGCAAGGTCAGGTCGTTGGTCACATCTATACTGCCGATATTCGCCGCCGTCACCGTGCGTGAATAGCCAACGGTTGGCGCGTTCCCGGTCGGGAACGCCAGCAAAAAGCGTTCGATCGCCTTCTTCTCGTTTGCTGTCAATTGCGCGGTAAAGCGAGAAGTCGAGGAGAGGAATCCTGTCAGATCATCCTTGGAGCCATCGGCTCCAAAACCGAAACCTGCAGTTCGACCGGATGCCGATATCGCCCGGCCAGTGCGCTTGTAGAGACCTCGCAACTGGGCAACCTTGGTCTGCTGGCCGATCAAGCCGGTAAAGCCAAACGAGCCGGACCCCGAGACGTTGGTATGGCAACCCACACATTTGAATTGCAGGTTTCCCTCCCTGCCAACATTGTCCCTGGTGTTGAAGAGAACCTCACCATCCCGCGCGCTCGCCCCCACTGGATCATTGGACAGGGTGTCATCCATCTGTCGATTTGGATTCGGCATGAAGGAGATGTCCTGCATGTAAGCCACGAAGGTCGCAAGATCGGCAGCGTTGAGCACCTGCCCTCCCATCAGTCCGTCGAAAGCAGGGTTGAAGGTGGCGAGGCCCGGTCGGTCCGCTCGCCAGTGGAATATCCGCTCGCCCTTGAAGCCCTGCAGGGTTTGCGTGAGCAAGGCCCCCTTCATGGGGTGAAGCTTGTTCGGAGTGCCGTTGCTGAACATCTGTCCGCCGGGATCGCCCAGATCCCATGCAAGCCCATCGGTGCGAGCGTCGATATGACAGGAGGCGCAAGACATGGTGCCGGCGCCCGAGAGCTTGGCGTCGAACAGGAAGCCGCGGCCTTCGCGAATCTGCTTCGGCGTTGGATCGAACATCCCGATCTCCGAAACAACCCTGTTCTGCGCTGTGTCCACGAGAGAGATGCTGTTGGACAGGCGATTGAGGACGTAGAGCACCGGCTTGCTCGGATGCAAGGCCAGTCCTCGAGGACCACGCTTGGTGCGCGGAGCAACCTTGGTGCCCGGCGTATCGCCGACCTCGATGAGCGCGGTCACCTTGCCGCTGGCATCGATGACGCCAATCCTGTCCGTTCCGAAAGCAGCAACATACGCGACCTTACCGGTGGCATCGAAGACGATGTCCGTGGGCTGTGCCAATGCAGAAGACAAGGCCACGGGATTGGGCAACTTGCTGTAGTCGATGCCGGGATTGAGATTGACAGGCGTGACTGTCGGGTTCGAACCCGTCGTGATTCGCGTAACCTGACTGTCTGTGGCATGGGCTCGGATCACTGGTTCAAAGCGAACACGGTTTCGTGAATGCGTGTTGGCAACCCAGATCTCGTCGCTTCCCGGACGCAACGCCAGATTGAACAAGTTCGTTCCCACACCTGAATAGTTACGACGAACGCTCAGAGTCATCGTGTCGATCTCGACAACGTCGTAGTCGGGAAGCTTCACGTTCAACTTCGATTTCCACGCTGGGTCATCAGCATCGACGATGATGCCCTGCTGCGGTGCCGGCGGCAGCGCAGGGTTTGTGGGCTTCGGCGGTGGCGGCGCCATCGTATGGGGAACGATCGTCGTCTTGTTCCCTGACCTCGTGATCGCAACCCAAACTGTCTTGCCGTCGGCACTCGCCAGCAGAGCTCTCGGGTCATCGCCGAACACGCGAATAGAGGTCGTCGAACGTGTCATCGGATCGATCACGACAACTCGCCGCTTGGTCATCGATGAAACGAAAGCTCGCTGCGGATCACCGGCAAACACGATGTCGCCGGGCTCATCTCTGACTCGAACCGTGTCGACGACAATGCCGCGAGAGACATCCACCACGCTGACCGAGTCGGAAACATGGTTGACCACCCATACTTCGTTTTGCGAACGCACAGCAACCGATACCGGCTCGAGGCCAACGGGGATTTCCCGGATCAAGACAGGGGCCGTCGGTAGCGCCAGCGAATAGACAGCCAATCGATGGTCGGGCGTGTTGACAGCGTAGAGTCGCTGGCCATCTGCAGAAATCGCGATCGGATGCGCTTGCGGACTTTCAAAGTAGGGATAACCCTGTGCCAAGACGCTCGGACCGAGCAAGCCCACGCTCAACAGGCAAGCTGATGCAATCCAGGCAACGCGATCCAGCACGATCAATCCTCTCGGTAGTCGCAACGTATGGGGGAGCCGATATTCACGACACGGCTTGGCTTCAATGTAGCCGATTTTTCCGCCCCTCACCGGATGCCGGGAAAGTAGGCCAACCGACCAGATGCCGCCGGTCGTTGAAACAATCGCCACGAAGCCCTTCGGACCGGCGTCGCCGAACCAACGGCGACGCCTATCCCATCAGTCCGGGCTCAGTATTCGTAGCGAATGTAGGGGATGTACTTGGGCGCGAAGGACCACGGGAAGAGCACTTCCTCGTCCTTCTTGCCTCCACCCGGGTCGGTGACCGTGGCCATGACCCGTGCCCGCTGGGGCGTGTTGATCGAGAACCGGTAGGACTCGGTCAAGCGCAGGCGACTTGTCTTCGAGTCGGCCCAGCCCGCCTGCACCCAGAGGTCGGTCATCCACACCTTCCAGGGGAAGTCCCATGAGGCGCTCTGTATGCCCTTGGCATTGTTCGGTGCCGCCAGCACCACGCCCGCAAAGGGGCCGGTAGGATCGACGAACAGGCCCGTGCAACCCGTGGCGAGGTCGAATCCCTTGGCGTTGCCCTTCGTTCCCAGGGCGATCAATACGGATCCCTTGGGCGCCGTGTATGAAGTCTGCATACCGAACTTGACCCGGCCGCCCGGCGTCCTCAACCAAGCTTTGAGATATCCAGGAGCCTTGGCACTGACGAAGGAAGAGTCATAGCAAATCTTGCTGCCGCTCTTGCCCTTACCCTTGCCGTAGCCCGCGCCATAAAGATCGGTGACCCTCCAGTCCGCGTGCGGCATCGAATCCAGAAAATACTCGAAGCCCGACTGGTTGGCCTTCCAGGGTTGGTTGTTGTCGGCCTTGCCACCACTGAACTTGAAGCGCAGGAAAATCGCGTCCTTACCGTTGTAGACCCAAGGCTTGGAGAAGGTGAAGCCAACACTGTTCTTGGGACCGCCCCAAGGAGCGGGTCGGAGCGGCGGCAGGCCCTGCATCGCCGGGAAACTCCACTCCTTGTCGAAGACGACAACCGGCTGATCCATGAGCTTGACGTCCCCGTTTTCCGTTCTCGGAAAGACATCCAGCGAACTCCAGTCCGCATGCGCAAGTTCGACCGTGACCTTCGACCAGGTCCGACCGATGGCATTCTGGTTGCGGTAATCGGGACGGAAGGAAATCCGCTTGATCGCGACGCTCTTACCGTTGGCGTGCGAGTCATCGACGATCTGATGGGTCATGGCAGGATTCCAGCCAAAGCCAATGCAGTCGTAGCTGCCTTCCTTGTCGACTCCGACGGGCGGAGTGGTCATCTGACCCTGGGCAACGAGGGTCGAGCCGAGGCTGACCATGAGCAGAAAAGATAGCTTGCGGTTCACGGCGATATTCCTTCTTCGTGGTTGCGGAAGAGTGCGGCCTGCCACGGTGGAAACGATCCTTCCCCGAGGAGAGGCCAGCTTCAATGTAGCCAATTCTTCGTGCGATTGCCGGGAATCAGCCTGAGCCCACCCAACTTTTGCCCTGGAAAACTTGCATGCCCAACGGCTCAGGCCTCGGTCGCACCGGCGCTGACCACGGCAACCTTGTCGGCATGCAGATGATCGACAGCCACCCGGCGCACGTCTTGGCGCGTCACCGCCGTGATCAGGGCCGGGTACCGGTGCAGGTAGTCAAAGCCGAGACCGAAACGCTTGGCGCGAATGGCGTAACGTAACAAGCTTGTGTTGCGTTGCAGCGAGAAGACGAAGCTCCCGGTGAGGTAGCGGTGCACGTCGCGCAGTTCGCTCTCGCTGGGCAGGGTGGTGCAAAGGCGCGAGATCTCCTCAAGGAAACCCTCGACCGCCTGATTCCTGTGCGGTGGAGACGTGCCGATGTAAGCCATGAAGAGACCCGGCTCCTCACCGGCGGAACCGGTGATCCCGGCATGCACCGAGTAGCACAGGCCGAGTTCATCACGAAGTCGGCGGGCGATCCGCGAGGTGAAACCCGGACCCGTGCCGAGAATATGGTCCATGACCTGAAGAGCATGATAGTCCGGGTCGGAGCGGCGGATGCCTCGATGGCCGACGAACACATGCACCTGCTCGCGATCCATCGGCAAATGAATTTCGCGGCTTTGCGCCGGCAAGGGAGGCACCCCGGGTCTACCCAACTCGACATCGCCCGGGCGCATGCCCTCGAAAGACTTCTCGAGGAAATCGAGCATCTCCACGGGCTCAGCAGGTCCTGCGGCTGCGACATAACCTCCGCCGGCCACAAACCACTTGCGGTGGAACCTCCGAAGGTCAACCGGCCGCAAACGCGCCACCTGTGTGCGCGCACCCCGGTCTGGCCGCCCGTATGGATGCCGACCATAAACCTCCTTGTGGAAGCGTTCGCGCGCCACCTCCTGCGGGTCCTCGCTGTCCGCTCGGATCTCGGTGAGAACCTCGTCGCGCACGCGCGCAACGTCGCCAGCCGGGAAGGCCGGTTCACAGACCATCTCACCCAGGAGCCGAACACCCTTGCTCGCCATCTCCGCTGGACATTGCAGTGATCCTCCGGATGCCTCGCCCTCGAGGAAACCTCCCATCTCCTCGATCGCCTTTGACAGCTCGGTGCCGCTTCGCCGTTTCGTCCCCTCCTCCAAGCATCTTCCCGTCAAGTGGACGAGGCCACCCTCTCCCCTGGCCTCGGCCCTGAGATCGATTTCGAGTTGTGCGCTCGCCGCAAAGGTCCTGACGGCGGGGTTGCGGACGGCCAGCAAGGTCAGGCCATTGGCAAGGCTGCGCTCACCGATCTCCAAGGCGACTGCCATCGTTAGCTCGCGCCCCTGGCTCTGGCATCCTCGGCCAGCGACCAGACCGTCGACCATCTTTGGGGGCCCAGGTAGCGCCGGGCAACCTCCTTGATTTCAGCCGGAGTGATCGATCCATAGATTTCCAGGGCTTCCTCGATCAAGCCGAACCCCCGTTGCGTCGAGGATTCGTAACGACCGATCCGCATTGCAATGTCCATCGCCGTCTCCTCTTCGAACAAGAAGCTCGCGCGGATCTGGGTCAAGGCTCGCCGCATCTCACCGCGACTGATGCAACGCCGCAGCAACTTCGCAACCTCATCTCGCACCAGACCCTCGGCCCGGACAGGGTCCTGCCCCTGGTTCAATTCCATCGCGATCCAAAACCCCCCCGGATCGTCTCGCGCCTCACTGAAAGCTGTAACGCTCGTGGCCATCTTCTCCTCGAAGATGAGCTTGCGTTGGAGTCGGCTCGACCGCCCCGTACTCAGAACCGAGGCGATCACATCGAGAACAAAATCATCGCGCTCTCCCATTCGGCAAGTTGGCGTCCCGGTAGCCATCCGTGCGATTTTTCCCGGCGACCGCATCGCGCTTCGACGCTCACCATCAGGAAGCGGTTCGGCAAGGCATCTGGATCGAGCCTCGGCAGTCGCCGGAAGATCGCCGAACAACTCGATGATGCGTTTCTCCACTCGATCCGCATCGAAATCGCCGACAGCAACCAGAAAGGCCCTGTTGGGACCGTAATGCCGCTGATAATAGTCACGCATGGTCGCGACCTCGAGACGCTCGAGTTCCTCGCGCCAGCCGATCACCGGATGGTGATAGGGATGCACCTGCCAGAGCTGGCTCTCGGCTCGCTGGTAGAGTGAACGCCAGGGGTCGTCTTCGCCCATCGCAAGCTCTTCGAGGACAACCTTTTTCTCGGCGGCAAACTCCGCCTCATCGAGCGTGCAGGCCAGCATACGATCGGCTTCGATCTCGAGCGCGGTCTCCCATCGATCGCTCGCCAATGAGAAATAATAAGCAGTGACGTCGTTGCTGGTGAAGGCGTTGTTACTGCCGCCCATCTTGCTGGTCAGCAGATCGATCTCTCCCTTGGCGTAGCGATCGGTTCCCTTGAACATCATGTGCTCGAGGAAGTGCGACAGGCCGGTCTCGCCAGTCCTCTCGTCACGCGAGCCAACGCGATACCAGATGCTGCTGGCGACGATTGGCAAGTTCCGTCGAACAAGCAGAAGAGCGCGGAAGCCATTCTCCAGCTGGATCTCCTCGACGGGTCCCGGCGTCAATCGGAACTCCTTCCCGCATCAGCGCGAAGGTCTTTGACCTCGTCCAGACGAAGAAATCTGTACTTCCCGCTACTCAACCCATGGAGATTGAGTCGGCCGATCCGGATACGCTTGAGCGAGATTACCGAGTGGCCCACGCGGGCGAAGATCCGCCGGATCTCACGGTTGCGCCCCTCGCGCAAGGTCACCTTCATGTAGCTACGATCCCGGCTGCGACGTTCGACCTTGATCAGCGCGCCGGTAGTCTTTCCCTCGGACAGCCACACGCCTTTGCGCAGCTTCTTCAGACCATCCTCGTCGATACGCCCCTTGATGACGACTGCATAAGTCTTTGTGATGCCGTGGCTGGGATGCGTGACCGACTGGGCAAGATCACCATCATTGGTGAGCAAGAGCAAGCCTTCGGATTCAGCATCGAGACGACCTGCGGCATACACTCGTCCACGAAGCTTGGGTAAGAAGTCAATGACGCGGCGACCGGCATCGCCGGCAGCGTTTGTGCACACCACGTGTTTGGGCTTGTTGTAGAGAACGTACACCTTCTTCTCTCTGCGAACCGGCTGGCCGTCGAAGAAGACTTCGGTGGACATTGGGTCGACACGCACACCTAGTTCGACCACTACTTCGCCCTTGATCGCGATGCGTCCGGTGGCGATCAATTCATCGGCAGCGCGACGGCTACAGATGCCGGCATCCGCAAGAAAGCGATTGAGGCGAATCAAACCGTCGGACGACGGCGCAAGCCCCTTCGCCGGAGTAACCTTGACGGCTGGAGAACGTCGCGCGGGCCGGCCCTTCTTGCCCGCCGATCGCGGCTTTGGCGAAGTACTCCTGCCCGTATCGCTCCTTCTGGTGGGTTTGCGACCGGTCGATCGTTTCTTGCGAGCTGCCACCGTCACCTCTCTCCGGGAGAAACACATAAAAGAGTAACATCGCCGATCGGCGACAGATAAACGGCATCGAGATGCGCTGGAACCAGAGCCGTATCCCCTGCTCGGAGTTGGAGCGGCTCGCACTGGCCGGAACTTCGCCAGCCGAGAGCCAGATGCCCCTTGACCACCGTCAGTATCCGGAATCGATCTTGTGGCTCGAAACAAACCGGCACGGAAACGTACCATCGCTCCAATCGAAACTCATGCTCATCGACCAGAAGCTCCTTGCCTTCACCGACAGGTCGCGGCGTCACGGTCGACTGCTGTGACCCCTCGACCCGCAGTGCGGTGAGTGCTGCCTCGATATGCATTTCTCTGGGCCGCCCCCAATCCCACAGCCGACAGGTCAGTCCGGAGTTGGTCTGGATCTCGTAAAGAACAACGCCTGGTCCGACCGAATGGATGGTCCCCGGAGGCAGATGGACGACATCGCCCTGTCGTGGAACGAAACTGTGCAACAAGCCCTGGATCTCGCCAGTGCCGGCCACGGCCGTGAGCGCCGCAGCATCAACGCCAGCCTTCACATCCCGCAGAATGCGAGCATCCTCGCTCGCGGTCAAAACAACCCAGGATTCCGTCTTGCCACAACCACCACCCGCAGTTGCCTGTTCCTGGTCGGGATGGACCTGCACGGACAACGGTTCGCTGGCATCGATGAACTTGAGTTGCAACGGGAAATGCCCCTGCGGAGTCATCTCCACCCCCTCTCCGAGCAAGGCGGCCGCATCCTCGCGCAGCAGATCCGCCAGCGTCACATCGCTGTTCCGCAACTTGCTGGAGCCCTCAGGGCCGTCGTAGACCTCCCAGGATTCACCGATCTTCTCCCCGTCCGGCAACAAGATGCCGAGCGCGGACGAAAGGGAGCTACCCCCCCAAGGCTTGGGGAGGAGTTGGCGGTCGAAGAGGCAGGGAGGACAAGACATGGGGAGATAGGGTCGTCGGCGGCCATGTTTAGCCTCCGCCAACGCGTGATACCAGCGGTGCGAAACGACTCCGTGGGCGTCCCGCCCTGGCCAAGGGCCGGCAATGCGCCCCAAACCCTCAACCGATGGGCTTCTTCGCCTCTAAACTTCGGGAATAACCCGGGCCGGACTCCGTCCAACTCGATCCCAACCCACGGCAGGGTATGGAATCGAGATGTATACATCAAACCCACATCGACCCCATCGCCAAGGCGCCGCTCCGAAAAGGAACACCTCGTCACGAGCCTGGCGACCGAGCGCCACCATGGTGCTCTTGGCCGCGCTACTGCTGGTCAATTTCGCCCTGAAGATGCTCGCCTAGTCATCCCTTCGGACAAGGCTTCACCGACTCAGTTCGCGAATCAACGCCACGAGATCGGTCCCGTGCTGCTTCACATTGACCTTCTTGTCGATGTGCCGCAGCACCCCCTTGGGGTCGATCACGAAGGTAACTCGCTTGGCCATGGGCATGAGCCCCATCAGAACGCCATATTTCCGGGCGACGCTGCCATCGACATCGCTCAGAAGGGGGAAGTTCAACTTCTGTGCCTTGGCGAAGGCCGCTTGTGAAGCAACGTCGTCCAGGCTGATTCCATAGACGAGGGCTCCGACCTCTGTCAGTCCTGCCGCTGCGTCCCGCAGCGAACACACCTCGCGAGTTCAACCAGGAGTCGCGGCCTTCGGATAGAAAGCCAGCACTGTCCAGGTCTTCGATTTGCCGCCAACCTTGACGGCAGCGCCACCATGGTCGTTCAAGCGGAACTTCGGAGCCGCTTGTCCCACCTTCGGCTGACCGACGGTGGTCTTCGGCGGGGCTGGGGCTGGGTCCTGCATGGCCAAGGGAATGAAGAGGAGAGCAAGAGAAAGAAGTTCTACCCGCATCAAGCACTTTCGGTTCCAGGTTTGGTTCCGCCCCAAGATATCAGTCCGAGTAGCCCTTGTGCGAGGGGGGACTTCCCCAAGCTTCAACAACTCGAAGGGGGTAAAAAGTCGCGCCGGACCCTCACGATGACGGCCGGCGCGACCCTTGGTGATCCAATGCCCTCAGTAGATATCGATCCGTAATCCGTCAGACGCGGTGATCCCGGTCCTGTTCGCCCCCGGGTCGAGGCAAAACCACTGCGCATAGGCTCTGGCGCGACGCAGCTTCGGATTGTCAGGAATCGGCACGCTCACCGTAGCCCGGCCACTCGTCGCCGAACTGCTCAAGGACAACTCCGGTGACACCAAAAGTTCGCACCCTGTCATTCCCAGGGAGCTCAGATCGAGCGGGAGCGTCAAAGACCCCCACCGCGTACTGGAAACGCCCAGACACAAGGCCACCACCCCGCGGGCTGGCCCATCGCTCAGCGAGACCTTGTAGCTGGCACTGCCGACGGAAGGCTCTCCCAGCTGACCGATCACAGGGCGCTGGCCCGAGGAACCCTTGCAGCCACTGCCAAAGTTGCTCTCGGTCACGGCACTGATGATGGCCTGGGTGTAATTCCCAGGACTCGATGGGTCCGGCACAGTCCCGGTGACATACATCCGGTAGCGACCGTCGGGCAAGAGCACCACCCAAGGGTCATTCAGCGAGTAAACCGGAAACTCCGTGAAGTCCTCGGGGCGAAGGCTGAGATAAGGCTCCTTCGTGAAGGTATCGCCGTCGTCACTCAAGAAGCAGTGGATCGTACCCACCTTGCGGTGTGGCGGGTGCGGCGGCCGGGCCCCTTGCTGCATGACAAAAATCGCGATCCTGCCATCGGGCAGCTTGCACTGCCGGGGATCGACATAGCTCCAGCCACCGCCACCGTACCTGGCGTCATCGAAAACGTTGCCACGGTCCCACTTGAAGGTCCAGCCGTTGTCGGTGGAATAGGCGCGGCGCACATTGTTGACACCGCCTTGCTGCATATCTCCGATGTAGAGCAAGACCACGCCGCCCTTGTTGTCGGTAAACTGGCAATGCACTCCGACCCGGCCCTTGTCACTCGGATGCGGGGTATAGCGGACGCCTGGGTCCTTGGTGAAGTTCACCCGATCGGTCGAACTCTCGCTGTAGAAGTAGCCGGTATTCATGTCGTGCCGGTACTTGCGCCAAATGCGATTGCCGTTCGCGTCTCGCTTGGGCATCTCGATGACATGAGGGTTGTAGCGAATGTCGCGGTATCGGGTCGGATTGGTGAATTTCAATCCATCGGTGGATTTCGCCATCCACTGTGTCCGAACGGTGACGTAATTGAGGTAGTACTCAGTCGAAGAAACGACCATCGGCGCGCAGTTCGTGCCAGGAATCACCCGATGCCCCGCATCGGGCTTGAAGGTCCACCTGGGAGTTGATCCTCCCTGGGCAGTCATGCCTTGCCCAAAGAGCAGGCACGCCATCGTCAAGGCTGTTGCGCTCACACGCTGTGCGAACGGGTGGGAAAGATTTGCTTTCGCGAAGATCATGGCTTTTCTCGCGGCAGGTTGGATTGATCGATACGTGATTTCCTCTTTCCGACCATATCGGGGGAGATGATTTTAAAAGTTTTCATTCGTTACGTGTGCGTTGCATTCACAAGCACGCCCCGATCACCATCGGTCAGCAACTCGCTTGAGGTCGGGCCGCGTGTCGGGCAGGATCTTGACGGCCGACGATCACCACACCAGAAAAGGAACACAGCGGATGAAAACAGTCCTCATCATCAACAAGGATCAAATGGGCCACGGCGACCGGGATCTCGGCAGGAAGGTGCTCGGCACCTTCCTGCGCAAGGCAATCAGCATGGACGAGTTGACCGCCATCGCCTTGTTCAACTCCGGCGTCAAGCTCGCGAGCCAGGACTCGCCCGTGCTCACCGAGTTGACCCTCCTGCACGAAAACGGCGTCGACGTCCTGCCCTGCGGCACCTGTGTCGAGCATTTCGGGATCGAGGCCGCAACCGGGAGTGTCTCCGACATGGACACGATCCTGCGCGAGATCGATCGGGCCGAAAAAGTCGTGACGATCTGACCGGCTGATCGAACACTCACATCCGGTAGAGCATCAGATAGACAATAATGCCGGTCAGCGACACGTAGCTCCAGATGACCGCCGTGATCTTCGCTATCCGGCGATGTTTCTCCCTCTGGTCCTTCAGTCCCCGGATCACGGTCACGATGATCAGCGGCAGCTGAACCACGGCGAGGATCGTGTGGGAGATCAGAATGGTGAAATACACGCTGCGGATGGCTCCTTGTTTCTGGAATTTCACAGGGGCCGCCGTGAAGTGGTAGATCAGGTAGCTCGTCAGGAACAGTACGCTCACACATACGGCCGCCAGCATGCAGCGCTTGTGAGCCGTCTCCCGACCACGCTTGATCGCGACGATGCCGCAGACGATCAGGGTGAGGGTCAATGCATTGAGCGCTGCATTCAGATCGGGGAGTTTGCTATAGACCGTTGCCAACATGTCACTAGCGAGAATCCGCGGCGCGGCGTCGCGTCGTGATCCAGGTGGCGAGGAGGAACATCCCGAGGCCGAACCCAATCGTCACACCCCAGGCCAGCACCGGAGACGGCAATCCCAAGGCCGCCGCATCAGCGCCATGCATGGTGTGGCGGAGCGTCGCAACTCCATAGGTCAAGGGGTTGAGTTCCATGATGAAAGCCAGCACGGGATGCGCGCTCTGAACAGGGAAGAGCGCGCCCGAAAGCATCCACATGGGCATCAAGAAGACCATCATGATGCCGTGGTAGCCGGCCGTGCTCTCCATGCGCCAGGCCAGCGTGAAGCCCAGGCCCACCAGGCCGAACGAAATCGTGACCAGCGCCAGGATCGAAAAGGCGGCACCGGAAAGGGTGAGCGGAACGCCAACCAAGGGAGCCAGACAGAGGAAAATCATGCTGTTGAGCAGAGCCAAGGTCACCCCACCCGCGATCTTGCCGAGCGCGATCGCCGCCCGCGGCACGGGCGCGATGAGGACGCCCTGGAGGAACCCTTCGCGACGATCTTCGATCACGGTGATCGTCGAGAAGATCGACGTGAACATGACGATCATCGCAAGCACTCCGGCAACCAGATACTCGCCATACCCAACCTTCTCGAGATCGACATCGCCCGCCTTGAAACTCGTCGCCTCGCTACCCAAAGCCGCCGCCAGGAGAACCCAGAACAACAGCGGTTGGACGAGCGATCCGAACACGCGCGAGCGGTCCCGCAAGAAGCGAACGACCTCGCGACGCCACAAGGACACGGCGGCAAGCATCATTTGCTCGCCCCCCCGGTCGCATCTTCCTCTTCAACAAAGCGGTGACCCGTCTTGCGGATATACACATCTTCGAGAGTCGGGCTGCTGATCGTCAGCCGGTTGATGCGGTCAGCAAACGCATCCATCAGCCCCCCCACCATCTGGTGCACATCCTCGCGGAGGATGCGAACCGACCGACCAACCACGCTCACCTCGGCCCCGGCCGCGAGGCCATCGCGAATCTCCGTGGCGAGAACTTCGGCTGCCGACGACTCGATTTCGAGAACCTGACTGCCAACTTCAGACTTGAGATCAGAGGGGGCGCCTTCACCCACGATCTTGCCATCATCGAGGATGGCGATGTGGTCGGCCATCTCGGCCTCATCCATCAGGTGCGTCGTGAACAACACCGTGACATCATCGAGTCTGCGGACCCAGTCCCAGAGGTCTCGCCGAGCGCCCGGGTCGAGCCCGGTACTCGGCTCGTCCATGATCAAGCAATGCGGCCTCGGCAACAGTGCCTTGCCAAACTCCACGCGGCGGCGAAGTCCGCCGGACAATTCCTCGACGCGATCCTTCGCGCGATCGGTAAGCCCTGCCGATTCGATCGCCTCGTCAACCCTGCTGTGAAGGTCCTTGCCCGAAATCCCATACATGTGGCCGCCATGCACGAGGTTCTCTCGGACCGTGAGTTTGCGGTCGAGCGCTGGCGACTGGAACACCACGCCAAGGTGTGCACGGACTGCCGACGACTCTCGCGCAAGATCATGTCCGAACATGGTCACATGACCGGATTGCATCGGATAGATCGTCGTGAGCACCTTGAACAGGGTCGACTTGCCCGAGCCATTGGGCCCAAGGAATCCCCATACCCCTCCGGCTGGCACCTCGAACGAGATGTCGTCACAGGCCACACGATCCCCGTAGCTGTAGGTCAACCCGCTGGCCTTGATCGCTGGTTCGCTCACGTTTTGTCCAACATCATCACTCCGAAGAGCACGGGAAGGTACACCACCGAAACGAGGAAGCATCTCCGCATCCCAGACTCTTGGCGAAAGACGCCCGCAGTGATGGAAGATACCAGGAAAATCAGGCCCAGAACCACGGCCGTCACCAGGTAAAGATTGCCCGCCATACCCGCGAAATACGCCGCCAGCGTCGCTACCACGAGCGATACCGTGAAGATGATCATCTGCGCCCCGGTGGATCGCCCGTCCGGGTCGACCATGGGCATCATCCTCATGCCCCCCAGCGCATACTCATCGCGGTATCGCCACGCAATCGCGAGAAAGTGCGGGATCTGCCACAAGAACAGGATCACGAAGAGCAGCAGAGCTCGCATGTCGATCACGCCGGAAGCGGCCGCGTAGCCAACGACCGGCGGCAACCCTCCAGGGACAGCACCCACCAGAGTGTTCAGGGCGGTGACGCGCTTGAGCGGCGTGTAGATCAGCACGTAGATCAATGCGATCAGGGCGCAAAGACCTGCCGCCAGAAGGTTGCTCGTAACGACGAACAGGGCGACCCCACAGACAACAGCAATCGCTCCGGCGACCAACCCTTCCACCGGCCGTAGCCGTCCATCGGGCAAGGGCCGTCCGGACGTGCGCTTCATTCGGCCGTCATGATCGCGCTCGGCAAACATGTTGAGGGCGCTGCCTCCCATCGCCACCAGCATTGCCGCAACAGCACAGGAAATGACAAGGCCTGCATCCGGAAATCCCGGAGAACCGATATAGACCCCGGTCACAACCGCGAACACCGCGGTCAGGGACAGGCGCGGCTTGCCGAGTTCCAGATAGGCTCGGGCGCGGTTTCCAAGAAGACCCATCAAACCGATTCACCCCCTGGCTCGACATTGCGCAGCACTCGATACAACAAGAGGGCCGACGACAAGAACATCAGGGCGCCGACCGCAACATGTGCGGTCACAACAAAGCTTCTGCCGAGATATTCGATATTGGAAGGATCCTTCAGCCGCCGGATGACGAAGGTCAAGTAGCCGAGGATGAGTTGAACAACCAAGATCATGAGAATCAGGCGGCCGGTGTCCGTGAAACCCGGCACCTCCGAAAGCCTTGTCCCGCAGTATTGCGCCGCGGCGAGGATCGCGAGAGCGACCAGCAGCGCCATGGACACGTGGACCCACAACAAGCCGGGCAGGTTCGCATGACGGAGAATCGCTCCGGCGACGAGTTGAAGAAACACCAGAGCCAGGGCGACCGCGGCCATCAGGCGGGCTCGACGAACCATCCGAGCGGGCGCTGTCATCCGCTCCCGCCAGGTCGGCGACAACGCAAAGGCCACCAGTGCCAGAAGACAAAAGATCACCTGAGCGAGCACTCCGTGGGTGACCGATGTCATAACGGGGAGGCCCTTGAGCACACCCACTCCGCCGATGACCCCTTGAGCGCAGACAAGGATCAGAACACCGAGCGTGAGCTGCTTCAGCCAGCGACGATCTTCCGACCTGAACACCCAAACGGTCAGCGCAACGACCAAGAGACCCACCAAAGCCCCCGCCATGCGGTGGAAGTGTTCGAAGAACTTGGCCGGGTCCTCGATCATGTCCGGCGGCAGAAGTGAGCCGTTCGAAAGCGGCCAGTCCAGGTAGGCCATCCCCGACCCCGTGCTGGTGACCATGGCACCGAGCTTGATCAGAACGAGCGTCGAGACAGCCACCCAAAGGGAATACCGATAGAGCCCCTGTGCAGGAGGGCTCTCCGAGGGTGCTCGGGTAACGGGGCTGGAGTGTGGCATGTTTTCGGCGAAGGTCGAGGGAGGGGCGGCGCGGGATTGTAGAGCCAGCTCCGACAGGGAACATGGGTTGCCGACAAAACCGGGGCGGCACGGATCACACCAGGGAGAGAAACGAAGCTTGTGGCGAAGGTTTTCGGGCAAAAAAAATAGGGCGGGCCCAAAGGCCCGCCCCGATCCTCCCCTTGAAAGCGGAAGGTTTCCGCTCAGGCAGATCCCCTATCGCGAACTGGACGGGGTCGTGGTTTGCGCCGGATGAGTGGGACCGCCCGGCCCACTCTTCGGGTTCTCTTCCTTCCCGGTTGTGGTGCTCTTCAAAGCCACGGCCGGCTCGAAGGCTTCCCACATGGGTCTCTCGTGATCCTTGATCGACCGCCTGTTGACCCGTCGGTCAATCTCGGCTGCTGGTCCTATTTTGGCTGCGGCATGCAGGCGGCGAATCCCGGCCGTGGTCTCGTCGCCGAGTAAGGCCATCGCCATGTCTAGCTGCTTGATGGCGGCCGCAGACTCGCCAATCTTCAGGTAGCACTCCCCCAGGCTACCGTGCACCGAAGCCTTGACGGTGGCCGGAATACTCGCCATCGGCGCCAGGGAAAGCTCCGAAATAGCTCGGTTCCACTTGCCCTTGGCCATGTGCTGCTCGCCACGATAAATGTGGCTGAGGGTCGCGGTGTTGACCTTGTGAGGCAATCGCTCGAGTTCAACAACCTCCACCCACGGCTGGCCCTGAAAAGCATCGCGAACGATCGCCTTGCACCTGACCCGGTCGTAGAGCTTCAGCTGGAACAGCCTGTCCAGATGCTGGCTTCCCTTGGAAAGAAATAGCAGGCCGAAGGCATTGTCGTATTCCGGCTTGCGCCAGATCGCCTGTTCGCCTCCCCAGGCATGAAAATTTGCATATTCCGACGGCACGAACCTCGTGAAAAAAGGATTGGAAACCTTCCCTATCGATGCGAACTGCACCGGGAAGGTGACCCAAACATTCCTGAAAGCTTCAGGGTTCTTGCGCAGCGCGGTCAGCGTCGTCGGCACGGGCTCGGCACTGCAACAGCCAGAGTCAGATGCCACCGGCATCGCAAGGGCCAATGCCAATCCAAGATTCCACGTGATCACCATGTCAATTCATCCCATCCGAGCCAAAAGATCTGCGCTTCTCGCAAAAGCCGACAACGGCCAGTTCCCCATTACATGGCCGCAATGGGGCCACAGCCCCAACTCCTCTTCTATCGACCATTTTGGAGCAAGGCCTTGAGCCCCCCGTGCCCCCGATCTTTCATGTGGTGTGGTATCCTTGCTTGCGGTTCCTCCGCCCATAACCCGGGTTTCTCCGGGTCCCATCGAGCCCAAAAACAAAGAGTGCGACCGGTGAAAAAAACATTCTCTCTAGGTATCTGCGCGGCACTTCTCCTCGCCGCAACCAGTCGGTCACAGGTCGTGATCAGCGAAATCAACTTCGACGCCGGGAACGGGGGCACCCAGTGGATCGAGCTCTTGAACATGGGTTCGAACAAGGTCGGCCTCTCACAATGGGCGATCTACCAGGCGACCAAAACGCCGAACATGGCCAACAACTACTGGTTCGGGTTTCCCTCAGGAACAGAGATCTTACCGGGGGCCTACCTGCGCGTTCATTGGCTCTCGGCCGTCATCCCCAGCACGAAGAAGGATATCTGGACCGGCAATACGGTGTATCACTTCCTCTTCGCCCTCAAGGCGGAACCGCTCAGTCAGGTGAGTGGCGCATTGGCGCTCTTCAATACCCAGCAGAACATCATGATGAATGACCCAGCGGCCATTCAAGACTGGGTCAGCTGGGGAGTCCCCGGACAAAAACGTGAAAACATCGCCGTTGCAGGTGGGCGCTGGCGGAGCGGCCAAGCAGCCCCATCACCCCTGGCATCGGACACCCTCTCCTTGGACTACACGGCTGCTGCCGAGCCAACTCCGGCATCAGCGTTCTTCCGCGACACCACACCCACGCCGCTGGCACACAACCACCCCAATGCCAGGACCAACACTCACGGCAGCTCCTGTGCTGTCGGCAATATTGTGGCTCCAAGTCTCATCGCGGCATCCATTCCCGCGCTCGGCAACCGTGATTACGGCTTCCGGATTGCGCCAACAGCATCAGGACAAGTTGTGGCCCTCGCGCTGGGACTGTCCAAGGCCGGGACACCGATCAAGCTCGGCGGATGCTCGATCCTGATCGAGCTGAAGCTGCCGGTAATAGTCCTCAGTACGGCGGCAAAAAATGGATCAACCACCCTGCCAGCCAATCTGATGAGTCCAACCCTCAACGGTGGTTCGGCCGAAATACAAGCCCTCGTCATCCGCTCGCCCAACTTTGCCCTCTCCAACGGTCTCTCCATGACCTTGGGCACCAAGTAAGCAGCGCGAGCAAGGCCGAGAACCTGGAGTGGTTCTCGGGAAGCCGCATGGTCGCACGCCCCCTCTTATGGCGTGCCCGTATCCATCCCCAGGCCTGAATTCTCGACCGCTTGATCAAATTCTTCCGCGTTACCCCCAGCCCCGGGCATGAGGGAGCGCTCGCGCTCGCTGGCAAGATCATCAACCTCATTGCCCCCCAGCCTCAGGAAGGCAACCGCTGACTTCCCCCACCGACGCATGTCGACCGACAGGTCTGAATCGAAATCATCGCCATCGAGTCGTCCTTCCAAAAAATGGAAGCACAGCACACCCCCGGGGGCGAGGCGATCGACCAGGGCGCGGGCGAGATAAGCAGCACGGGCAGGGTCCTCACCCACCGCCGCATAGGGAGGGTCCAAGAACACGAGGTCCGGTGCGACCTCGCCCTCCTCGCCATCGAGCTGGGGGATGACCGGATCCCACGCGTCCGTCTTGATGACCCGACCGCGCTCGAGTGCCACCGGACCCAGCATCTGCAGATTGGAGCGAAGAATCGTCAGGGCCTGATTCGACTTTTCCAGAAACAACACCCGGCGGGCGCCTCGCGAAAGCGCCTCGATGCCACTGGCGCCGGTTCCTGCAAAAAGATCCCAAACTTCAGCGTCCTGCGCCTTCGAACCGAGGATGTCGAAGATCGCCTCACGCACCTGCCCAAGGAGGGGTCGGGTCCCCATGCCCCTGACGCTGCTAAGAACTCTTCCGCCGTACTCGCCACCGATGACCTTTAGCGCCATAGACCGCCCTAACAACAAACCACTAGACTGTGGGGGAGCCTGAAATCGGAGCAGGACCCCCAATGCAATTCACTGGAAACATCGTCGCGCTCGTCACCCCTTTTCGCAACGGCCAGATTGATCATGACGCACTGACGGGAATCATCAACCGCGCCATCGCCGGGGGCGTCTCCGGACTCGTGCCCTGTGGAACCACCGGAGAATCGCCAACTCTCAGCCATGACGAGCATGATGCTGTCAATGCTCGCGCCGCCGAAGCCGCCGACGGCCGCTTGCCCGTGATCGCCGGAACCGGCAGTAATTCCACGCAAGAAGCCGTCCGGCTGGGCAAGGCGGCCGAAGCGGCGGGCGCCAACGCCTTGCTGAGCGTCAACCCTTACTACAACAAGCCGAGCCAGGACGGGCTCTACCGCCATTTCACGGAAATTGCCAATGCGACCAGCCTGCCCGTCGTTCTCTACAACATTCCCGGACGAACAAGTGTCGAACTCGAGATCGATACCATTGCCCGGCTCGCGGAACACCCCAACATCCAGGCCATCAAGGAGGCCACCGGGAATCTCGAAAACGTGACCCGGATCCGAACCTGTACCGACCTCGCGATCCTCAGCGGCGATGACGCCCTGACCCTGCCCGCCCTCGCTCTGGGAGGCTCCGGCGTCATTTCCGTGATCAGCAACCTCTTACCCGGGCACATGACCCGGCTCGTCGAAGCAGCCTTGTCGGGAGACATCGAGGCTGCTCGAGCCGAACACGACCGGCTGTACCCCCTCATGAAGGCACTCTTTATCGACACCAATCCGGTGCCGATAAAAGAAGCCATGGCCCTCGCAGGCTGGATAGAGCCCGAACTCCGGCTGCCGCTGTGCCGGACCAGCGAAGAAAAGAGGGCTGAGATCGAGAACGCCATGATCCCGTTTCAAGGAGACCTCACTGCGTGAGTGATCTCAGTGCCGGCAAGGCTGATGCGCTCGCCCTCAAGCTCGGCGAACATCTCCTCCACCTCGAGGAGGGGAAGCCCTACGTCATCGGCAGCAGCGCCTCCAGCGACCTTTGCATCAATCATGGTTCGGTTGCTGATCGCCATATCGAGCTGACAGTCCATGACGGTAAGACCTCTGTTCGCCAGCTCTCCGCGGACCATCAGACGATGCTCGGCGAATGGCGCATCGACAGCGGCATCCTCGACCCAGGTCAGACGCTGAAACTCGGCGACATCCCTGTTCAGCTCGTACGCATCGCTGCCAAGAAGGACCTGACACAGCTATCCATCAGCAAAGGCGCCCAACTCTCTGCAAGACGCTCTTACAACCAGCCCTTCGCGGAACAGATGGCTGAAGAACTCCGCCGGGCGCCCTGGTTCTTTATCTCCGCCATCGTTCACGCCGTCTTGCTACTCTTGCTTTACCAGATCCTCGAAATCAACAAGGGGGACGGTTCCGAGCGCACAGCCGTTGTTATCGGCCAGGAAAGCGAGGCCGAGCTGCTCGAGGACTTCGAGGTGATGGAGGATCTGGTCGAGATCGAAGAAGAAAAGATCGAGGACGAGGAGGTTCTCCTCGACGATATCACTCTCGACGACTTCAACGAGCCCGATCACGCCGAGGAAACCATGGCCGATTTCGAATTCGACCACCCGGGCTTCACCGGCAACCAGACCGGCCTCCTGGACAAGATCAGCAGCCTGAACTCGGGCGATATCTTGAAGTCGAGCAACAAGGCGCTGGCCGCGGGAGGGTTCAAAAAAACCGTCAGCGGAATCCGGCGGACAGGCCTCGAAATCATCTTCGTCTTCGACAGCACCGGCTCCATGGGCAGCATCCTGCGGGTGACCAAGGAGAAGATTTCATCCCTGGTCGATGCTCTACACGCCCTCGTCCCCGATGCCCGGATGGGGATTGTCACCTACCGCGACACCGGTCCCGGAGAGGACTACACCACCCGCGCGGTACCCCTGAGCCATGACGTCTATCGCGCGATAAATTTCATCGAAGTCGTTCGGGCCGGGGGTGGCGGCGACAGGCCGGAAGCCGTGTCCGAAGGACTCGGAGTCGCCTTTCAGCAAAAATGGGAAAGCAAGGCGCGGCGCGTCATCATCCTCGTCGGCGATGCACCGCCCCATCCTCGTTCCGAATCAAAGATCCAGAGCAAGGTGAAGCTGTTCGCTCGGAAGTCAAACTCCTACGTCCACACGATCGTGACCCTGCCCTACGGAGAAGGCAAGGTGCCGGAGGACACCCACACATCCTTCAAAAAAATCTCCCGGGCAGGTCGAGGCGAAACCATCACCTTCGATAAATCAGACACCCTCTTACGCCAGATGATGAGCCTCGCTTTCGGCAAGCAATACAAGCGCAACATCGACGAGGTCTACAGGATCGTTGCCGACCGGAAGGGCACCATCAGACCGATGTTCCGAGATCTCGTGCGCCGAAAAGACCTCGAACGAATCGGGCGTGAGTTCAAGCGCTTCCCTGTTCGTGATGAGCTCGTCCGCGCACTGCTCGAAAAACCCTCGGTGGAGATCGGCGAGCACCTGATTGACCTCCTGCAACAGCCGAACTTCCCGACAACCGGCCGCCACGCCATCGCCCATATCATCCAGCAGTGGCTGAACCTCTCGGAGCCTCCTATCGATGCCGAAACCGAGCGAAGCCTGCAACGCCGGAAGGCTGTCGAACTCCGGCGAACCCTGTCACGCCGTCTCCGGTGATGGAGTTCGAAAGTTCAGGCCCTTCCGAACAGCTCACGCGATGACCCGAGGTGCCCCGTGAATGGCCACACAACTCAAGTTGCATCCGCCTGGGTCGAGCGCTTCGCCCCACTCATACCTGTAGGAGGCCCGGTGCTGGACCTCGCCTGCGGAACCGGGCGGCACACGCGATTCCTCCTTGCTCGAGGCCACTCTGTCACCGCTGTAGACATCGCTCCCGATAGCTTCTCGGATATTGAAAACATTCCATCCCTCGAGGTGATTCGAGCCGATCTCGAAAGCGACATCTGGCCCTTGGGCGATCGCCACTTTGCCGGCGTCATCGTCACCAACTACCTGTGGAGGCCACTCTTGCGCTCAATCATCGACTCGGTCGCCGAAGGCGGCGTGTTGATCTACGAAACCTTTGCCGAGGGTCACGAACGATTCGGCCGACCCAGGAATCCTGACTTCCTGCTACGCCCAAACGAGCTCCTCGAAGCAACCACGGAGAAGCTCACGGTCATCGCCTACGAACACGGGGAGGAGTCATCTCCCCGGCCCGCAGTGCGGCAAAGGATCTGCGCCACCCATCGCCCGGACGCGTGACCACGCCCCCGGCGAAAATCTTGCGACCGGTTTGGGCGGTATCCCTGTTGCAAGTTGCTAAGGTAAACCTCATGAACGCAAAGCGCTTGACCCTCTCTCTCGGCTTCCCCGCGGTCTTTGCATTGGGGATGTTCATGCCACCATCGGCAAACGCAAAAACCTCAACGGCACCCCTGCAGAGTCAACTCGTCGGCACCATCGGCATCGTCGATATGGATGCCGTCAAAAACAGTTACAAGGGGTACTCCGACTTCCGCAAACAGCTCGAATCTCGAGGATCCGCTCTGACCACGCAACTCAAAGAGCGGCGGGATGAAGAGGCCAGGCTCATGGAGCAAATCAACGCCTACACGCCCGGCTCAAAGGAGTGGCGCAAGAAGCAGGTCGAGTATCAAACCAAGAAGCAAGAGACCGCATCCTGGCAAAAACTTGAGCAAGAGGCTCTATCTCGTAGCGAGATGGAGAACCTCGTCAAAATCTACGACGAACTCAGCGCCGGTATCACGGAGCTCGCAAAGCGCCGAGGCCTCGCGCTCGTGCTGCGCAGCCGCAAGCCCCCCTCTCCCGAAACAGCGCGGCTGGAAGCCCGCCTTCAGATACATATAGGCAGGGAACTCCTTCATCACGGGCCTCAGCTAGACATCACCAAGGACGTGATCAAGAGCCTCGTGGGCAAGAGTTCCGCGGGCAAGTAACCCGACACAGCAGATCAAGCCTTGCCGCGCCGATCGTCCGCCAGCGCGTGCAACGCACACACCACCGAGGCCAGAACCAGGGCGGGGAATGCCCACAAGTGCCACGCACCCTCATGGGCGTGTTCCTTGCCCTGCTTGAGCAATGCTCCCCAAGACGACGAGCCGGTGCCGCCCCCCAGTCCAAGGAAGGTCAGCGTCGCCTCCACGACCATTGCATTGACCATCAGAAACGCTCCCGTGACCCACAGCGGCCCTCTCACCACGGGCAGCATGTGACGGAAGAGAACCTGCGCCCGAGAGACACCGAGACCACGGGCCGCAAGAACAAATTCCCGCTCCCGCAACGACAAAAACTCCCCGCGCACGATCCTCGCGAAGGCAACCCAGTAAAGCGCCGCCAGAACGAGGATGACCCCCGTGATCGAGTGACCGGCGAAGGCCGCTACCGCGAGAACAAGGAGCAGCGCCGGAAAGCAAACCATCACCTCGATGATGCGCGAGATGACCAGGTCCGCCAGACCCCCGGAATATCCCGCCAGCGCGCCCAAGGAGATGCCTAACAGGGCAGCCAACACCGCCACACCCAGCCCGACCAGCACCGCCGTCGTCGCACCGTGAACGAGCAAGGCCAGCAGGTCGCGGCCTGTCTCATCCGTACCCAAGAGATGCTCCCAGGTCGGCGGCTCGTTGGCATTCGCAGTATTCTCGATCGGTCCATAGGGAATCAGCGGCATGATCGCAAAGCCCCCACCGTCTTCGGGCAAGGTCTCCCACCACTCCCGCCAGCTCCGGTGACCCGGCGCTGGCGAGCGATCGCCGA
The DNA here is from genome assembly GCA_964542765.1 of uncultured candidatus Brocadiaceae bacterium. Lineage (GTDB taxonomy): Bacteria > Planctomycetota > UBA1135 > UBA1135 > UBA2386 > CAZIVO01. The sequence continues at coordinate 11,849 of CAZIVO010000001.1, read as the reverse complement.
CATAAGTTCCCAGCGCAGGAAAGCGAAGTTCTCCATTCACCTTGGCGATGATCGGCCGATCATTCGCAAGGATCGGCGCGAATACTCCTACAAGGATCACGATCCACAGAGTCCATCGCGCAACCCTCATCGCAACCTCACCCTCGGATCCACGACTCTATGCAAGATATCCGATCCCAAAAGGCTCAGCAGGGTGACCACGGAGACGAGCAGGGTCAGGGCCATGACCATGGGGTATTCGCGAACCATGACCGCATCGAAAAACAATGTCCCCAAGCCCTGGATCCCGAACACCGCCTCGACGACGACCGAGCCGCTGATCAATCCAGGAACGAGCGTGCCCAGGAGAGTCACCACTGGCGAGAGCGCGCTCCGCAGTGCGCGACGAGCAATCTTTCGTTCAGGGAGTCCCCATGCGCGCATCCCGAGCACCCAGCCGCTGCGCATGGAACGAGCCATCGATTCGCGCACGTAGCGGGTCAAGATCACGGCAGGCGCGACGGTCAAGGCCAGAACCGGCAAGGCCAGGTGCCAGACCATATCTGCCACCTGCGCGAGCGGACCCCAGGAATTCGCGCCCGGCGAGCGCAAGCCCGAGCCAGGGAAGAACTCTGCCCAGCCACCGCTGGAAAGAAACACGGCCAGCAGGGTTGCGAGCAGAAAGACCGGCAGGCCGTAGAGGAGGAACATCAATACCGATACGAGCCCATCCGCCAACGATCCGATGCGCAGACCTTGCCACGCACCGAGGGGAATCGCGATGGCCAAGGCCAGCACGAGAGCCAGGGTGTTGAGAAGCAAGGTCGCCGGCAAGGCGCGCGAGATGCTTTGCCGGAAAACTCCGGGGTCTTCGCCCTCACCAGCGAAGTCCAGCCGACAAGCACGCTCCAACCAGCTCAGGTAGCGTTGCCAGGCAGGATAGGTCTCGCCCGTTTCCGGATCGGCCATGCCCCAAATCACGCGCAGTCGTGTGCTGGCTTCATTGCGCGCCTGGATATCCCCTGCTCGTGACGCCTCCAGATTCTGCGCATCGATGGTCGCTCGATCCGATGGCGCCAGATCCATCATCAAGAAGGTGATGATGGTGATGCCAAGGAGCGTCGGCACCATCCAAAACAAACGCCGCAACACATACCAACCCATGCTTCAACCGCTCGCGACAATTGACAGAATTGCAGCCTGGGTCTGCTTCCAAGCCTTGGTGTGATCCATACCCCGGCGCCACTCGACGGTAAGGATCGGAATCTTCTGATCGATCCCTACCCAGGAACCGAGTGAACCGGGGGTGGCGTGCAAACCCGCCGATGGCACGATGCGATACTTGCTCAGCACTGAAAATCGCCGTGCCAGACTTCGAGCAGGGCCGTCGTAATTGATGAAGGGATAGGGCCGAGACGAACTGTGCGCGACGATCACGAGATCCGGAGCGAACTTCAGGATCAGTCCGTGCAGCACTCGAGCCTCGGGCTGGTCCAGGGGTTTCTTTCCTGTCTGCCGGCTCGACACGAAGTTCTTCGCCGGAAAATTCCGGTTCAGATCCACTTGCCTGGCATTGCGCCGAGAACTTGCTGTCGTGCCGTCAGGATTGAGATCGCGCACCAGCGCCAGCGTCACCGACTTGGCGAGACCAGCATCAAGGAACACCTGCGCAAGCTCCTCGGTGGCAACGCTACCTTCGCGCTCGGTGCCATGGATACCACCTACCCACAGCACCTTGCGCGGACCACCGCCCACTGCCCTAGCCTCGATGGGTCGGCCTTCGACAGAGCGCCCGATCAGCTGCCAAGGCCCAACCCGATCGGAAGCGATTCGGGAGAGCGGGTCGCCACCCTTGGGCGAAACCAGCGGGGTCACCGTGGTCTTCGGTGCAGCACAAGCGCCGACCAGCAACAGAATCCACCACCACCGCATTGCTTGAAGACTACACGAAAGACAGTCCTCCTCGGAGTGGATCATCCGCCTCGATCACAAACTGCGACTTACCGGTTACCCACGCAGAACCCTCTATCTGCGGGATAACAGCCAGACGCCCGCCAACCTCGGTCTCGGCCAGGATGGTTCCCCTGAACTCTGTGCCGATGATGCTCCGCGAGCAGAATTCCTCGCCCGGCGACAATTTTCCTCGCGCATGGAGAATGGCCAATTTGGCCGAGGTTCCCGTCCCGCAGGGGGACCTGTCCCATGATGCTCCGGGGCACAGTGTCAGCGCCCGCGCCGCAACAGCCTGCTCGGAAGCCTCTTCGGAGAAGATTTTGACGTGGTCGATCGCGCCCGTCTCACCGGTGTCCGGATGCACGCCGACGATGCCCTGGTCGGCGAGCGCCGCACGGACAACCCTGGCGACATCGAGAAGTTCCGCGAGGCGCGACGGTTCCACACGAACCCCCAGCTCATCTTGATGAACGAAAGCAAACCAGTTTCCACCCCAAGCAATATCGATCGGGACCTTTCCGTGGCCAGGAACGGAGATGGCAACATCGAGCTGGTGGACATAAGACGCGACGTTACGGAGGACCACGGACCGGGGGCAGCCGTCCTCAACATGCACTGCCGCCTCGACCCGGCCAGGGGGCGTGTCGAGAATGACATTCGTGACGGGCTCTTCGACCGGAACCTTCCCCAGACGAACAAGTGAAGTCGCCACACCGATCGTCCCATGGCCACACATCTCCAGGTATCCAGCATCATTCGCAAACACCACCCCGGCATGCGATCCTTCGGAAACGGCGTCCGTCATGAAGGCCAGCACGATTGCCTGATGACCTCTCGGCTCGAGAACCAAGGCGCTGCGAATGTCATCAGCATGCGTGCGCAACCAGTCACGCTTTTTAGCCATGGTGTCGCCGGCGATCGGCCCCACGCCACCGATGACCATGCGCGTTGGCTCACCCGCGGTGTGCGAGTCGATCACCTCGATGTTGCGCTGATGCTGAGTCATGGCAGGGGAAGATTACCGCAAGCGCGAGCGCTGGTTCCATCTTGACCTGCCGATCAGGCCGTAACTCGAGATCCTGCTCCTCGTTACCGAGGAGTTCCCGGGACGGCGATGCTCGAGGGATCAGAAGATGGGCCCGCCATGCTCGCAAATGCCTCGGCCTCGGTTTGTCGGCCAGCCCTGGCCAGATAATAGGCTATCTGTTTGTACACGAGCCGGAGTTCGGCATGGGTCATGGTCAAGCTGAACCGCAAGCACTCCTTCGACACATCCGCCGCCGCCGCAAACTCACCCTTGGCGGCATGACCAATCGCACGCTCACGAAGCTCTTCCAGCTTCGGTGCTCCAGGGTCCTGCGACGCATTGGAAATATTTTCGTTGGAGACCGGAGAGCGACCCCTGACAGCATCTTCGAAACCATTCAGAGCAAGCATCGGTTCGGGGCGCAAGCTTGATCCCGAAACCAGGGACCACCAGGCCAGCGACGAGACCAAGGCGAGCTGGAGCAACAACATGCCGCACAAAAACTTCTCGCGGAAAGACCCCGACGACCGGGTCTGAGACGGCTTCGATATTTTCTTCACCCGCGCAGGTGCCGGATTCGGCGCCGGCACAGGCTTGTTCGATCGGGCCATGAGTTCGGGCAAGAGGTCTTTGCCCTTGGCCTCATCAGCCCCGTTGGCAGACTTCCTTTTATCATCAGGCTTCGTCGGCATGGCTCAGCTCCACAGATCCTGCAACACTTGCGGCATGCGAGGCCCTGGTATGGGCCTCTTCAGGACATCGTTGTTTCGTCCAGACACTTCCAACCACAAACGTAGTTCGGACGGGACATTCAGCAGCCAAACCTCTCGACCGCATGAGCGCTCCTCGCGCACCCGGTCGACCAGGCACGCGAACCTCTGCGGATGCATGGCATCAACGCCATCGAAGTCCACGGCGACCGGATCGTCGCCACCAGGGAATGGATCGGTCGACTTTACGCAGGTCATCAGGTCATCCGGACGGCCATCGCGATAGAGCCTCAACTCGACCATCAATCCTCCATCTTGGCCCAGCACGCGAAGATCGCCTCCGAGTCGTTCCAGGTCAGAGATCACGGACTCGTCCTCGGCTGCAAGCGGCAAGTACAGAGTCACCATGGACCCATCATCGAGGACGTGGGCATCGCCACACCCGGCGATATCTTGAGCGATGCGAACCCTGTCACGAAGGTCCGCGGGGTAAGCCGACTCCTTTGGGTTCATGTCGCTGAACGCACGCGTCAACGAATCGACTACCTCCAAAAGCTTTCCGGGCAATACCGGCTTGACCAGCAATCGGGCTCGGTCGCTCTCCACCGCGACCTCTTCGGGGCTACCACTCATGATGACCGCCGGGCAGGTGCACGCAGCGATGATCTCGGCGCCATTGCCGTCACCAAGATCCCAGTCCGTGATCACGGCATCAAAATCCTCGCCCCTCGCGAATGCCACGCCCTCGGCGCAGTTCGACGCAACGCAGACCGTATGCCCACTGAGCCGCAAGAAAGAAGCGAAGCCTTCTCGGATCTCAGGTTCGTCGTCGACCAGTAAAAGCTTCATCTGATTCCAACCCTGAAAAAGTAGTGGTTCATGATCCCCAGCCTCATCGAGGCTCCCTCTGAAAACGACTCGTCACACCCGAGTCAGTCCCTCGGTCTTGCACGGGCGACGGCCCAAGCCGTGCAGCTTGATCTTGTTGTAGAGAGTCGTTCGATTGATCCCGAGCTGGGCAGCGGCCTTGCTGATGTTCCAGCTGGTCTCTCCCAGCACTCGCGAAACCAGCTTGCCCTCGACACCGCGCAAGGTCCGATCGGTCGACTCGAGCGAGATGACCGGCCGGGCGATGAGATCCTTGTCATCTCCGGCAAGCGGCGGCAAATGACCAGCCTCGATCATTCCGCCATGGCAAACGGTCACGGCGCGTTCGATCGTATTCTTGAGTTCGCGAACATTCGCAGGCCAGGAATGTTCGGTCAGGATCTCCATCGCCTCTTCGGTGAACCCGGTCAGAGACTTGCCGGTCTGCTGAGCAAAGTGATCCAGGAAAAAATGGGAGAGGAGAGGAATGTCTTCGGGCCGCGCCAACAAGGATGGAACCTCGATCGACATGACATTGAGGCGGTAGAACAGATCTTCACGGAAAGCCTCTCGCTCGACCTCGGATCGGAGATCCTTCGAGGTGCTCGCAATCACGCGAACATCGGCGATGAGATCCTGCGCACCACCAACCTTGCGGAACATGCGTGACTGCAGGACGCGTAACAACTTGGCCTGCATCGACCTGGTCAGAGCGCTGATCTCGTCGAAATACAGGGTTCCCCCCGCAGCCAAAACAAGCCTGCCGTCTCCGCCTTCTCGGTCGACGCTCATCAGGGCGCCCGGCTCATGACCGAACAGATCCTCTTCAAATGAACTCTCTGTCAGCCTCGCGCAATTGATGACCGCAAAAGGCCCGTGGCGCCGCGTGCTGCGCTCGTGAATGCATCGTGCGACCAGCTCCTTCCCGGATCCCGCGCCGCCCACGATGAGCGCAGCCGTGTCCGGAGCTTGAGCAGCCTGAACAACCTGCGTGCGAACGTCCTGGATCGCTGGCGAAAGACCGAAAATCTCCGTCGCCGTCAATTCCCGGACCCGGGTCTCGAGCTGTGCCAGCTGCATCTTTTGCTGACGGCTTTCCAGGCAATGACACACCACCGCCAGAACCCGGTCGTCGGTGAAGGGCTTCTCCACCAGATCGCAAACCCCACTCCGCATCACCTTGAGAGCGTCGACGGTGACGCCATACCCGACCATCATGACGATGGCCGATGGAAAGCCACCGCCGCGCAGGCTTGAAACAGCGGCGAGTCCGTCGACTCCGCCAATATTGCTGTCGAGGAGAATCACGTCAGCTGGAGAGCAACGCTGTCGACTGCACGCTTCTTCGATCGACCCGACAGCCCCGACAGCCAAGCCTTCTGCTTGAAAGAGGGAACTCAGCCGCTCGCGCATGCACTCTTCGTCATCGACGACCAAGATGGAGGGGAATCCGGGATAGTGGAGATTGTTCATTTGCCGACCCTTCTTGCCTCGTGCGATGTCTCAAACAGACACCGCTGCCTTACCAAGGGGGCTTTCGGCAGATCCCACTGTCTACCTGTTGGTCAGTTTTCGGATTTTTCGGCGAGATCGTCGCATTTCCCAACAGATGCCACCCCGGGCCCGGCAGCGGAGTGCCTGAATTAACCTCCGCGGAAGCCCGAAGACCTCCCGCCTACCCGGCAGCCCTCGAAAGCAACCGGCGCTCGAGCGCACGAATCTCGCAAGGAGGCTCTGCGGCTACTACCCGGCGCAACAGCTCGGAATCGGCAGATCCCGGCGAAACGAGCGGGTAACCATGCGTGAGCAAGTAAGCGTTCATGGCGACCAGGGACATGGCCAGATTGAGGTCGGGGAAGGGCGCCAGGCGCGCCAGCTGCCAGAAAGCCCGGAAAGAGCGCCTCACCGGGTGGAGACTTTCGAACAAGGCCGGGGAGTCTCCGTAGCTGAAGTTCGCGGAGAAGACCTTGAACAGACTGGGGAGGTCAGCCGCCTCCGGATAGGGGATGCAAGGGATCGCATCCCACGGCGTGTCCTGGCGCAACGCATGGCCCTCGAACCGGGAAATGCCCGCTGTGAGGGTGCTGAACTGCTCCGTCAAAAAGAGCCCGTCGGGGGGCAACCCGTCACCTGCGCGATCGCGAATAGCCCCGAGAACGCGGTTCATGCCTGTCACCAGGAGGAACTCCTCCGATTGTGGCGACAATGGAGAAGATTCTCCGCGCAGCACGCCAGCAACATCATCCACGGACACCTCGACCCCCTGTGCGGCAAGAATGCCGGCGATCCACCGGGACACGAAACCACTGGAGAACATGTCCGGATCCCCTTCCAGAGCCTGAGGATGAGCGAGATCTACCCCTTCGGCCAGCAACGCGATCCGCGCCGCCAGAGCGACGTCGATCCGCTCCAGCAAGCTCTCCCGGTGTCGCCCTGGCTTCGTGTTCATCGTCTCCCTTCTTTCGACAACTCGAGACTCCAGATGGAATCAATACGCCAAGACCGAAGGAATTCCGAAGCTCTCGGAGTTCCAGCCCGCCCACAAGGCCATTCGAGGCAGCATGCAACCCTGCCGATGAGGAAGCCTGAACGGAGAAAGAAAGTCTGGCGCGCCACCGAGAGGGGCTGTTCAAAGAGACTCCCTCTGCTTCTATCGATCACATGTCCGACAAGCACCACATCGACACCCGCCTGATCCACGCCGGGGAGCCCGATCCGCGCATCGGCGGCGCCGCCATCGTGCCCATCTTCCAGTCGACGGTTTTCGAGCACACCGGCGGCGAGGACTACCATGCGATCCCCTATCCCCGCCTCAACAACCTGCCCAACCATGAGGTTCTCAACAAGAAGCTCGCCTCGCTGGAGGGAGGAGAAACCGCGGCCGTGGCAGCCAGCGGCATGGCCGCCATCTCGGCAAGCCTGTTCGCGGTACTGCGTAGCGGCGATCACCTTCTCGTCCAAGATTGTCTCTACGGCGGAACACACAACCTGCTTACCGAGGAACTGGCTTCGTTCGACATCCATCACGACGTCATCGACAGCGCCGACCCGGATTCCTGGCGCAGCCAGCTGAAGCCGCAAACAAAAGTCATCCTCGTCGAGGCCATCAGCAATCCACTTCTCCAGATCATCGATCACCGAGCTGTCGTGAGCTTCGCACAAGAGCACGGTCTGGTCTCGATGATCGATAGCACCTTTGCGACCCCGATCAATTTCCGCCCCTGCGAGATCGGCTATGACCTCGTGCTCCACAGCGCCACCAAGTATCTCAACGGGCACACCGACCTCACCGCCGGCGCGATCATCGGCAAGCATGATCTGGTTACAAAAGTCACACATCGCCTTAACCACCTCGGTGGATGCCTTGATCCACACGCATGTTTCCTCATGCACCGAGGACTCAAAACGCTGAGCCTGCGCGTGCAGCGGCAGAACGAGAGTGCCGGAAACATCGCTCGCCACCTCGAAAGTCAGGCCTCGGTCTCGAAGGTCCATTACCCCGGCCTCCCTGAACACCCGCAGCATGATCTGGCACGCCGGCTCTTCAGCGGATTCGGTGGCGTCGTCTCCTTCGAACTCACCGGCGACGCGACTGCGGCGCTCGAGTTGATCGGAGCGCTGCGCCTGCCCATCGCGGGGCCGAGCCTGGGCGGCATCGAATCCCTGATCTGCATCCCGGCGAGGCTGTCCCATGCGGGGATGTCAGCCGAGGAGCGGCAGCGCATGGGGATCAGCGACGGCCTTCTGCGGCTCTCGGTCGGCATAGAGGCCGTCGAGGACCTGATCGCCGACCTGGACGCAGCGCTCGCAAAAGTCGGCTGACCACGGGTCGTCAAGGCGAGCAGAATTGCCCCCCCAAACGCCAACGGGGCTTCCTGACCAAGCCTCGGGAAGCTATGTACGGGGCATGCGATTGGCTGCGGTGATCCTTTCGGGCTTGGCGACCCTGGCGGCAGCCCAGAAACCAACCGACGACGGCCCCTCGAGCTTCGGCGCCGATGTCGAGGCCTTCGAGAAGTGGCTGGCGCAGTATCGACAAGGTGCCTTTCGCATCATGCGAGGAGGTGTCGAGGACCGCGCCGCCATCACTCAGGTCGACATGATCCTCGGCTCGATGGCGCGATGGAACACCCTGGCAAGCGCCAAGCGTCTCTTCACGGTCGCTTGCGTGCAGCCAAGCCTCGGAACAAAGCCGGTATCCACGGATCGGGTTTCCCTGGAACGCGAACTCCAGCCATGGAAGGTCCGGTCGCTCGCGCGCAAACACATCGCTGCCATGGAGGTCCGCGGCCTCGACCGATGGCTCGCCTTGCAGTTGCAACTGTCGGCGCGCGGGGCCGAAGCCGAAAAGACCGCGCTGCCGCGTGCTGCCGCCATGCGCATCCTCGCACTCAGGGACAGTGTTCCCGGTATCCTCGCACTGCTGAAAGCCACGCAGAGCTTGCCTCCCCAGGAACGGGTCAGGGCCGTCAACTCTCTCAGCGTCATCGCAACGCAGGAGACGATCCCTCACTTCATCGGGCTCTTGCGCGACAGCGAACCCAATGTTCGCATCGCCGCCCTCAATGCTCTGGGCAAATCTCTGGCGCCACTGACCGACGAAACCGAGATCGAAACGATCACCGCCGAGCATGCCAAGTTGCGCGATCATGTGATCAGCCGGGTGAAACCTCTCCTGCTGCGCGACCGGGTCTGGCAAGTTCGAGCGGCGGCGGCCGAAAACCTCGCCAAGCTGCGAAGCAAGCATGTGATCCCGGTTCTGATCGCCGGCCTCAAGGCAGAAACCAGCAAGAAGAAGGACCCCTGGGCACTGGACATGCGGATCCATCGCCTGCTCGAAGGCCTGACCGGCCAAAAAATCCTACCGGGCAACGCCCGCCTCTGGGAAGCCTTCTGGCGCAAGGAGGGAGCATCCTTCCGCTACACAGGTGATGCCAAGCTCGCCAAGGAGAGCGCGTCAGCAACCCGGTACCAGAAGTTCTTCTCGATCGACATCGAGTCCGACCGCGTTGTCTTCGTTCTCGATTTCTCGGGTTCGATGGCCGAACCGGTCACCCTGAAATCCAAAACCACATCGGCCTCGCCCGGCGCGACAACCACCAAGGCAAAGCTGGTGGTCGAAGAATTGAAAAAGATCGTGATGGGGCTCCCCGATGGCACGATGTTCAACCTTGTTGTCTTCAGCGAAGAAGTCAGCGTCTGGCGCGAACAGCGCGACGGTCAACTCGAGTTGGTCAAGCTCGACGACACTTCCCGGGACGATCTCCTGGGCAGCTACTTCGATAGCTTGCAGCCCGCTGGCGCCACCAATCTCTACGGAGCCCTGGACCGCATCTTGAACTTCGCCGGTCGCGGACTCTACGACAAGTACTACGGACTGGCTTTCGACACCGTTTACGTGCTCAGCGACGGCGCTCCGAGCTGGGGCAAGGTCATCGACAAGGACGAGATCATCCACCGCGTGACCGAGGCGAACCGCCTGCGCAAACTGAACATCCACACGGTCACCTTTGGCGACAAGAACGCCACCGAGTTTCTCGCTCGTCTCGCCAAGGCAAACGGCGGACGGCATATCCATGTGGAATGAGAACGGGCGCCGCGCCGACATCAGCGCTGCGCCCGCAAAGACAAATGCCTCGGATCTAAAGGCTGTCGGCGTTGTCCGCCAGGTAAGCCTTGACCCCCTCTTCACTGGGAGTCATGCCCGGCTTGCCCTTCGACCAACCGGCTGGACAAACCTGGCCTTCGGTCTCGAGGAACTGAAGTGCATCGACCATCCGCAGGGTCTCGTCAATATCTCGACCCAGCGGCAGGTTGTTGACGACCTGGCTCTGCACCACTCCATCCTTGTCGATCAGGAAGGTGCCGCGCAGCGAGAAGGTGCTCTCCTCGTGCAGCAGATCGTAAGCATTGGTCATGCTGCGGTCCGGATCGCAAAGTAGTGGATACTGGACCGGCCCGATGCCGCCCTCGTTGATGGCTGTCTCACGCCATTTTGCATGAGACTCCGCGTCGTCGATGGAGACGCCCAAGACCTGGACGCCACGCTCTTTGAACTCACCGATACGGTGGTCAAAGGCGATCAACTCGGATGGTCAAACGAAGGTGAAATCTTTGGGATAGAAGAACAGGACGACATGGCTGCCCTTGTAGCTGGACAGCGATACCTCCTGGGTCGACCCATCCTCCATCACCGCTTGCACGGTGAAGTCGGGAGCTGGTCGGTTGGCGAGTACTGCCATGGAACCTCTTTTGTCGTTTTTCTTGTCGTGTGAAATGGTGCCCCGCACGCACCGAGCGCGCGGCGTGACGGTTGGTATAGGGCAAGCCAACATGTAGTCCAAGCTCGTCAATCGGCCAAAGCCAAGGAAGCTGATTCGGCAGCACCCTCGAGCGTCGAAGGCAGGCCCGTCTGCGTCCAGTCTCCGCAGATCCTCAGGTTGGAAACTCCTGGTACCTTCCCGGGGCAAGGGCGGCGGGAGAGACCCTCAGGGTCGGTGAGAAGGGTCGCCAGGGGCTCCTTGGTCACCCTCGCGGCACCCCCGCTACCCGGTTGGCTGCCCGGGAAGTATGCGGCAATCTGCTCGCGGCCCCGCTGAAGCACTTCATCGACGCCACAACCTTCGAGGCTCCGCGCATCTCCGGCGATCAAGGTCACGCGGCCTCGCGGGCCTTCGGGGGGGCGGTAGAGGAACTGGAAGGGCCGCCCGCCAACCAGCGCGACCAGCGCGCCTTCATCGGGAAGCCCCGCGATTTCTTCCAGATGAACATTCACGATCGGACGGCCTTCGAAGCCCATCGCAAACGCCCTCCCCGGCAAGGCCTTCGCGAGCGCATGCCAGGGCATCGCCGAAACCACCATGTCGGCCGGGTCGACCGGCGAAAGCATGCCGTCGTCGCCATTCAACGCCGTAACTGCCCCCTTCTCGATAGTCATCCCGCGTACGCGATGCCCCAGACGCAATTCCGCCCCTTCATGCTCGAGGCGAGCACGCGCAGGCTCGCCCAGCATCGAAGACCATGGGTCACGCGGAATCCAGATCGCCGCCTCGCTCGCGCGGCCACCGAAGGCGCGGCGAAGCGTGGCCAGGAACAAGGTGGCGGAAATGTCGGCGGCTGCCGCATTCATGATCGAAAGGCAAAGGGGGTCCCACAAGTAATCACGCGGCGCGCCGGCCTGACCGCGGCGCTCGATCCAGTCCTCCAGACTCCAGGACCCGGGAGCGCCGCGCAGCGCCGAGACCATGCCGCGCAAGGCTCTCCAGCGCGCGCGAAGAGGCATGCCTGAAAATCTCAGGATCGCCACCGGCAAG